>NZ_JBFAWG010000081.1:0-23989 GCF_040680215.1 Streptomyces sp. NPDC052107
AGCGGGCGACCAGGACATCCAAAACCGTTCGGGATGCCCGCAGTGACCAGGTATGGGTCCAAGACTCACTACTGCTCACTGATTAGGAACGGTTGCCTCCCCTCCCTCAAGGGCACTCGGCCAGTGAGCGCGGAGGTACTGAGATGAGTACCGGAGAGAAGGCCAAAGCAAAGGCCGAACAGGTTGTAGGAATGACCGTGCGAACGCTGGCTCACGCGGTACACAAAGATGATCTCGCAGCAAAGGGTGCCGCCCTCGAAGCGCGGGGCAAGGCGCGGGGCGCGAAAGAGGGGGCCAAGGGCTCCTTGAAGCACTGACAATGTCACCACCACCGAGGGTGGTCCAGCGGCGGTGACTAGTACGCCAGCTGTAGATCGTGATCTTGCTGGTTGGGCCGGGTGCGGAGACGGGTGCGGCCACCGTTGATCATCGTGACGGCACGAACCGCGTCGCTGTGGTGACGGCCCCACCGGCATGGGGTCCGTTCGGCGATTTCGTCCACGATGGCCTGTGCGGCGATCTCGTCCAGAGAGTCCGGGTGTTCGAGGCGTTCTTGCGCCAGAGTTGCGGCGGCGCCCCACGCGAGGTCGTCGCGGGTCATGGCGGTGCCGCGGGCCAGCGTCCACAGGTCGGCGGGCCCCAGGTCGTCCACCGTGTGCTGGATACATTGGGCGGCCGCGTCCGACGGGGGCGGGACGTCGGCGTTCAGGAGGCCGGCGCGCACCTCGGTGGCCGCGCTCACGTCGCCCGGTTGCAGCGCGCCCAGCGGCAGTGAGGCCGCTGCGTGGAGTACGTGCCCGTAGAGGCGCCGTACCGGATGAGAACCGGAGGGCGGTGAAGGGCGCCCCGACAGGGAGCACAAGGCGTCCAGCAGGTCCACCGGTACAACCCTCAGGTTGACGCACGCCCTCGACAGGCGATCATCCATCGTGCCCCCTTTCCTCTCTAGGAATGGACGCCGGTCTGGCGCGGTCCCGGGGGACCGCGCCAGACCAGCCTTGCACTGCAGCCGAGTCAGTCGTCCAGGACTGCCAGGGCGTCGATCTCCACGAGCAGTCCCGGCGGGAGTTGCATGTAGACGGTGGTGCGGGCGGGGAAGGGTTCACCGACGGCTGCCGCGTACGCCTCGTTCAGCTCGGGCAGGTGGGCGGGGTCGGTGAGGTAGACGCGGAGCATCACGACGTCCTCCAGGCCGGCGCCGGCCGCCTTGAGTACGGCGGTGACGTTGCGCAGAGTCTGCGCGGTCTGCTCGGCGACCGTGGTGCCGACGACCGCGCCGGTCTCCGGGTCGAACGGGAGCTGCCCGGAGACCTGCAGGATCGGGCCCTTGCGGATGCCCTGGGACAGCGGGGCTGGAAGGGTGGGTGCGTTCTCGGTGGTGATGACGGTTGTTGCCATGGTGTGTCCTTGACGGAAGGGTGCACAGAGCAATCGGTGCGAGGGATCAGGCCCAGGCCTGTCGTTCCTGGCTGCGGGGGTCGTCGACCTGGGTCCACTCGGCGTCGATGTGCATCGTGGCCCGGCGTGTGGTGTCGTACTGGTCCCAGCCGGGGTTGCCGGTCCTGGCGAAGCGGATCCAGGCTTCGTGCATGCGGGCTGCGAGGTCCGCGGGGGGCTTGTCGGGGCCGAGCAGGCCGCCCTCACCCGTCAGATGCGGGAGTTCCGCGATGTCGAAGACGAAGGGGAGCTCCATCGCGTGGGTGGCTCCGAGGTCTCCGCCCAGGGCCTGGGAGCGCCAGGCGAACTCGTAGCTGTACGTGGCGGACTGGGGGTGGGCGGCATGTGCGCCGGCCAGGGCCCAGCTGCCCGCGCCGAACAGCGCGTCACCCATGATGGCCGACCGCAGTTCACCGAAGGACGCCTCGGGGCGGGTGTTGCGGTACGTCTCCACGAGCTGCGCGGGCTTCGGGTGCGAGCGCGCCGCGGTGTCGTCGACGTCCCCGGCGGTCGAGGTGGCGTACTTGTCCACCGGGACCAGGTAGAGGTTTCCCTCCTCGGTGTTGGTGCCGACGAGCAGGTCGACATCGGCGCTCAGGCCGGCGGCGACGGATACGGCGGGCTGCGTGTCGAGCACCAGGCTGAAGGGGCTGAGGCCGATCAGCGGGTCGTGGTGCGTGGCGGTCTGCAGGTCGATGCCCGCGAGCCGGGAGGCGGCCTCGACCAGGCGCTCGTCGGAGATGTCCGCGAAGGCGTCGACGTGCGGCTCGATGCCCAGTTCCTCGGCCGCGGCCTTGGTGACACGGGCGGCCTGCTCTGAGGTGAACGCACCCAGACCGCTGCCGCTCTGCACGATCGCCCTGCTAAACAGGCCCGCGGCTTCGGGGGTGGCGAGGACGCCGCCGACGATGGTCGCCCCGGCCGACTGGCCGAAGAGGGTGACGTTGTCCGGGTCACCGCCGAAGGCGGCGATGTTCTCCTGCACCCAGCGCAGTGCGGCGACGACATCGAGCAGGCCGCGGTTGGCGGGCGCCCCGGGGATGTCGAGGAACCCGGAGATGCCGAGCCGGTAGTTGAGCGTGACCAGGACGACGCCGTCGCGGGCGAAGGCGGAACCGTCGTACAGCGCGGACCGCGTCGACCCGGCGACGAACCCGCCGCCGTGGACGAACACCATCACGGGCAGGTCGCCGTCACCGGCTGCGGGCTGGAAGACGTTGATGGTGAGGTAGTCCTCGCCGCGGCTCCAGCCGGTGCCGAAGTAGGGGGCCATGTCGATGCTGCCGAGCTTGCGCTCGGACTGCGGGGCGTTGGGTCCGGGGAGGGTGGCGTCCCGTACGCCGTCCCAGGGCTCGTGCGGCTGGGGCGGGGCGAACCGGCCGGCGCCGACCGGCGGGGCGGCGTATGGGATGTTCAGAAACGCGCGGATGTCGTCCTGCCGCAAACCGCGGACGGCTCCCTGCGCGGTGGTCACGACGGGGTCGGGGTGGTGGCTCATCTCTGGTGCCTTTCCGCGGGCTTCAGCGCTGCTCGGTGTACGGGGTGAAGGGCGCCCAGCCCTTAATGGCGAAGGTGCTTCCCTCGCGTACGACTTCGGTGGCGCCGTGGCCGCCCAGGTGCGCGGGGATCACGAGCGCGTTGTTGTCGGCCGCCCAGCCCAGCACCTTGCGGCGGGTGGCGCGGGCTTCGGCGGGGCTCTCGCAGAAGCAGCTGTTGGCGTCCGGTTCGAGGATCTGCACAGGGCTGTGCAGCATGTCGCCGACGAACACCGCGCGGTCCGTGCCGGAGGTGAGCGTCAGCACGGAGGAGCCGGGCGTGTGCCCGGGAGCCAGGTCCAGGCGCAGGTTCGCGTCGATCTGGTGGCTGTTCTCCCACAGCTGCGTCTGGCCGGCCTGGACGATCGGGGTCACGCTGTCCTCGAAAACATTCTGGTTGCCGCGGCCGAACACCGACTTGTGGCCGTTCTCGGGATTCCAGAAGTCGAAGTCGTCCTTCGGCATCAGGTAGGTGGCGTTGGGGAAGGTGGGCACCCACTGCCGGTCGTGCAGGTAGGTGTTCCAGCCGACGTGGTCGATGTGGAGATGCGTGTTGATCACGATGTCCACGTCCTCGGGCTGAACGCCGGCCCGGGCGAGGTTGGCCAGGAAGTCCGATTCGTGGTGGCCCCAGACCGGGGCGTAGGGACGCTCCTTGTGGTTGCCCACACCGGTGTCGACCAGGATCGTCTTGCCCTCGCTGTGCAGCAGCCAGGTCTGGATCGCCGAATACACGATGTTCGTTTCGGGCTCCAGGAAGTCCGGAGCCAGCCATTCCTTACCGGCTTCCCACACTTCCTTCGAGCTTTCCGGGAAGAAGGCGTCGGGCGTGATTTCGACAGAACCGAAATATTCCTTTACCCGGGTGATGGAGACATTGCCGAGCGTGATCTGTTCCATGGGATTTCCTTGGAGTTCGGAGGATTTACCCAACCGTAGGAGCGGCCCCAGCGGGCACGGTATCCGTCACGTGACTGCACCCAGGAGTACAGCTCGGAGCACGGGGGTGTTTCCTCTTGTAGGCCAGGCGAAAGGTGAGGCGACTCCCCGTTCCGAGTTCCATTCCTGGATACCTCGTGGACGAGCACATGGCGACCTCGCCGCGTTCACGAGACGGCAGCAGCATCCGTATCGGCCTGCTTGCCGGCCGTATCGTGTGCGGTGGCCGTCCCGGTCTTTCCCGTCGGCGGCTTCGATGACCTGTCGATCAGGAGGCTGGTCACCCTGTGATGCGTTCTGCCGGGGTGTCAGAAGCCTGGGCGCGTTCGCACCGGCCCGCGAGAGCGACGCAGCGCACCGCTGCAGCCGGGGCCGGGCCGTGCGGCGACGGGATGTCAACGCTCTCGGACGGGACCATGGTGGTGCGCCCGGGGTCCGGGGTGAGCGGGTCCAAGGCTCGCACGAGCGCGGTCAAGGTCGCGTCGAGGCGATTGATGTGCAGCAGCAGGCGATACTCCGGCGACGGCCGGCTGCGGCTCACACGCCGCTCTTCCGAGAGCAGAGACAGTGCCATGACGACTCTGGGGCGTGCCGTGTGCGAGGAGATTCCCGGTCGATGGCCGGTGACGCGGATCAGGTGGGCCACGGTCTCGTGAGCACGGTCGGCCGCGGCGGTGAGGCGGGGGGCGCACTCCGAGACACGGGCCGCCGGGAGATGCTCGGCCGTGGCGGTCAGGCTCCGTGCGTGGTACGCGCCAGCCTCAAGAAGTTCAAGCAGGTGACGGGCGTGGTGGCGTCGGCCGCGCTGCGGATTGAGTGGATGGGTGAGAGGCAGGCAGGCCTTGCGGAAGGATTCCAGTGCCTGGTCGAGGTCGAGTGCCGCGCGGCCCCAGCTCGTCGGGGTTTCCGTGTCCGTGCTTGCTGACGCGATGGCCCGAAGGAGGCGGTCGAGGACGCGCAGGTAACCGACCAGTTCCTCGTCACTGGCCCGGCGGACCGTGGTGGGAAGTACGAGGACGGCGGCAACGACGCCGCAGGACACTCCCAGTGCGGTCTCCTGGACACGCAAGAGCAGCACTTGCGTGGAAAAGGTGTCCAGCAGCGCAAGCAGCATGCTGAGCGTGCCGGTGATGAAGAACGTCACGGCCCAGTAAGCATGTGCCGGGGTGTAGAACATCCCGAACATGCACAGTAGGAGCAGGATCAGGAGGACGGGGCCGTCTCCGCCGACCAGGGCGGCAAGGCCGTAGCCGAACACCACGCCGAGGACGGTGCCGGCCAGCCGCCGGAGGCTCTGCAGCAGCACCTCGCCGGTGCTCTCGGTCCTGATGAAGACGACCCATGCGGCCACGACGGCCCAATACCACAGGTGCGGGGACAGGAGATGACCGCCCGCGACGGCGAGGGCCGAGGCAGTTGTCACCTGAAACGCCTGACGCGTGGCTCCGCGCTTCAGGCTCTCGGCGTCTGTGTCCCATTCCCCGCGCGGCACCGCCCCCAAGGTTGGTGGGGCGGGCTTGTGAGGAGGTGTCCCGAACCCTGCCGGACGGCCGCGTGGGCCGAGAACCCGCAGGGCCGCGGCGAGTTCGTCGACCGCTGGGAAGCAGTCCTGCACATGTGCGGAGCCGGTCGGCCGGTTGTCCGGGCCGCCGTCGTACCTCTCCTCGCACTGCTCGGATGCATAGGCCGTTCCCACGGTGAGCTGGTGCCGGAGAGCTCGGATCCGCTGCGCGAGCCGCTGTCGTGCCGTCCGTTCCGCCAGGTCGTTGCGGGCCACCGGTGTGCCAACTGCGCGGACCGTGAGTACGGCCAGGCGCTGCGCGGCCACCTCCACACGAGCGATGTGCCGCAGCGGGGCCTCGGTGCCCTCGTCGACGGCGCGCTCGTCGAGAAAGTCCTCGATCAGCAGCACAGATGCGTGCAGTCTGTCGAGGCGGTCCTGCAACGAGCGGCTCCGGGTGTCGACGTCCCGCCCGGTGGCGACCATCGCGGCCGTGTCCCGGAGGACGTCGTGCAGACGCACGTCGAATGCGTGCCGTAGCCGCCTCAGAGCTCTGGCCGCCGTGACGGGGCCGGCGCAGTACCACCCGGTCGTGACGGCCCCGAAAGCCACAAGCACCGACGCGCCGAGTTGCGGAAGCTGGTCTGCTCGGGCCTGGGTGAACTGAGACAGCAGGAAGGCCGTGAAACCGAAGATCCCCAGGCCCAGCCCTCGTGGGCCGAACCGGCGCGCCTGAACGGCGAGGTAGATCACCACCAAAAAGATCAGCTTGGCTGCCGTCGGGTACGGCGTCAGCACGGCTCCAACGGCCAGGGACGCGAGAGAGAGCGGAGCGCCGAGTCCGAGGGTGATGAGCTGGTTGCGCGGATGCAGGTCGCTGATCGCCAGTGACGTCGTCATCGCGGTGAAACCGCCGACCACCAGCGCCGTTTCGGGCGCTCGCAGCGCTGTCAGCACGGCAAGGGTCGTGGCGGTTCCGAGAACGGCGCGTATCGCGGAGGTCAGACGTATAAGCCCGAGGTCGAAGGCGGCGAAGCGGTCCCACAGCGATACCGTTGTGCTTGCCACCATGGTGCTCTCCGTAGGCCTTTCGCGGGTGCACGGCCGTGAGGGTGTCCCGAGGTTCTGCCGGCCACCGCCCACGTCGCCAGTCTCGGTGTGCGGGGGTTGCGTCCGGTATGCGTCAGGTGACTGCTCTCGGAGGTTCTGGCCTGCACCCGTCGACGATGGCTTACGGCTCCAGGGGGCTAGGCAGCGCACGGGCTTGGGACGGACAACCGCCAGGTGCCCAGAGGGTCACGCGACACTCGGCGCATCTCGACGCAACCGTCGTCGGGCCGCAGGTTTCCGCGCCCTGCGCGTTCGCTCGGCTCGTTCGCCCGTTCAAGAGCCACCTTGTGGGCCTGCTCCGGATCGGCCATACCGTCGACTACGTAGAAGTGGCGTACAAGCCGACCACATGGCGTACGGAACCCGAGTCCGACCAGCCACGAGCGTCCAGTGACCATGGCAGCGCCTTCCGGTCCCGATGTACGGCTTACGCGATCCCCGTCTTCGATGGCACGACGCCACCGGCGACGCATGGCCGTACCTGCCCGCCGCGCCGGAAAGGCGTGGCCGTGCCCGCTGCACGATTCTGCGGCTGGACGAACAGCCGGGGTATGCGTCACGTGACTGCATCGGTGCCGTTCGTCCACAGCGGCGGAGCGCATACGCCTGCCTGTTCCTCCCGCCATGCCGATGCCGTGACGGTGCGAAGATGAACGAGCGGTCTGGGAGAACTCCATGGATGCCGTGGCCGGAATAACCTGGACGACGGCTGCGCTCTGAGTGCTCTTGAGCGGGTTCGACACCACTCCCGCACGCGCTGCCGCAGTTCACCCACGTTAGGGTCTGGGGGGATCTCGATTCCTTGGAGCATCCGTGGAAAACGATGGAAAGGCTCGTGGGGACCAGCGCTCGACGCGGAATTCTGGTCTGGCGCTGGTGGGCCGAGAAACCGAGACCGCAGAAATCATCCGACGTGTCGGCGCCGATCGCTCCCACAGCAACGTGTTGATCGTCACGGGTGACCCCGGGGCCGGAAAGAGCACGCTGCTCGACCTCGCGGCCGATCGCGCACGGAGTGCGGGCGGCCGAGTGCTGCGGGCGGTGGGCAGCGAATCCGAGGCTCACCTCGGATTCGCCGGTCTTCATCAGATGCTGCGCCCCGTACTCGGTAAGACGGAGGGGCTGCCGTCGCGGCAGCGCTGTGCGCTACGGGCCGTGCTGGGGCTCGAAGAGTGCGCGGAAACTCCCGACGCGATGGTCGTCGGCCTGGCGGTTCTGACCTTGTTGTCGGACCTGGCGGAAACCGCCCCGCTGCTGGTGGTGGTCGACGACGCGCAGTGGATCGATCGCGGATCGCTGGACGCTCTCTCCTTCGTGGCGCGGCGCATGGACAGCGAGCCCGTCACGCTGCTGGTCGGAGTCCGCACCGCGGCCGCGCTGCCGGGTTTCGACAAGGGGTACGAGCGCCTCGAGCTCGGCCCGCTGGACGGTGAGGCGGCGAACCGGTTGCTTGACCGGCAGCCCACGACACCCACCGGCCGGACCCGGGCGCGGATTCTCGCAGAGGCGGCCGGCAACCCGCTGGCCTTGGTGGAACTCGCCCACGCCACCGCGATCCGGCAGCCCGAGGGCAGCAGTGTGGAGGGCCCGCTGCCGGTCACCGACCGTCTGGAGCGGATCTTCGCAGGGCACGCGGCGGACCTGCCGGAACCGACCCGGCGCATCCTTGTGCTGCTCGCGGCCGCGGACGCGGCGGACGCACAGGCGGCGGCCGTGGGACTACCCGACGCGGACGACAAGGCGTGGGTGGCCGCGGATCGGGCCGGTCTCGTACGCCAGGACGGATCCGGGATCGTTTTCCGTCACCCGCTCGTCCGCTCCGCCATCTACCATGCCGCGTCGTTCGAGGAACGCCGCCAAGCACACCTCGCTCTCGCGGACCTGCTGGGTGACGAGCCCGACCGCCGCGCCTGGCATCTCGCCGCCGCGACCGTGCGCCCCGACCAGGACGTGTCGGCCGCCTTGCAGCAGACGGCCGACCGGGCCCGGCGCCGGGGTGGCTTTGCGGCCGCCGCTGCGGCCCAGGAGCGCGCCGCGGAGCTCAGCCCGCACCGCGAGGACCGGGCGCGTCTGCTGGCCGAAGCCGCTGCCACCGCTGTCTTCACCGGTCAGCTCGGCTGGGTGGAACACCTGGCCGCCGCAGTCCGCGAGTGCACCGCCGACCAGGCGCTGCTGGGCAAAGCCGCGCTGGCCACCGGACAGCTCATGTCCCTGGGCCCCCATCACACAGCCGCCTTCGCCCTGCTCATACGTGTCGCCGACGACGCGGCGGACGCCCGGTCGCCCCTCGTACTCGACGCGCTGGCCGCGGCGGCGGTGGTCCGTTACTACTCGGGCGAGGAGTCCCAGCAGCGACAGATCCAGAACCTGCTCTCCCGCATGCCCGACGATGCCGCCGGAGCGGCGCTGCACGCCTGGGTGCTGGCCGTATCCGACCCCAGCGGCGCAGGAACGTCCCTCGCACCGGCGCTGCCCGGGCTCATCGCCGAGGCCAAGGGCGACGCCAGGCGCCTGACCGCGCTGGCCATCGTCGCTTGGCTGCTCGACCGCACCACCCTCGCCGCCAAGACCTTCGACGAGGCGTTCGACCAGTGGCAGGCCTATGGACCGCTCCCGGACGGACTGGGATGCGCAGCCGGCTGGACCCGCCTGGAACAGGGCCGATGGGCCGAGGCCCGCTCGGTGGCGGCCGAGATCTCGGCGGTGGCGTCCGCGGCCGGACTCGACCACGCCGAGGCGTGTGCCCAGGCACTCGACGCCACAGTGCTCGCCCTGCTCGGCGAGCCGGCCGACGCGCGACGGAGAGCCGAGCAGGCGCTGACCCTCGTCGACCCGCTGGAAAGCCGCTCTGTCGCGGTCTTCGCGCGTCGGGCCCTGGGCCTGGCAGCGGTGGCCGAGGGCGACTACGACACCGCGTACGCGCAGTTCCGATCTGCTTTCACCGACGACGGCGATCCGGTCCACTACCACGTCTCCTACACCGTCCTGGCCGAACTCGCGGCGGCGGCCGTACGCCGAGGACAGCAAAAGCACGCCGCACAAGTGCTGGAGCGGTCGGCGCGGCGCCTTGGTACAGGCATGTCGGCACGAGTGAGCGCACTGATCGACCGGGGCCGCGCCCTGCTGGCGGATCCCGAGCACGCGGAGCCGTTCTTCCAGGCGGCGCTCGCGGAGCCCGCGGGTGAGCAGTGGCCGTTCGAACGGGCGCAGACCCGGCTCGACTACGGGGAGTGGCTGCGGCGGCAGCGCCGTATCGCCCAGGCCCGGCCGCTGTTGAGCGCCGCACTGGAAACCTTCCGGCGCCTCGACGCGCGGCCGTGGGTCGAGAGGGCACAGGCGGAACTGCGCGCCGCCGGCATCGAGGCGACCGACGTCGTGCCCAGTGCCTTCGCCGAACTCAGCCCCCAGCAGCAGCAGATCGTCCAGCTGGCAGCCCGAGGTCTGACGAACCGCGAGATCGGGGAAAAACTGTTCCTCTCACCGCGTACGGTCGGCTCCCACCTCTACCGGGTGTTCCCCAAACTGGGCATCACCGCCCGCTCACAACTCCGCGACGTCGTCGAAGGCACCCTGTCGGCTACCGGCGTCCAGGGCTGAGCGCCGAGTCTGCCCCAGATGCGTGCTGACGAGCGTGCCACCTGCCGGGCGGCGCCCGTCGCGCTGCAGTCGGCTGACAGATACCCGCGGCTCGACTCCGCATGACAGATTCATGGAGCGCGACGACAAGCGATCACATGAGCTCGTCGAACCGCACAAGGGATTCACCCGGGCGTACCCCTGCGCCCGTGCCCCTGGGAGCGTGAGAGCCGTCCGAGCCCTGGCCTGCCATTCACCCTCCCTCACCTGCAGCCACGACCGTGCCGGGAACTCCGGCCTCACCAGCACCGACGAGACGGCAGCGAGCACCGGATCGACGTGCTCGATGCGGTCCTCGACGTCAAGGGCGCTGCTCCGCACGAGGTTCCGCGTCCTGCGTCGGCTGCGGACCCGCTCCCGGCGTTGCGCCCGGAGTCCACCTCACACCACCGGACACCGGGCCAACACGGCCGGTTCCAGCCCCTGTTGCGCTCCTGCCTCCTTCCGGCAGGCAGGACGACTGCGCCGACCGGTCCGTCCATCGCAGAACGTAACAGACCACTGGTCCTGCACAGCTTCGCTGTCCAAGCGTTCTTCGGCGAGGCACTCGGCGAGGGCGGCTAAGGCTGGTTTCGACGCTGTCGGTCATGTAGCGACGGAGCGCGTCCAGATCAGCGCGGGTGGTGCCCAGCACCGGATCGAGGCGGAGCAGTCGCCAGGACTGCTGGACGACGGTTCCGCGCCCCTGCGCAGTGAAGGTCCACTCCCCGTGCACGATGCCGTTCTCCGCGCCGCCGACGACGAAGCCGAAAGCCGTCCCGGGGTCGACTCGCACGATCTGGGAGCGGCTGGGCCACACCTTGTCGTCCCTGCGGTTACGGCCGCTGAACCAGGCGCCGGCCCAGGGGCCGGCATCCGGGTCGAAGGCGACGTCGTCGGCGTCGGGGCTCCAGCGGCTGATCGCGGCCACCTCGCTGACCAGTTCGTAGACACGGGCGGGCGCGGCGTCGACCCAAGCACGCATCGAGAAGGCGAAGCCGGCCGCGTCGGCACTGCACGCCCTCCTGGGTGAACTGTCCGCGAAGAGCGTCGAGTTCGCCTCGATGTGGCCGACCACCGGGTCAAGCCATGCACCGTCGCCGCCTACGAGATGCGCCATCCGCTGCTCGGGCCGCTGACCGTCGTCCAGCAGACCATGAGCAGCGGGCGCAGTCCCCTCGTCGTGGTCGCCACCACACAGGCCGGCTCGCCGTCCCTGGCCGCACTGGCTCTGCTCGCCCAGGCCACCAGCGAGAGCACCGCGGCGGATCGGAGCCTCCGCCGACGCGGCGCGGACACCGTCCCTCACCGACAGGAACTGATCCCCCAAACGTCACCGGCCGCTGCCGCGACGAGCCACCACGGTCTCCCCACCCGGGTACGGCCATAACCGGCCGTGTCTCCGAAGCGGCCGCGGGGCGCGCCCCGCGGAAAGAACCCACTATCCCGGGCCATATGCCGGCGCGTTGCTGCCGCATGCCCGGAATCAGCCCGAATCGATAAGGATCCATGTTCAAGAAGTTGTCCATGTCCGCTGCGGCGGTGGGCGCCCTGGCCGCCGCCGCAGCGACAGTGCTCAGCCCCGCTTCGGCCTCGGCCGTCTCCCCGCCCCTGAGCGATGCGCGGATCGCCGCGCACTTCGACCTGGCGCAGGGCCAGACACCGCAGAACGTAGCCCTGGCAGCGGACGGCCGCGCACACGTCACCTTCGCCAAGGCCCGCAGGTCACCGCAGTCTCCCCCGAGGGCCCTGTCCGGACCCTGGCCCCCCCGCCCGAGCCCACCGACGGCGGTGTCCACACCCCCGGCCTGGGCTTCCCGCTGACCGTCGGCATCACCCGAGCCCACGACGGAACCCTGTACTTCCTGTACGCCACCGGCGCCACCGACCTCACCGGCGTGTGGCGGATGCGCCCGGCGGCCGACCGGAACGGATCGCCGCGCTGCCGGCGGACGGCCTGCCCAACGGACTGACACTGGACACGCGCACCCACACCCTCTACGTCGCCGACTCCGTACCTGGCGCCATCTGGAAAGCGCCCACCGGCGGCACCCCGGCCGCGCCAACGGGCTGAAGGTCCACAACGGCGCGGTCTGGGCCACCAACCTCGACCGGGACACCGTCCTGCGCATCCCCATCCTCCCGGACGGCCGCGCCGGCCAGGCACAGACCCGGGCCAGTGGTATGCCGGGAATCGACGACATCACCTTCCCCGGCCGCGGCGACCAACTCCTGGCCGCCCTGGACGGATCGAACGAGGTCGCGCTCGTCCAGGGCAACGGCAGCCACTGCACCGGCTCACCTCGGCCGACGGTCTGCAGAACACCACGTCCATCCTCCTGCGCGGCGACACCGTCTACATGCTGGGCGCCGCCTGGAACACCGCCAAGGACCCCAACCTGGTTCTCTCCCGCCTGGCCGGGTAGCGCAGCGCTACCAGCAGGGACCCATGCGAAGCACGCCCCGGGCGGACAGAGCGGATGTGGGTGGAGGCGTTCACCGGGCTACGGATCGAGCAGCTCGGGCGGCCGGCTGCTGAAGGCGGTACGGGAAGGCGCGGTGACGGGTGTGGGGTGGGGGCGGCCGTGGCGGCTTCCGCCGGCCGAGCCCGTGCTGCTGGTGGCGGCCTACTACCGCACGAACCTCACCATGCGGCAGCGCGCGCCGCTGTTCGGCATCTCGCCGGCCACTGCCTGCCCGGTGATCCAGCGCTTCGTCCACCGCTCGCGTTCGAGCCCGTCCGCGCCCCGCAGGATACGGTCGAGCGGTTATGGATCGTGGACGGCGCTTCCTCGCCTTCGTCGGCATCGCCGCAGCACTCATCTGTTACCGCCGACTCGCCGGGGGCGGACCGAGACCAGCGCCACTCCGGCAGGACGCCGGCCCGTCGACGAAGCAGGGCCAAGCTGCCTGGCCCGCCGGGTCAGAGGGATGCCAGCCAGGCCGCCGTGTCATTGGGGTGGCCGAAGCGGAGGGTGTCCAGAGGGGCGAAACGGGGATCACAGACGCGGCGCTCGACTTCGCGGCGGCGGGCTCCGTGCTGGGACCACGCCCACCAGGCCGGGTGTTCCCGGCTCAGCCAGTCCGTCCACGTTTCCCTGTTGCCGCCGAAGAGGACCTCGCGTGTGACGGTGCGCCGGATGGACCGGCGCAGCACGCGGGGCATGATGACGCGTTTGGGATAGTCCAGCCAGATCACGGTGTCGGCCCGGTCCCACAGCAGGTCACGAACTTCCGGATAGCCAAGAGAGTCGATGATCCACTCGGGCTCGGTAGTGAGCCTTGATACGTCTTCGGTCAACCGGTTGTTGATGGCCCAGTCGGGGCCGTTGAAGTACAGCGCGTCCATCTCGTGGTAGGGCAGACCCAGACGACTGCTCAAGGTTTGGGCGAGCGTGGATTTGCCCGCACCGGTGACACCCACCACCAAGATCCGTTCCACGGGTGCACCTTATCCCGGCGCCCAGGGAGGGACGCTCCTGCGCTCCTCGCCTGCCACCGAATCACCAAATGCCTAGGCGGTGCAGGCCTCGAGATGGCCCGTTCACCCTGGTGTCCGAAGAGGACGAGGAGTTCGACGGTCCGGTCGTCATCGGGGCCGAGCCAGTGCGGCACATGGGTGTCGAGTACAGCCATGTCCCCCGATCTGGTCGCCCAAGCCCTGGGCCTGGATGCCCCCGAAACGGTGGCCGACGGCGTCACCGAGCTGTGCGCCACCCTCACCGGCATGATCACCGAGCTGAAGCCGCGGGACCGGGCCGTGTGGCTGATGACCCTGGACGGGCTGTCGAGGAGCGAGGCAGCCGACCGGCTTGGTATCAAGATCGGTGACGTCCGCAACGCCCCTTTCCTCTTCCGCGCCAGGATCGGCAGACTGCGCAAGGACGGCGCGCCGCATGTGCCCCCCGAGGCCGACAGGGAGTGGGCGCGCGGTAATGAGGCCCGACTCCTTCGGAAGATCGCGAAGGGGGTCAGCCAGTGAGCGCGCCCGCTCAGCAGCAGCCCCGCTTCAGCGGGGTCCGTCGGGCGGCCGTGGGCGTGGTCAGCGGCAGCGCGGTCGCCGGCGCTCTGACGATGGCCAACGCCCCGATCAAGAGGGTACAGGCGGGGTCGCCGGACAAGTACGGCAGGAGCGGTGCGGTCAGCAGCAGCGCGCACAGTAGAGCCCGCCGCCACACAGGGCGTACGGCGGCCGGGTCCGCCACCTCCCGGATGCGCAGGGCGGCCAGTCCGCTGCCCACCAGCGCGACGGCCAACTCCCCGGAGCGTAGAAAGCTGTCGGCCGCCCCCATCAGGGCGTCACCTCCGGCGCCTCCCAAGGCTTTCAGGCACTCCCCGGGTGCGGTCTCCTTTGCTCCGCACGCCTGCAGATCGCGTCCGCGGGCGGCCACGATCCACTGGTAGGGGATCGCCTCGGTGCCGCGGGGCAGCGTTCCACGGCCCGCCAGGTAGGCCGTGGTCCTGGCCGCGGCTGTGTCGATGCCGGTGGACATGCCAGAGCGGGCACGTGATCCAGCGGCCTTCGGCGCTGCGGCGAAGCGGAGGGGCGGCCTCGGCCTTCGTCAGCAGGTAGCCCAGGTCGCCGTCGGTGGACACGGTTTGGTGCTCGACATGGGCGAGCGCGGCGCGCATCGCCGCAGGTGGGTGCCAGGTGCGGCAGACAGCGACCAGGTGCACGCCGGTGCGCTCGCGCAGGGTGAGCAGCGTGGACCAGCCCGTGGCCTCCAGGAGGTGGGCGCACAGCACCGTGAGCCGGGCGGTGGGCAGGGCGAGGATCCAGGCGCCGATGATGTTCAAGACGGGCGGGCCTTCTTTGCCCCAGTCCCCCGGCAGTTCGGTCGGCTTGCCGAGGTCGGCGCGGATGTCGAGGGCAAGCGTGAGCACCGCGCCATCCTGGAGGCCGCCCGCGCGGCGGACGAGGACCGCCTGGCGACCGAGCACATGTACACCGGCTGCCGGCAGACCCTGCCCGCGGACAGCGGCCTGGAACTGGTACCGGGGTCGAGACGGAGCAATCGCGCGGAAAGCTGACAAGGGGCCGCCGGCAATGCGGCGACCCCTTGCCAGGTTCCGGGGTCCAGGTCAGACCGTTTCGGGGGTCCTGGTCTCCTCGGAGAAGTCGATCTCCGGTGGCGGGGTCCGGAACAGCCGGGTGAGGTAGGCAAGGTAGAGCACGCCCACGGCAAGCCAGATCAGGCCCAGGGTGATGGCCTTGCCGTCGAGGCGGGTCAGCAGCCAGATGTCGACCGCCGCGCCGACCACGGGGAAGGCGACGTGGGTGAGGGGGTTGAGTCTGCGTCCCGCGCGGCGCTCGCGCACGAAGGTGGCGATCACGCTGAGGTTCACCGAGGTGAAGGCGGTGAACGCGCCGAAGTTGATGAACGAGGTGGAGGTCGCCACGTTGAGTCGCAGCGCGATGAGCCCGATTACCCCCGTCAGCACGATGTTGACGGCGGGGGTGCGGAACCGGGGGTGGACGAACCCGAAGAAGCGGCGGGGCAGCACACCGTCCCGGCCCATCGCGAACAGCAGGCGGGAGGCGCTGGCCTGGGCGGCAATGCCCGAGGCGAACTGAGCGACCACCAGACCAGCCAGGAAGATCGAGGAGAACAGGCTCCCGGCAATCGTCCTGGCGATCTCGAAGGCGGCCGAGTTCGGGTCGGCGAAGGTGCTCCCGGGGTGGACGAGCTGGGTCGTGTACGCGAGGAGGACGAAGATGCCGCCGCCGATCAGGGCGATGAGGATGATCGCGCGGGGGATGGTGCGCCGCGGCTCGACGGTCTCCTCGGTGAGGGTGGTGACGGCGTCGAAGCCGAGGAAGGAGTACGCGGCGATGGCCGCTCCGGCCGAGATGCCGACCAGGGTGCTGTGGTCGTTGAGGAACGGCGTGGTGCTGAACAGCCCTCCGGCGCCCGAGTGGCGGAAGACGTGGAGCAGCGAGAAGAGCGCGAAGAAGCCGATGACGAGCACCTGGAAGATCATGAGCAGGTCGTTGGTCTTCTCCGCGGTGCGGATGCCGCGCACGTTCAGCGCGGTGGTGATCGCGATGAAGCCGACGATCCAGACCCAGAAGGGCACGCCGGGGAACTGGGCGTGCAGATAGGCGCCGCCGATCAGCCAGATGACCATGGGCAGGAAGAAGTAGTCGAGGAGCGTCGCCCATCCGACGAGGAAGCCCGCCCTGGAGTCGATGGCCCGCCGCACGTAGGTGTAGGCCGAGCCCGCCACCGGATGGGCCGCGGCCATCTTGCCGTAGCTGTACGCGGTGAAGATCATCGCGACCATGGCCAGCAGGTAGGCGGTCGGGACGGTGCCGTTGGTCGTCTGCGCGATGACCCCGTACGTGCCGAGCACGATCAGGGGGGTCATGTAGGCGAGACCGAAGACGACGACTGATCTGAGGGTCAGGGTCCGGTTCAGCGTCGGGGTGGGCTGTTCCATGGCGGGGCTCCAGGGGGCGCGTAGGGGCCGGGCGGGCTTCCGGGGGTGTGTCGGCGGGCGCGGGGGACGGGGGCGGAGGCGGACATGCCGGGCGGTCAGCCGCCGGCGCGGCGGTCCGGATTCCAGCGGCGAGGGTCGATCCGCCCCTGGTACAGCGGCAGTTCGATCGGGGCGTCACCGTCCTGGAACTGGTCCCACACGCGGTTGAGGCCCGCCGTGCCGTGGGTCCGGACCCGGGTGACGTCGTCGAGGTCGAGCACATCGGTGAGGACGGTGGGCAGGGCGTCGGGGGCCTCGACCCGTACCCGGCCCTCCGGGTCCACCACGAGGCTGCGGCCGGTGCCGACCGGGCCCGCGGTGTTGACGCTGATCACGTAGACCTGGTTCACCATGGCGTTCGCCCGGGCCAGGACCAGTTCCTGGGCACGGTCGGCGGTCGTCGTCATGACGGGATTGACGATCACTTCCGCGCCCATCCAGGCCAGATGCCGGGCGACCTCGGGGAACCACGCGTCGTAGCAGATCGCGAAGCCGATCCGGCCCGCTTCGGCCAGGTCGGCCACGACAAAGCGGTCGCCGGGGTCGTACGGCTCGTAGGGGCGCCAGGGGAAGACCTTGCGGTACGAGGCCACGAGCCGGCCCTCGGGCGAGAAGGCCAAAGCGGTGTTGAACAGCTCGCTCCCCGCACCGCGCTCGCACACGCTGCCGGGCAGCAGCCAGATGCCCAGGTCACCCGCGAGCTCGGCGAGCATCTTGGTCCGGGGGCCGTCCAACGGCTCCGCGGACTCCCGCAACTGGGCCTCCCGCTCCTCCCGGGAGCCCTCCACGCCGCACAGGTGCAGCTCGGGATGAACCACCAGACGGGTCCCGGGGAACCTCGCGATGAGGTCTTGGACCTCATCGGTGAAGCCGGCCAGCGGCAGGCGGGAGGAGCGCGGAAGGGCCTGCGCGAGGGCGATGGGCAGGGGCCGGGACACGGGAGTCACCACTTTCGGACAGTAGGTGGCCTGATGGCGAAAAAAAATAGAGCACGATGAGCACTTAAACAAGAGTGTTCAAGATGAGCACTTTTGAGTACGGTGTCGCCATGCCCGGCTCCCCCGTGAACTCCCGCCCGGCGCGCGCGGAGCAGGCCACGCACGGCCTGAACGCGCTGCCGCTCACCGCCATCCGGCGGCTGTCCGCCCTGGACGCCGTACGGGCCCGTATCGCGCTCGCCGTCGATCTCGGCCTGCTGGCGCCCGGTGAGCGGCTGCCCGGCAGCGACCGGATCGCCGAGGCCCTGGGCGTTTCCGAGATCACGGTCCGCCGGGCCCTGGTGGCCCTGTGCAAGGAAGGCGTGCTGGAGCGCAGACGCGGCCGCACCGGAGGGACGCTGGTGGCCGAGCGGCCCGCGCACTCGACGGTCGGGGCCATCGAAACGTACCGGGCGGCATCGGCCGACGTGCACCAGCTGATCGACCACCGGCTCGTCCTGGAGTGCGGGGTCGCCCATCTGGCCGCGGTCCGCGGCCTCGACACGGAGTCCGCGCAGGAACTGGACCGGCTGATCGAGGAGATGGACCGGGCCCCGAGCTGGGCGGAGTTCCACGGCTGCGACGAGCGGTTCCACATGGCGGTGGCCGCCGCGACCGGACTCGACTCCGTCGCCGAGCCCTACGGCGCCGTGCTCCGGGAGCTGTACCGCTACTACCTGCCCTACCCGCTGGACTTCCTACGCCACTCCAATGACGAACACCGCGCCCTGGTGAAGGCAATTCTGCGCGGGGACACGGCGGAGGCGGCCGAGGTGGCGCGTCGGCATGTCGAGGAACTCCACAAGAGCATGTTCATGGACCTCCTCGACCGACGCTGACTGGCACCGGCGGTCCATGCCTGCGCCCGCGCGCACCCTGCGCGGGCCGGCGCGGCGCACCCGCGGCCGGTCCGCACACTCGTACCCGGCCGCCGCGGCGTTCGCCCACGTCCCCGAAGGGACGGGGCGCAGGCTCCGGCCGTCGGCGCCCCGGCGGCGATCACACTCAAGAACACGACCGCGGAGCCGATCACGGACGCACGCGGTGAAGGAGGATGCCATGTCCACCGCGCGTAAGAAGCGGGCCTGGGCGGCCGGGGAGGCTGACCGGCTGACGGCGCAGGGGGTGAGCGGGGTCGTCCTCACCATGGTGGACACCGCGGGTATCACCCGCGTCAAGACCGTGCCGGTCTCGGCGCTGCCCGACGCCGTGCGGTGGGGTGTCGCCATGCCGCCGGTCTTCGACCTGATCCTAGCCGACGACTCCGTCACCACCGGCGGGTACACCGGCGCCCCCGAGGGCGACCTGCGGCTCCTGCCCGACCTCGACCGGCTGACCCCGCTGGCCGCGCAGCCCGGCTGGGCCTGGGCGCCGGCCGACCGCCACGACCAGCGGGGCACTCCGTACCCCGGCTGCCAACGGCTGTTCGCCCGGCGGATGACCGAGCGGGCCGCCGAACGCGGACTCGCCCTGCGGATGGGCTTCGAGACAGAGTGGGTGGTCGGCCGAGACTCGGACCCGTCCTCGTCCCCGTCGCCGTCCCGCCCGGCCGCGGGCCCCGCGTACGGCATGGCACGCTTCGTAGAACTGTCCGACTACCTGCGCGACGTGCTGGACGCCCTCGTCGCGCAGGGAGTCGCCGTGCAGCAGCTGCACCCGGAGTACGCGCCCGGCCAGTTCGAGGTGTCCGTAGCACCCGCGGACCCGGTGGGGGCGGCCGATCTGGCGGTGCTCGTGCGGGAGACGGTCAGGGCGGTCTCCGCGCGGCACGGGCTGACGGCTTCGTTCGCCCCGGTCGTCGAGGCCGGAGCGGTCGGTAACGGCCGCCACCTGCACCTCAGTCTCTGGCAGGACGGCCAGAACCTGTGCCAGGACGGGGACGGCCCGAACGGCATGACAGCGGTCTGCGAGGCGTTCCTCGCGGGCGTCCTCCGGGAGCTGCCCGCGCTGCTCGCCCTCGGCGCGCCCTCGGCCGCCAGCTATCTGAGGCTCGAACCCTCGCGCTGGGCCGGCGCGTTCCAGTGCTGGGGCCCGGAGAACCGGGAGGCCGCGATCCGCTTCGTCGCGGGAGCACCGGACGCCGGCTGGGCGGCGAACGCCGAGATCAAGAGTTTCGACGCGGCGGCCAACCCCTACCTGGCGGTGGGCGCGGTCATCGCTGCCGGCCTCGCCGGAATCGACGCCGCCGCGACCCTCCCGCCGCCCGTGGTGGGTGACCCCGCCGAGGTGGGAGGGCACAAGCGGCTGCCCACCTCGCTCACCGAGGCGCTGGCGCACTTCGAACGGTCGGCGGTGCTGCGCGAGGCGCTCGGAGAGCCGCTGTTCGGCGCGGTCGTCGCCGTACGGCGTGCGGAGGCCGCCCGGTTCGAAGGGGCGACGCCGCAGAGCATCGTGGCGGCCACCCGCCTGCGGTACTGACGGCCGCCGAGGGGCCGGCCCTGTTCGCTCTCGATGTCACCGAGGGCTTCGCGGGTGAGGAAGATGAGAAGCCGCAGCGCGAACATGTGCCGCGTGTCGTGGTAGACCCAGCAGCGGCGGGGCAGCACCGGAGCCTCCTCGTGCGCACTCCACTGCTTCATCCGGTCCCACGCCCGCCAGCGGATACGGTCCCAGCCCGAACCTGTAAGCATCCGGCCGCCCTGGCCAATGAACAGCGCCAGCGGGTCCAGGCCGCCGCCCGTCTCCAGCACAGCGATCCGCCGCAGGCCCGGCTTCACGTCCTTGATCACCCGGGTGACCGTGACGCTGCGTATGCCGATACATCATCCGCCCAGTTCACAGCCTTGATCACCAGTCTCCGGCCGTGCCCGCTGATCGCGTCAGAGTCTTGGCCAGTGCCGGGCATCGACGGCTGGCCTGGTATGGGGAGGCCAGCCACCTCTCCCCCACGAAGCCCACCAACCTCGCGGAACTGGCCATCGCCAGTGTGCAGGCACCTCCACCGCAGGGGCGGCGCAGCCGACGCACAGGATCCACGTCGCCCCAGCCCCACGCCGCAACGCGAAAACCGCACCCCCTCGGCAGGGGACGGGGGTTCGCAAACGAGCGCCGGGCCGGCCACGGCGACGATCAGGGGGTGTCCCCGCGCCAGTCAAACCGGCGCCGGTCCACCGGCCTCGGGGCGTACAGGGCTGCGGCCACCCGGCCCGTACCGGCCCATCTCCGTATGCAGGGCGACGACTTCGGCTCGAGCGTGGTCGGGCCAGTCCGTGACGTCCAGAAGCAGACCATCCAGCGGGCCCGCCACCAACTCCACGTAGGTACACCCCTGCCGCGGTCCGGCATCATCGTGGTCGGCCCCGTAGACACGGCCGCGCAGGAACTCCAGCTCATCCATGACGGACAGCGTCGCAGCCGCCACCGACAGCCTGCGTGCCCCACTCGCAAGACGGCCGCTGAACCAGCGCTGACGGCGACCACATCGTCGCTGCACACCTCGGCCACCGTCGTCTGCTGCAGGCCCAAGCCCTCAGCCAGAGCCCGCACCACCACATCGCGGTCACTCACTCGGTCTCACTGGAGCACTCACACACAAGATCGTCACGCCCCGCAACGGCACTCGCGGCCGCACAACCCGGCCCCGGCCAAAGAGAATCATTACATCCCGAAGGGTCACAGGACTGACCTCCTCGCCCCGGGGGCGAGGCCCCCGTTGGCAGCCGTCTCTACCTTCGCCCGCATGGGCATCCCCGCGCATCGCGACGGCTTTATCCATTCCTGAAAGCGGCGGGGAAAGGTTGAGACATCGGAACGCGTCAGGGCCGCACCCGAACCTCGGGTGCGGCCCCCATGTCCAGGATCATCCGGGCAATGCGGCCAGTTCTCCGAGGGATGCGGGCGACGATCCCCCCGCGCCAGCCGCGCCGCCCCGCCAATCGAGTCTGCGACCTGGGCGGATGTTTTATCGGCACCCGCAGTCCCGTTCGGGCCGTTCTGGGCGCACACCTTGATTCCCACGGAGTTGTTGGCCTTCACGTTCGGGATGTCAAAGTAGACCTCGCCACCGCTGCCGTTGCGCTGGGCGCCGATCAGCTTGCCGCTGATCCAGACCCACGCCTTGACGCTGACGCCGTCCCCGCACGTGTCGAAGACACCGACGTAGTCGTCGCCGAACACGTCGCCGTAGTCGACGAACTGGGCACCTCGTATTCCGCGCAACTCGGCGACTGGCCGGTGTAGACGACGAAACTGTCATTCGTCGCGGCTGCCGCGGGCAGAGCGCTCGCCACAGGCAGCAGGGCACTCTCGAAGAGGACGCCGGCAGCCATGCCGACTCGCTTCAGACAATGCATCAGCATGACCGGGTTCCTTCCATGTGGTGCCGGACGTCTACGTGCCCGGCATCGGTGCCGCCATCGTGCGATCCGGCCGTGCAGCGGTGCCAGCGGCTGCGCGCAGGTGATGCCGTGACGGGACGTCCCGGCTGCTGACCTGCGAGGACGCACCACGCTCGGACCCAGGGCCGGAACGGCCGACAGGTCGGGCCGTGCCCTCGTGTCTGCTTACGCAAGGACGCACAGGCCGCCCGGAGCCCGAAAAAGCCTCCTGCGTGCGCCGATCAAACTGTTGGGGGCCGCCTCGGGGTGGGTCTTCGCCGGCGAGGCAGCAGGCCATCGCCTACCTGTCTTCACTCTGGCGGTGGCGCGCAGTCTGTGCGGCTGGAATGACGGCCTTCTGACTCACTGGATCTCTCAGAGGGCGTTTGAAGTAGGCAGATTGCCCTTGATGCCCTAGTGTCTCGTGATCCTGATTGCGTTACACGACTATCCAGTAACGTGCTGCCGCTAACTCGCAGCTTCCAGGATCCGTTGCAACTCTTAGATGTCCTCTGATGTTGTGCCAATGCCGTATGCTCGCGCCAGCACTTCGGCGATGCGTGCTCCTAGTGCGTTTTCGGCTGCCAGGGAGCGGGCGTAACTGGCTGGGGCGAGGGAATCGTTGAACTCTAGTGCCGCACGGAAGTGCTCTTCTCGCGCTCAGCCTGATTCCGTCAAGCTTAGGTACCTGTGGGGTCGGATGAAGGCGTCGAGGAAGGCGCCGGGGCGGGCGATCAACGTACACGGATTATCGCTGCCCACTTCGACCGACAACGCCGGGCTACGGTACCAGTCAACCAACAATTGCACTTCGTGCATTCCGGGAGTGACAATATATTCCACCTCGGAGCCGGTGCCGATCTTACCGATGACGACCCCATCAATCTTCACCTTGAAAGCGCGAGCTCTGAATGACCAGCGTAGCTCGCGAAGGATCACGATAGTACCGGACATTGGGGGTTACTGCCTCCTCTGCAGATTAGGCAAACATGAGACATCCGTATTCTGCGCCGGTTCGAGGTGAGTTCGCGTCATCGACACGCACCCGCTATTATCTCGTGATCCCGTCAGCGTTACGTGATCTTGAGTGTCTCGTTGTGCCTGGCATGGAGCTTTCCGTGGAACAGGCCGCCGAGTTACGGGAGTTGGCGAGTAGCCCGGATGTGCCTGCGGACTTGGCCACGCGGGCCCGGATCGTGCTGTGGTCGGGCGAGGGGCGGCGACGCAAGGACATTGCCGAGTTGCTCGGGGTGTCGCTGCCGACCGTAGACCGCTGGAAGACCCGTTATTCCCAGCGCGGGCTGGCCGGGCTGGAAGGCGATCGTCCCGGTGGGGCCCGGGAACAGGTACCGGCGCGGGTTCGGGCACGGGTGATTGCTCTGACGCGTATGACGCCGCCGGCCTGCACCGGGCTTTCGCACTGGTCGACACGCGAGCTGGCGAATTACCTGAAGCGGACCGAGAACATCACCGTGTCCTGGCACTACATCGCGCGGCTCTGGCGCGAGGAAGAGCTCAAGCCGCACCGTAACGGCACCTTCAAGATTTCCAAGGACCCCGCGTTCGCGGAGAAAGTCGCCGACGTGGTCGGCCTCTACCTCGCCCCACCCGGTGGCGCGGTCGTGCTCTCGATCGACGAGAAGACACAGATCCAGGCGCTGGACCGAACCCAGCCGGTCCTGCCGGTCGCCTTCGCGGCCACCGAGAAACGCACCCACGACTACGTGCGGCACGGCACCACGAACCTGTTCGCCGCCCTCAACGTCGGCACCGGCGAAGTCATCGGCGAGTGCAAGCCGAGCCGGAAGGGAAAGAACTTCCTGGCCTTTCTGAAGAAGGCAGTGAAGCCGCATACGGGGAAGGAGATCCACGTAGTCCTGGACAACCTCGCCACCCACACCACACCGGACGTGAAGGCATGGCTGTCCAAGAACTCCCACGTCCACTTCCACTTCACCCCCGTCGGGTCTTCCTGGATCAATCAGATCGTGCGACACGAAAGCCGCTTGAGAAGAGCGGACTCACCGAAGGAGGATCGACTGATGTCGAAGGTGTAGCTCCCGAGCCAGTGCACAGGGC
>NZ_JBFAWG010000082.1:0-23535 GCF_040680215.1 Streptomyces sp. NPDC052107
AATCGGACTCCTGCGGAGCAGGGCAGGGATAGCTGGATCGCCGTCAGGGCGATCCGGCGTCCACCCCGCACGGCGGTGATGTGTCCACAATGATCAAGAACTCTCAACTGTCAGTCCTCTCAGGTAGGTTCGGATGCATGACGACAGAGGCAACCACGAAGGACACCGGGCATGCCCGGTACACCTTCCGTGTGCGCCTGTCGGCTACTGAACCTTCCCCTTGATCGTGGACACCTGGAGACTGGGACGTGGGTTCCAGAGGAAGTAGTGCCAGGCTGTCCAGATCAACGGGGGAACTTCAGGGCAACGTTCGCCCCGCCGACGCGGCATGGTCGCTGCCGGTCGGCAGACACTCGATGGGCTTGCGTCGGCTCGCGGTCACCGAAGCTGTCCGCGGTTCGTTCGACCAGGCCCACGACGCGGTCGAGCGCCGCTGCGGGAACGTGCTCGGCAGGCGCAGGCTGGAAGAACTCGTGGTCGCCGCCGCGGTCGACGTCGCCGACTTCTACCGCATGAGGATTCCGGTCCCGTGCAGCGGTGAGACGCCGCTGGTGGTTCAGGTGGACAGCAAGGGCGTGGTCATGTGGCCCGAGGCCCTGCGCGAGGCCACCCGCAAAGCCGCCGCGAAGGCCGCGACCGGTCATCGCGGCCGGCTCGCGCCGGGCGAGAAGCCGAAGCGCAAGCGGATGGCCACCGTGGGCCTGCGTCTTCGGCGACGGCCGCACTGGTCAGTGGCGGCCTTGGCGGAACGGGTTGTACGCCTCGAAGGGGTCCTCGTCGGTTTCCCCACGCCGTCGGCGCTCGGTTTGGTAGGCAGTCCACGCGAGGCACTGCGCGTCGTCATTGCAGGCCGGGGGTTGCCTGCAGCGCGGAACTTTCGCTGTGCCCGGGCGCGTTGACGGTGGTGTTGGCGGTGCAGGTTCAGCCGTCGAGGCCCGCCTCGAAACCGCCGTTCCGCGCGAGGTCCGCGTCGGCCGCGCGGGCGGCGGACGAGAGGGCGGTGAGCCCGGGTTCGGCCAGGAGGACGGCCGTACCCAGGGCGAGGAGCTGGTGACGGAGATTAGGTCTGGTGCGATCCGCAAGTGCCTCCGGGCATGGGGGGATTGTAGGGGTGGAGCGCGCTCGCTTGGTCTAGACCAATGTGGTTGTCAAGGCCTTCGATGCCGTCAGACCCCGGCGTTGAACACGTCGGTGCCGAAGCGGCCCAGGCCCTTCTGCCCGGCATAGCCCAGGTACGGCAGCGCGAACCGGTCCTCGATGCTCGCGAGCAGCGAGTAGTGGTTGTACGGCGTGGTGCTCCAGGTGCCGCCCTTGGTGAAGGGGGAGAGCACGAGCGCGCCTGTACGGCCGCCGCCGAGGCCGGTGATGCCGGGCAGCGGGGTGTTCGGGGCCGGGCCCTCGGCGCAGCAGGCACTCGCGTCCTGCTGCGGGCCGTCCGACTCGTCGAAGGTGATCACCAGCATGCCGTCCTTCTTGAAGGCCGGGGACGAGGTGATGACGGGGACCCATGTCCTCAGCCACGCGTCGGCGGAGACCAGCCCGCCAGGACGGCCGTCCACGCACGGGGAGTCGTGGCCGTCGTCGCACAGGTTCGGCGTGATGTAGCTCAGTTCGGGGGTCGTCGTGGTGCTCTTCAGGTCGGTGGTGAGCGCGGAGAGGTCGACGACGTGTCCGGTACAGCGGTCCTGCCGGTCGATGATCGAGTGGAAGTACATGAACGGGTTGTGCCGGGTGGCGTACTCATCGCCCGCCTTGGCCTTCTGGGTGTCGTCCACCGCGCCGACGGCGGGGTGGCGGCACGGGGTGCCCATGTCCTCCATGTAGCCCTTCCAGGTGTGCCCGGAGGCGTCCATCTGGTCCGCCAGCGTCTCGACGTCGGAGGGGTAGACGCAGCCCTGGCCGACGGCCTGGCCGGGGTCGACGGTGCCGGTCCGGACGAACGGGGCGAAGGTCTGGCAGTCGGACTGGGTGTCCGTGTTCGGGGCCTGGCCGGAAATCTGCGCGATGTAGTTGTCCAGGCTGTTGTGGCCGATGCCGTAGTACTGCGTGAGCAGCACGCCCTTGGCCCGCAGCGTCCGGCTGAGGTACGGCGCCGCGGAGTCGGGACCCCAGGTCTCGTCGTACCCCTTGTTCTCGAGATTGATCACGAACACGTGGCCCGGACCTGCGGCGGGCGCGGCCTCGGCCTGCAGCGCCAGCAGCGTGCCGCCCCCGCCCGCCACGAAGGCGGTGAACGCGGCGGCGAGGACCATCGGGCGGCGCCTGCCGCGCAGGAGACGGTGCTTCATGACGTCGGGAGCTTCCATCCGAGGGACAGGGCGAGGTCGCGCAGCGCGTGCCACTGCTCGTAGTCGGGCAGCACGGCCGGCGGACAGGGCAGTCCGACGACGTCGGGCACCGGCCACTGCGGGGCGTCGAGGTTCGGCGGGGCGGTGAAGTCGAGGACCTCGGCGATGTTGTTCGCCGCGGCGTCCCTCGGGGTGAGGGCGGGCAGGTTCCAGCGCCACTCGATGGCCTTGAGGACCGAGGTGTGGTCGTACACGCCGTGCGCGACATGGCCGCGCCGCGCGCGCGGGGATATCACCAGGCATGGCGTGCGGAAGCCGCGAAGGCCCCACTCGGGATGAGCGTCGGGGGCGATGCCGGGCGCCACGTGGTCGAAGAAGCCGCCCCATTCGTCGTAGTTGACGACCAGCAGCGTCCGCTCCCAGGCGGGTCCGGTGGTGACGGCGTGGTAGATCTCGTTGAGGAAGTGCTGCCCCGCGCGGATGTCACCGTGCGGGTGGTCGTCGGCGGAGGTGCCGCTGCCCTCGTCGAGGAACTTGGGGTCCACGAAGGAGACCTGGGGCAGGGTGCCGGCGGCGCAGTCGGCCAGGAAGCCCGCGTACGGCTGCGAGATCCCGAGGTGCTTGGTGCCCCACAGGGCGGTAAACGGCACGTCGTAGAAGTAGTACGCGCCGCGCAGCCCGGCGTCGGCGAGACGGTCCCAGATGGTGGGGAGCGTGGAAGTGTCCGTGGAGTTATGGATGCGGTCGGTCTGCGCGGCGTGCTGGTAGAAGCGGTTGGGATAGGTCTCGGCCATGATCGCCGAGAAGTAGCGGTCGCAGACCGTCCAGGCGGGGGCGGCCCGGCCGTAGAAGTCGAGGTCCTCGGGCAGGTAGTAGCCGATGGAGAACTCGTCGTTGGTACCGGCGCGCAGCCAGCCGTCGCAGCGGCCGTCGTTGTACTCGATCCGGCCGCCCTCGTAGCTGTGGTCCGGGTCGTTGTACTGGCACCCCTGCGCGGTGTCCAGGTGGTGGGTGGAGTGGGCGACGCCTTCGCGGTCGGTGTAGGTCAGCCCCGCCTGCTTGCCGTCGGCGCCCGGCAGCCAGCCCAGATAGTGATCGAAGGAACGGTTCTCCATCATCACGACCACGATGTGGTCGATACCGGAGTCCTCGGGCGCCGGCAGGGAGGGCGCCTTCTGCGCGGAGAGCGAGGTCTGGCCGGCGTCGGCCAGACCTTCCGTGACAAGGGGGGCGATGGCGGTCGCGGCCACCGCCCCGGCGATCAGCCTTCTGCGGGAGATGCTCACAGAGTCGTTATAGCAACCCCACAAACCGGAGAGTAATCATCCGGTTGATGGTTTCCACGGACGTTCATCAAGCGTTCCGCGCGCCACCACAAGGCCTCCGCCGGACTCACTGTCCGCGTCGCTCCGGGGCAGCTGCCGAAGCCCAGCCCCAGCCGGTCCATCGTCCTCAGCCACAGGTTGCGCCGCCCCTCGTGCGCGTCGGCCCGCGCCAGCGACCATCTCGTCAGCGCGATGCCCGTCCAGGCGAACGCTTCCGGCGGAAACGGCAGCGGCTTCCTGCGGACCATCTCCAGGCGCAAGCGGCGTGCGGCCGGGCAGAAACGCTGGCGCACCGAGACCGTCTACGCGATCACCGACCTGCCCGCCGAGCAGGCCACTGCGGCCGAGATGGCTTCCTGGGCCCGCGGCCACTGGACCGTGGAAAACACCGTGCACTGATGCCGAGATGTCACCTTCGGCGAGGACGCCAGCCAGGTCCGCCGCCGCCACACCCCCGCCGTCCTGGCTGTACTGCGCGACCTGATCCGTTCCGCCCTCAGGCTCGCTGGCTGGGCCAACATCGCCGCCGCCCGACGCGCCTGTAGCTTCGCATTTGGAATGTCCCGTTCCGCCGAGGCGGACCTGGGCTTTCCCCGTCGTCTCATTTAGGGACACGGCACTTCTGTCTCGCGATCTTGTCCCTTGAGGTCCGCTACCGCCGCGTATGCCATGTCGCTGGGCTGGCGCTCATCCGTCAGCAAGCGGGATTGCGGCGAGGTGGTCCCAAGTGATGGATTAGCCCAGCTGGCCACGGTGACGTCGACGAGGCGCACGTGTTGACGTACAGGGTGACCGCAGCCATGGCCTACGACTCAGGCAGGTGCAGACTGCGGGGAATTGCGTTGGATGCGTGATCCGGAGTTGGTTGAGCTGGTGTTCTGCGGCTTCATGCCGAGCGCCTCTCTTCGAAATTGAGGCCAGTGACCTGGGGTATTGCGCGAGTGAGTGCATTTGATGCATGATTCACGCGGCTAATGGAGGGGGTGGATGGATGCCCGGAGCGGAACTGCAGGAGGCTTCAGCGCAGCTCGTGCTGCTCCAGGGCGTGTCTTTGCTGCATCCCGAGGACGCGGTCTTCGAGGCGATGCTTGAAGGCTGGGGACGGCAGCAGCGCGGCGGGCGCCGGCTGCAGCCGGACACAATCAGCGATCGGCAGAGGGCGGTGCGGCGCTTCACCAAGTCCACCAATGCCTATCCGTGGCAGTGGTCGGCATCCGATCTCGATGAGTGGATGACGTACCTGATCGCCGAGTTGAAGCGTGCGGAATCGACGATCCGCAGCTATCAAGGTGCGATCCGGATGTTCTGCGACTACGTCACCTCGCCGCACTACCAGTGGCCGGCTGAGTGCGAGACCCGCTTCGGGGCCCACCCGGTGCAGATCTGCCACGAGTGGAACACCGTCGCGCACCTGGCCGACTACGAGGGCGGCGCCGAGCGGCGGCCGATGACGCGGGAGGAGATCCAGATTTTCCTCGACCACGCGGACGCTCAGGTCGACCGGGCGATCTGGCTGGGGCGCAAGGGAGCGCTCGCGGCCTACCGGGACGCCACGGTGTTCAAGGTGATGTACGGCTGGGGCACGCGCTGCACCGAGATTTCCCGGCTGGACGTCACCGACTTCTACCGGAACCCGAAGGCTCCGGAGCTGGGCAACTTCGGGTCGCTGCACGTGCGTTACGGCAAGCGGACGAAGGGGTCGCCGCCGCGTCGGCGCACGACGCTCAGCGTGATGCCCTGGGCGGTGGAAGCGGTTGAGGACTACGTGATCAATGCCCGGCCCCGTTACGCGGCGGCCCCTGGGCAGTCGGCGCTGTGGCTGACGGAACGAGGCGGGCGCCTTCAAGCCCGCGAGATCGAGGACCGGTTCGCGGCCTACCGCGATGCGCTGGGCCTGGACAAGTCCTTGGTCCCGCACTGCCTTCGGCACAGCCACGTGACCCACCAGATTGAGGACGGCGCGGACCCGGTGTTCGTCCAGCGGCAGGTCGGTCACCGCTACGCCTCCACGACCGCCTTGTATACGGGAGTGAGCGGGGACTTCATGAACACGATGATGCGCAAGGTCTTGGACCGCGCCCTCCAGGGCGGACAGTAGGGAGGCGATGTGACGCCGAAGCTGGACTACCGCTGGCATCTGCGAGAGGTGATGGCCACCCGGGGCATGTTCTCCACCACCGACCTGCGCCCCCTACTGGCCGAGCGCGGTATCGATCTGTCGCCAAGCCAGACCTACCGCCTGGTGGTGGAACGGCCCGAGCGGCTGAGCCTGAAGACCCTGATGGCCCTGCTCGACATCCTGGGCTGCAGCATGGACGAGCTCATCGAGCCCGTCGCGGCGGCCGGTTCGCGGCGCCGTCACAGCGCCGGGGCCGACGGCGGACCGGCGCCCGGGAAGGATGCTGGCGTCGGCGACTTGCGGCCCAAGCGGGCCCGGATCGTGTCCGAGTAGGCGCCGGTCGTGCCCGGCGGTGAGCTGCCGCGCTCCGCTAGGGAGCCCGAGGCTGTGATCAGCGAGATCGTGCGGTTGGCCGACCCCGCGTGCGAGCGGATCGACGTCGCCGCCGTGCTCAGGGCGGTCTTTCGCCAGCGGCCCCAGCTGCGGACGCTCGCCGAGGTCCTCCAGACAAGGCCGGACCTGCTGACGTCCGGTCGTCCAGAGGGGCCACGCGCGATCGAACGGCTCGTCCGTGCGCTGCGCGAGGCTGGTGCTGAACAGCTGGCATTGCCCCGCTGTGGCGACTGCGGGCGCGAGCGTCCGCTGACCGGCCTGGGCGACGGTGCACGGATCTGCAGCGCCTGCAGCAACCGCCGCCTCGTGCGCGCTAACCCCTGCGTGATCTGCGGAAGTACTACCTTTGTCGGACGTGACCGCTTTGGGCGGCCCCGCTGCCGGGCTCATCCGCCCTGGGGTGCCACAGATCCGGCCCAGGAACTGGCCAAGCTGATCGCCGCCGGCCCTTTCGGTGTCTCGCCCGCTACCGCGCAGCAGGCCATCCGCTCGGTTGAACCCACCCGTCCCGGCCAGCTCCGGTTGCTGTGGGCGCTGGAAGACGTCCCCGGCCTGCTCACCGGACGCGGCGCGGAGGGGCCGCCCAAGATCTCTGCCCTGGCCCAGACGCTGATCGATCGTGGCGCCCGCGGCGTGGTCGTTCCCTTGTGTCCGTTTTGTCAGCGCTCCACCGACCTCAAACAGCGTCGTGACGGGCTGCGCTGCTGCGAGCCGTGCCGATGCGACTCCAAGATTGCGACCTGCGTGGCCTGCGGACGCGTGCGGCCGATCGGCGGCCGCAGGTTCGACGGCCAGCCCGTGTGCGGCACCTGCCGCCAGCACGACCCCTTCAACCATAGGCCGTGCAGTGTCTGCGGCGAGATGCGGCTGCGGAATTCGCGCACCGACGACGGCGGAGTCTGCGCCGCCTGCCGGGAGATTCCCACCGCCCTCTGCGGGAGCTGCGGTGCCCGCAGGCCCTGCTACTTTGCTGCCACCGACGCCCCCAAGTGTCTGCCCTGCAGCCAAGGAGCGCAAGGAAGCCGTGTGCGCCAGCTGTGGCAAGCACCGGCGTGTCAACAATCGCACCGCGGCCGGCGAGCCGCTGTGCGGAAACTGCGGCAACAGGCCCAGGCCGTGCGCCGGTTGCGGCGGGATCTTCCGCACCAGCGGCCGGACCCCCGAGGGCGAGCCCTTGTGCCAGACCTGCTGGGCCAAGCATCCTGCCGCCCGTCGTCCCTGCACCCGGTGCGGGTCCGTCGAACGGCTCTACCGGCACGGACGGTGCGCCGCCTGCGCACGTGCTGCTGATCTGCGCGACGTGCTCAGCCCGCTTGGCGGTCTCGTGCGTCCGGAACTGGAACCGGTCTTCCAGGCGTTGCTGAAGCCGCCGCCCCGCACTGTGTTGCGCTGGATCCACAAGGTTCCCGCTCGGCGTGCCGTCCTTGAGGCCCTGGCAACCGAGCGTGGGCCGGTCACCCACGAGATCCTGGACCGCTTCGCCGCCGCGCCGACCGTGGAGTATCTGCGGGCCGCGCTGGTCGCCGGGGGAGCTCTGCCTGTCCGGGATGAGCAACTGGCCCGATTGGAACGCTGGTTGGCCAAGACCATCGCCCGCGTCTCGTCCGCCGAGGAGCGCAGGATCCTGCGCAACTACACGAACTGGCAGCCGTTGCGAAGACTCCGCAGCCTGCCCGCCGGACAACTGGTCACCCATGGCCGGGCCGAGACCGTCCGGATCGAGATCCGTAACGTGGCCCGCCTGCTGGAATGGCTCCACGACGGCGGCGCGACCCTGGCCACCTGCACCCAGGACCAGGTGGACGCCTGGCTCAGCGACGGCCCCACCACCCGCGCCACAGTCCGCGCATTCCTGCTCTGGACCAGCAGACGCGGCCACAGCCGACCACTGTCCGCGCCGGTCATCAGCAACTACTTCACCGCGCGCATCATCGGCAGGGACCAACGCTGGGCCCTGGTCCGCCGCCTCGTCCGCGACGAGCAGCTCCAGGTCGGCGACCGGGCCGCCGGCCTACTCCTGCTGCTGTTCGCCCAGCCCGTGGGCCGCATCAGCCGCCTCACCACCGAGAACATCGTCGACCGTGGCGACACGCTCGCTCTGAAGCTCGGGCGAGTGCCCGTCGAGATCCCCGCGCCCCTGGACGACCTGATCCGCCAGCTCGTCGCGCGGCGGGGCGGTCGCGCGGCCACCGTCCCGCTCGAGGAACCGAAGTGGCTGTTCCACAGCCTCTACCCTGGACAGCCGATCGACCCGCACACCCTGGGCCGGCGCCTGAAGACGATCGGCGTCCCGCCGCAGCTCGCGCGCCACGCGTCGCTGATGGACATCGCCTCGGAGCTGCCCGCCTTCGTCATCAGCCGACTGCTCGGATTCCACCAGTCCACCGGAGACAACTGGACGCGCGAAAGCCAGGGTTTTGGAGCCGACTACGCTGCCGACCTCACTCGAAGATGAGTGCCCAAGTACCCTTCCGCACCCGACGCCCAGATCCGGGCTTCTTGGCTTTGTTCACCGCAACTCCTGAACAAAGCCGGGCTGCTTGAAGTTCGATTGCGGTGAGGTGTCCAACAGCGAACAGCCACCACATGCATGACGTGAAGCTGTCGGACGGCGTTGCCACCCTCTGCCCTTCTGCCCTCAGCTCTCTGCGCCCGAGGCAGCGTCAGCGCGATGCCGTTTGGCAGTTGGCGCGCCCGTAGGAGCCGTAGGCGGTGGCGTGCTGGACCACTTTGCCGTGCAGGCTGACCGAGCAGGTGGCGTTGCCGCCCTCCTTTCCCAGGACGATGGAGATGACTGCCGGGGTGCCGGTGGTCAGGTCGGCGTTGCCGTGCCAGGGCAGGTGGGCGTTGACGGTGTGCAGTTTTCCGTCGGGCCCGGCGTAGCTGATCTGGGCGGTGCCGTGGCCGGTGATCTGGTAGGCCGCGGGGACGGTGGGTCCGTGGTGCCTGGCGTCCGCGCCGTTGTCGCCGTTTCCGCTGTGGCTGGCGAACAGGACGCCGGCTGTGGCGAGGGCGGCACACAGGAGGGCGGCGCCGAATACGAGAGGGCGGGCGCGGCGCCGGGTGGCGGGAGCCGCTGCGGTGTCATCGTTTTCGGGGGTTTCGGGGCCTGCTGCTGTCTGGGTTTCCATCGCCGACTTCCATTGCACGGGTGGGCGCGAACGCCTGGCGTCGAGTTCTTGAGTGTGCTCGTCGATTAGAGCCAAGGCGGCGGAAAGGCGCAAGTGCCGGACCGAAAGGCCCCTTTCGCGCCTGCGGCACACCATGCCCGCGCCGACTTATCCCGGAAGCGCAGTTAATTAGCTGTCACGACTCAGTAAAGCGCCGACCGTGAAGGTAAAGCAGATCCCAAAGTTGTGTGCAGCCTGTGGCTGATTCTGTGCCCATGAATCGGATGAACCAGGTGATTCGGCCGACTGGATGGGTGGTTCGTCCTGGTTTTGCTCGAACACTACTCCCGCTAGACCCGCCGCGATCTTCGTGTCACAGTCCCGCCGTTGATTCGGTGTCCCCCAGCACTGGTCGCATCAACGGCTATGGATCCGCCATGGCTGTTTTTGTGCGGGCGCGTCTATGTACGTGCTTTACGGTGCTGCGGTTCATTCTGTCCTGCTCGCCGGCAACAGCCCCGAGAAATGGGGTGGCATGCCGGAATGGCCATTTCGGCCTGCCTCGGGATGTTCGCGCTCCGAAAGTCACGTGCAGACGCGGTCGCTTGTGCTGCGTTTGTCAAGCATGCGTGACAAGGAGTTGTGGGTGGCGAAACGAAGTCGGATTGCCGCATCCCTGGCGGTCGGAGCGTTGCTGGGTTCTGTCCTGCAGACCCCGGCATTCGCGTCCGCGCCGTCATCGGGCCATGGCGGCGGTTCCGGAATCATCGATGCGGTCAAGGGCTGGTTCGGTGGCGGGCATTCGGCGCCGAAGCCGCCCATCGGCCCCGAGGATGCGATTGCCGACCGGCAGAAGCTGCCGCCGGGCAAGAAGGCGCCGGCGGCGCATCGGGTCCGGGAACTGACGGCGAAGCGGACTGCGTCGGCGCGGTACTGGAAGCTGTCGGACGGGACCACGCTGGCGGAGGTCTCCGCGGTGCCGTTGTCGTACCACTCGGCACACGGCTGGAAGGCGATCGACACGAAGGTCGCCGCGAGCGGCCGCGCTGGCTACCGGTACGCCAACACCACCAACCTGGCCCGTTCCTACTTCGGCTCCCGTGCCGGGAGTCTGCTGCGTTTCGAGGCCGACGGACAGCACACTGTCACCCTGGGCCTGGCCGGTGCGGACAAGGCCGTCTCCCCGGTGGCCAAGGCCGACACCGTCGCGTATCGGGGTCTGGCCGGCGGCGCCGATGTCGACTACCGGGTCGGGCGCGGTGAGGTGAAGGAGAACATCGTCCTGAACCGGGCCCCGAGCGGCCCGGTCTCGTTCACCTTCTCCCTCAGGACCGGCGGGCTGACTCCCAGGCAGCTGAAGGATGGCTCGATCGGGCTCTACGGCGGCAGTGAGTCGGGCCGGCCGTTGCTGGTGATCCCGGCGGCGGTGATGTTCCAGGCGCCGGCCAACAGCGATGCTCCGGTGGTGGACCTGACGCACGGCCGGGTCGTGCAGAAGCTCACCCGCCACGGGTCGTCCTGGCGGATCACGCTGACGCCGGACGCGAAGTGGCTGGCCGCGAAGGACCGCCGTTTCCCGGTGACCGTGGACCCGACGGTGATGATCGCGCCTACCCCGTCCACCTCGCAGGACGTGATGGTGGACTCCACGCAGCCGACGACGAACCTGAACGGTACGTGGCAGCTGGGGGTGGGCACGACGGCGGCCGGCAAGCTGCGGTCGCTGCTGAAGTTCCCGCTGACGGGCATCCCGGCGAACACGAAGATCACGTCGGCGCAGCTGGGCGTGTATTACAACCAGGTTCACACCGCCAACACCCATGATGTGGTGATCGAGGCGCATCGGGCGACGGGTGCGTGGGACGCTGCGACGGCGACGTGGAACAGCACCAGCGGCCTGTCGGGTGAACTGTCGGGTACCACGGTGCAGTTGGACGACGGTGATGCGGGGACGGCGGCGCATGGCTCGTGGCCGTACTCGACCAACTCCACGTACACGCAGTACGCGGTCAATGGCGACTACGCCTACAACAAGGATGCGGTGGCCGGGGACACCTACACCTGGCAGCCGACTGTTGCGCAGGCGGGTTCGTACCGGGTGGACGTGCACTCGATTCCGGCGAGCGACCGGGCGACGAACGCGCCGTACACGGTGACCTACAACGGCGGCACCTACAACGGCACGATCGACCAGTCCGTGGGGACCGGCGGGGTGTGGCGGTCGCTGAACAACGGCACCGCGCTGCCGTTCTCGGCGGGCACGGCGGGCAAGATCGTGCTGGGTGACGGGCCGGCGTCCACGACGACCTCGGTGATCGCGGACGCCGTGCGGCTGGTCGAGCCGGGCACGACGCTGACGAAGCCGGCCGGCTCGTATGACCAGTGGCACAACTTCGCGGCGACCGACACCGTGCAGAAGTGGGTCAACGGGCAGGCGAACAACGGGTTCGTGCTGCAGGCGGCCGACGAGGCGACCCTGAACCAGGGTGGGCCGCTGTATGAGGCGTCGGAGTTCGGGTACGGCGGCGAGACCGCCACCTACCCGAAGCTGACCATCGTCTACGGCGCCCCCGGCGTGGCACTCAACCCGCCCACCGTGATCCACGCTACGGGTGCGGAGCTGTCCTGGCCGGCGTACACGAACACCACCGGCGACCCGTCGAACGACCTGGTCGAATACCAGGTCCACCGCAGCGTCTTCCAGGGCTTCACCCCCACCTCGGCAACCCTGGTGGCGCCGGTCGCGGCCGGGACCACCTCCTTCACCGACACCACCGCCGTGCCCACGGCCGCGGATGCCACGGACCCCTTCCACGCGGTCTACTACGAGGTCGCGGTCAAGACCAAGGGCGGCCAGATCATCGGCGGTCCGGTGCAGCTGGCGGAGTTGCCCAAGGCCGGGCAGACCACGCAGATCATCCAGGCCGGGACGGGCTACGCCGACACCACGCTGTCCTCCGCCCAGCCGACCACCGCGCACGACACGATTTCCTCGGACGCGGTGAACCAGAAGTGGCTGGAGGTGGGCAACAACTCGGCCACCTACGGCACGACCCGGGCGGTGCTGAAGTTCCCGACGTCGTCGCTGCCGTCGACGGCGCGGGTGATCAGCGCGCAGATGCAGGCGTGGTCGACGATCAGCACCAACACGGGCGGCGGCTCGGCGACGTACGAACTGCATGGCCTGAACCGGGACTTCGACGAGGCGACCGCTACCTGGAACAACGCCACCTCGAGCACCGCGTGGACCACGGCGGGCGGTGACTACTCCGGCACGGTTTCCGACACGGTGGCCGGCGTCACCAACGACCCGGTGCGGCACTGGTGGGACGCCACCTCGCTGACCCAGGGCTGGATCACCACACCCACGTCGAACCATGGCGTGCTGCTGAAGGTCGCCAACGAGTCGACCACCTCCGGCCCACAGGAACGCAGCGTCTTCGTGTCCTCCGAGACGTCCGAGCCGCAACTGCGCCCGCAGCTGGATGTCACCTATGTGGACGCGACGACGGATTCGACGTACTACGCGCCCACAACACCCGCCCGGATGACGCCGGGCACCACGTACAACGTCGACGTCTCGCTGACGAACACGACCAACGCGACCTGGACGGCGGCCGGTGAGGCGCTGTCGTACCGGTGGACGCTGGCCGACGGCACGGACGTCACCAACGGCGGCAACCAGATCCAGACCGCGCTGCCGCAGGACATCTCACCCGGCGAGACCGTCCTGGTCCACGCCCAGGTCAAGGCACCCACCAACGCGGATTCCGGGAACCCGACGAACAAGCGGACCGCGTACACGCTGACCTGGGACGCCTACAACAAGACCAATTCCACCTGGAATTCGGCGACCGGCGGCGTCGCCGGTCTGGCGCAGGCCGAGACCGTCGAGGACCCGACCTCCGACACGATCGGCTTGGAGAAGTTCTACTCCTACGCGGGCAAGAACACCGGCGCCGGCTCCACGGTCATGAACAATCTCGCCTCGGGCAATGCGGTGTGGTCGTACAACGCGTTCACGAATCCGGGCCGGGGTCTGGGGACGTTCGGCCGGTTTGCGTACAACTCGCTGGACACCTCGGACACGGTGATGGGTCCGGGCTGGTCGGCGCAGGCGTCGACTCCGGTGCGGCTGGGTGCGGCGCTGGACTTCCACCCCAACCCGAACCCGACCGAGGTCACCCTGACCGACGGTGACGGTACCGCGTCGGTGTTCACCAAGCAGGCCGACGGCACCTTCAAGGCCCCGGCGGGGGTGCACTACCTGCTGGCGATGAAGGGCGGGGTGTCCTGCACGCCCGACAAGGACGACACCCCGGACGCGTGGTCGATGACCAAGCCGGACGGGACGCGGTTCTTCTACGACTGCGAGGGCTACCCGTCCTCGATCGTGGACAAGAACGGCAACACCGAGACGTTCACCTACGCGGTCCGCAAGTCCAACAACGCGCCGCGCAAGTTCCTGCAGTACATCACCGACCCGACCGGCCGGCAGACCCTCACCGTCACCTACTACAACAAGGGCGACAACTACAGTTACGTCGACGACACGGGCGCGGTCCAGTCGGGTACGAACCTGACCAACCCGAAGATCATCGATCATGTCGCGTCGATGACGGCGCTGGGTGATGGCACCAACCCGGCGCGGAAGATCACGTTCCTGTACACCACGCAGGGGCTGATGGCGCAGCTCACGGACGGTGCCGGCTCGTCGCAGCCGAAGGTGTTCGGTTTCACCTACGACGCCACGCAGGGTACGAAGAACGTCAAGCTCGTCAAGATCACCGACCCGCGCGGGCACGCAACGCAGCTGGCGTACTACGCGCCGCAGACCGGAGATGACCCGAAGTACCACTGGTGGGCCAAGACCATCACCGACCGGTTGACGAACACGACCGGTTTCGCGTATGCGGCCGACACGGGCACGCCGGCGTTCACCGACACCACGGTCACCGACGCCGAGACTCACGCCACCACGTATGTGACGGACGACTTCGCGCGGCCGGTGCAGACCACCAACGCCAAGAACCAGGTCACCAAACTGTCCTGGGACGCGGACAACAACGTCACGCAGCTGATCGAGGACAACGGCGCCACCACCAAGTGGACCTACGATGCGAAGACCGGCTATCCGCTGACGATGCAGGACGCGGAGGCGGTCAAGAACGGCTGGCCGGCCACGGTCTACACGTATCAGACCCGCGTGAACGGCTACAGCGCGGACCTGTACACCAAGACCTCGCCCGAGGGCCGGCAGTGGCTGTTCGGCTACGACACCTTCGGCAACCTCACCTCCGTCACCGACCCCAAGGGCGTCTCCACCTCCACCGCCGGGGACTACACCACCACCTACGCCTACGACTCCTACGGCGAGTTGACCTCGGTCACCGACGCCAACCAGCACACCAGCACCTACAGCGGCTTCGACCCGAACGGCTACCCGCAGACCGCGAACGGCCCGGCCCCGTACAACAAGGCGGTCACGACCGCGTACGACCCGCTCGGGCAGGTGCTGTCGGTGACCGACCAGCTCGGCCACACCACGACGCAGACCTATGACGTGTACGGCCGGCCGCTGGTGAAGAAGGTGCCCAAGGATCAGGCGGGCGGGGTGTACATCACCACGCCGGCGCCGGTGTACGACGCCAACGACAACGTCACCCAGGCCACCGCCCCCAACGGCGCCGTGTCCACGGCCGTGTACGACAACGCCGACGAGGTCACCTCGGCAACCGCGCCGAAGGACCACACCACCGATCCCGACCGCACCACCAGCTACACCTACGACAAGATCGGCGAGCTGAAGACCACCACCGGGGCCAAGGGCACCCTGACCACGTCCGATCCGACGGACTACCTCACCACCAACACCTACGACTCCATCGGTGAGCTCACCGACGTCACCAACGCCAAGGGCGACAAGGTCTCGTACCAGTACGACGACGTCGGCAACGCCACCACGGTCATCGACCCGGTCAAGAACGCCACCACCGACACCACCGACTACACCAGCAAGACCGACTTCGACTTCGACCACCGCCCGTACCAGGTCACCGACGCGGCCGGGAAGGTCACCAAGACCGGCTACGACAAGGACGGCCTGAAGACGACGTCCACGGACGCCGACAACAACACCACCACGACCTCGTACGACGAGCGGGGCAAGGTCTCCCAGGTCCAGGCCCCGTACCAGGGCAGCGCCGGCGCGCCGACGTACCGGACGACGAAGTACGAGTACGACCAGGTCGGCAACACCACCAAGGTCTACTCACCGCGCGCCACCGCCGCGGGCAGCACCACCGCGTTCATCTCCCAGACCGTCTACGACGAGCTGAACCGCCCCAAGGAGACGATCCAGCCCTACGACCCGAACGACGCCAAGTACAACCACCCGGTCTCCACTTACACCTACTACGACGACGCCGGGCGGGTCACCAAGACCTCCGCGCCGCCGTCCAACGGACAGAGTGTCCGCAACGACACCACCTACAGCTACTACGACGACGGCCAGGTCCACACCTCGACCGACCCGTGGGACATCACCACCTCCTACGACTACAACGACCTGGGCCAGCAGACCAGCCGCACCCTGACCTCGGCCGGCGGCTCCTCGTCGCGGACGATGGGCTGGTCGTACTACCCGGACGGTTCCCTGGCCTCGCGCAGTGACGACGGTGTGCCGGTCGGATTGCAGGTGGTGCTGGTCGACAACTCCGACACCCAGAACACCACCACGACCGGTACCTGGGCCACCGCGTCCACGGGCACGGACCATCAGGGCTACGACTACCGCACCCACGCCGCCGGCAGCGGTACGGATGCCTTCACCTGGCAGCTCGACATCCCCCAGGACGGCACCTACACCGTCTACGCCAAATACCCGCAAGTCACCGGTGCGGCAACGGCGGCTGCGTACACCGTCACCCATGACGGCACCAACACCGCCAAGACCGTCAACCAGACCACCGGCGCGGGCACATGGGTGTCCCTGGGCGCCTACAGCTTCACCCAGGGCGGCACCTCATCGGTCTCCCTCGCCCAGAACACCGGCGGCACCGTGTCCGCGGACGCCATCAAGCTGGTCCGCGACAACAGCGCGGACACCGACAACGAGAAGCACACCTTCACCTACTCCTACGACCCCAACGGCAACCTCACCACCATCGGCGACACCTCGCCGGGCACGGCCATCGACACCTACACCATCGACTACACCGGCCTGAACCAGGTCGCCAAGGTCACCGAGTCGGCGTCGGGCACGGAGAAGACCCACACCTCCTACACCTACGACCCCGACGGGCAGATAGCCACCGTCGACCACCCCGGCCAGTACTCCGCCTACACCTACGACCTGCGCGAACTCGTCCAGACCGTCAAGGTCGGCGACTCCGCCACCGACCCCACCCCCAAGACCACCAGCTACACGTACACTCCCCGCGGCCAGCAGCTGCGGCAGACCAAGGGCAACGGCAACACCGTCGACTTCACCTACTGGCCCTCCGGCGAGGTCCACACCCAGACGGAGAAGACCGCCGGCGGCACCCTGGTCGACGACCACACCCTGACCTGGGACCCCAACGGCAGCAAAGCCGAAGACGTCGCCAGCAAGCAGAACGCCGACAACCACAGCGCATACCTGAACTCCACCACCGACTACACCTACGACCCCGTCGACCGCCTCGCCCAGGCCGTCAAGACGGGCAACGGCGCGGACACCGAAACCTATGTCCATGACGACAACGCCAACGTCACCTCCCAAACCGTCGGCGGAACCGCCACCACCTACACCTACGACCGCAACCGCCTGCTGTCCTCCACATCCGGCGGGCAGAGCGCGGCCTACAACTACGACCCCTACGGCCGACTCGACACCATCACCAGCGCCGGAACCGTCATCGAACGCAACACCTACGACGGCTTCGACCACGTCACCAAGAACACCAAACTCGGCACCGGCGGCGTGTCCACCACCACGACCTACACCTTCGACCCGCTGGACCGCACCGCCTCCAAGACCGTCGGCGGCAAGACCACCGACTTCTCCTACCTCGGCCTGACGAGCCAGATCCTCGACGAGAGCGTCGCAGGCCAGCTCACCAAGTCCTACCAGTACTCGCCCTGGGGTGAGCGGCTGTCCCAGGTCACCCACAACACCGACGGCACCACCACCGACTCCTACTACGGCTACAACAGCCACACCGACGTCGAAACCCTCACCGACTCCACCGGCCAGACCAAGGCCACCTACGGCTACACCGCCTACGGCAACAACGACACCACCGAGTTCACCGGCATCGACAAACCCGACGCCCAGGACCCGACCAAGGAGCCGTACAACGCCTACCGGTTCAACGCCAAACGCTGGGACCAGACCTCCGGCACCTACGACATGGGCTTCCGGAACTACGACCCCGGCCTGAACCGCTTCACCAGCAGGGACATGTACAACGGCGCCCTCGCCGACATGAACCTGTCCACCGACCCCCTCACCGGCAACCGCTACGCCTTCGGTGGCGGCAACCCCACCACCAACGTCGAACTCGACGGCCACATGGTCGATGGGCCAGGCGGAGTCATGATGGGGGCCAGTGCATACGGCCCCGCGTACGCCCGACAGGAAGCCGCAGAGGCCGCATCCAACGCGGCGCGGGGTGCCGTCGCGAAGGTCAACGACCCGACCATCAACGAAGCTCCGGCGTCGCTTGAGAACCTTCAGGCAGAAGGCGCAGACTACGTGTATGGAAAGGCGCTGGAAGTCATAAGCGACCACTACGGCAGTTGGTGGAAGTTCCGAAAATTCTCGACCACCATCGTGTCGAAAGTCCAGGTCCGCCTTCCGGACGGCAGCGTCCAACCACGCGTCATTGCCTTCACGAGCGCCAGCGGGCTCCCGAAACAGGTGACCAACAAACTCACCGACCTCGGAGTAATGGTCTTCAAAACGACCAAGCCCGGTTCGGGAAGCGCGACGGAAGACACGCATGCCGAACGATCGGCCAACGCCATGCGTGAACTCGACGCAGAAGCCCAGACGGAAATGATCGGCGGCGAACTCGAAAGCGTCGACAGTGCCTTCGTTTCAAACCAGATCTGTTCGTCCAAGTGCGCCGGCTGGCTCAACAACTTCATCAGTGACCCGGAAAAGACTGTGAAGGCCGGGGACAACGGAGTGATCAATGATGTCGTGATCAACAGCGAGGTCAACTCCGAGATGAAGGAGAGCTGGGGCGGAAGGTACTCCAGCGACAACATCTACAAGGCCTACGAATGGGGACGATTCGGGTCCTCCTTCGGTGGCGGAGCGGCTGGCGCTGGAGGAGGCATGGGTGAAGGCGAGATGGACGAGTGATCCCGGGGATGTTCGATACTAGGGGTTGACGTATAATTCCCCTGATCATACGTGGGGGTGGCTGACGACTTGAACCGTCAGCCACCCCCACCGTTAGTCGCACTGGAGAGGCAATGACGCAGGTTACACGCAATAATGGCGAGCTTCGTATCATTTCAGCACACCACGGAATTGTGTGGCCACTACTATTCGGGCGACTATCGTCGGAGCGAATCGTCCTGATCTCTGGGGCGGCCAACCCTGATAACCGACTGTGCTGCTGGGACGCGACGTCGGGGGATCTCTTGTGGGCCACTCAAGAGGGGGAACTCAGGCACGGCTGCTTTGACTTGTCTGCTGTCAAGTGCGATGGAAAGGATGTCTTGGCAGCCGCGACAGAGGTCGGCGTGCAGCGATGGGATTCGTCTTCCGGAACCCTGCTGCAAGACACCGAGGAGCTCAGCCCGGGGACGATCTGGGGGCTCGACGCCTACACGGCGGGTGACGGTAGGACCCTGCTCGTAGGCGCGGGTAACGATCATCTGGTGTATCGCTGGGACGCTGTGACCGGCGCAAGGGCAGGAGTCCCGCTCGCCGGACACCGAAGCAGCGTCAAATGTGTGGCTTCCGGATCTGTTCCCGGACGCGGCGCTCTGATCGCATCGGGGAGCGACGACGGGACCATTCGTAGGTGGGACGCGGCTACCGGGGAGCTCATCGGTGTCAGTGACATGGTGAACGCCGACATCCTCGACATCGACCTCCTGGCATCCCAGGCAGGCATTTCCATCCTCACCGGCGGGGACAGCGACGGTGTACTCCACAGGTGGGACGCAGCCACCGGACAGCCTCTCGGAACGCCCATCGAGACCGGGGAAATGGTGGGCTCCCTAGTCTCCGTCGACATCGCAGGCGAACCCAGGATCATCGCCTCGTCCGAAAGCGGGCTCGTTCGCCAATGGCACGCCGTGACCGGCCTTCTCGTTGACGAATCTCCTGTCGGAATGTCCGTCGCAGTCATGGCTGGCGCTGACGGCCGTGTGCTGCTTGCAACGGGCACTGACGACGGGGACATCAGCCTGCGCGCGGTATGACGACTGCTGTTCGCCTTCAGAACCCTTCACGAATCCGTGGAGCGAAGGTGTGAACTGGACTGTTGTGCGAGGTGGTCCGGGCTGCGAGAGGCCGCGGCATGGCAACGGGACCTGGTTCTAGCGTGAGGGCTCTCTACTTCCTCAACACGCCGAAACCGAGGTCCCGTTGGTGCATATCAGTACATCCGAGTCTGTAGAGTCGGGCAAGCCGACTGGTCACGGCTGTCACTGCATGGCGCATCGAGCGGGTAACGCGGCCGATGGCACATGGCGGGAGCGCGCGTATTGCTCGGACCTGAACCGACGTCAGTGGCGTGTGGGGCGGAAGCTGATTCCGGTGCTGGATCCTCCACCTGTCAGCGGGCTCCGGCAATCCGGCCCGGCGCTGCCCATCCCCGTCATGGAACAGATGTTCCAGGGGATCCAGCCTCCGGCCAGCGCCACACCGGGGCCAAGAGCCGGTAGGCCGATGCCTATTCCGCAGCTTTTGATTGCCCGGGTTACCAATAATACGCCGGTGTCGGGGACGTGGCGTCGGATACGGACATCGACGTGCGCGTTCATGGCCGACAGGTCGGCGTCGCTGCTCATTGGCGGTGCTCGTCTTGAGTGCGCGTTCGGTCCTGCGCGACTGGGTGGAGACGGGTGAGCAGGTCGCGTCGGCCGCGGACGGACAAGCCGAGTCGGTTGGCGAGTTCGAGATTGATCACGCCGGTGAGTAGCCCGAGGACGGCACGGGGTGGTCCGTCCAGGACGAGGTCCGGGTCGGCGGCACGGCCGAGCCGCGTGTGAATCTCGCCGCCCCGTAGCTCGACAACAGCCGACTCACCGGACGCGACGACCTGAATGATCGCAGGTGGACCGTCAGGATCCGCATCGGTGGTGAACCACGTCGGGGCGTAGGCCAGCCACTGCGCCTGGAACGCGTCGTCCGGCCGCTCGGCGGTCATGAACCGCAGCCCCCAGAGCCCGAGTGACTTCAACACCGGCTCCAGCGCCAGCCCGTCCTCGCTCAGGGCGTAGAGGACCGTGGCGACCGGCGGCGGCGCGTCCTCGCGAGTGATCAGTCCGGCTTCCTCAAGCTCCTTGAGGCGGGTCGACAGCAGGTTCGTCGCAACACCCGGCAGCCCCTTCTTCAGATCCGTGAACCGACACGGGCCTTGCAACAGCAGCTCCCGGACGATCAGCAGCGTCCAGCGGTCCCCCACGACATCGAGGGCCCGGGCGATCGAACAGTACTGGCCATAGCTCCGCATGCACCCAGCGTAACCCGTGTTGGTTTAGTTTCCAAACCTAGTGGTTGAAAAAATCTACCAACCGCGCCTAATCTTCAACCATGACTCGTACACCGTCGAAACCGCTCGTGCTCGTCGCACTGCTGACGGCCTCGTTCGTGATCAACCTGGACACCACTCTGGTAAACGTGGCGCTACCGACGCTGACGCGTGAACTGGGCGCCTCCACCGCGCAGTTGCAGTGGGTCGTGGACGCCTACAACCTCGTATTCGCCGCCCTGCTGCTGACCTCGGGAAGCCTGTCCGACCGCTTCGGCCGCAAGGGCATGCTCATGGCCGGTCTGGTGTTGTTCGGCGTGGCCAGTTTCGTCGGCGGGTACGCCACCTCCCCGGCGGAGCTGATCGCGGCCCGGGCCGTGATGGGTCTGGGGGCTGCGATGACGTTCCCGGCCACGCTCTCCCTGCTCACTGGCGTCTTCACCAGCCGCAAAGAGCGGGCGTTGTCCATCGGTCTGTGGGGCGCGACGGGCGGTATGGCCATCGCGCTGGGGCCGATCGTTGGCGGCTTCCTGCTGGAGCACTACAGCTGGTCGAGCATCTTCTACACCCTCGGCCCGGTGTCACTGGCCGTCATCGCCCTGGTCGCGCTGTTCGTCCCACTGGCTCGGAATCCCGTCCCGCACCGCCTGGACTTCCTGGGCCTCGTCCTGTCCGGCGGATTCATGGGGCTCCTCGTCTACACCATCATCGAGGCCCCGAACCGTGGCTGGGCATCGGCGGCGTCGCTCGCCGGGTTCGCCGGCGCCGCGCTCCTGCTGGTCGGCTTCATCGCCGGCGAGCGCCGCACCGACCAACCGATGCTCGACGTACGGCTGTTCAAGGACATGCGCTTCAGTGCCGCCAGCGCCGCGGTCACGATCGCGTTCTTCACTCTCTTCGGGTTCATCTTCCTGATGACGCAGTTCTTCCAGTTCGTCCGGGCGTACAGCCCCCTGTCCACCGGCGTCCATCTGCTGCCGGTCGCGGTCTCCGTCGCCGTCGGATCGACCCTCGGGACGCGGCTGGCGGTCCGTGTCGGCACCAAGGCGATCGTCACGGCCGGGCTGGCCCTGCAGGCGATCTTCTACTTCTGGGTCGCCGGCGACATATCCCCGACCCTCAGCTACGGGATCATCGCCGTCCAGATGGTCGTCTACGGCCTGGGCATGGGCCTGACCTCCGCGCCCGCGACCGAGTCCATCATGGGAGCAGTCGCAGCCGACCAGGCCGGCGTGGGGTCCGCCATCAATGACTCGACCCGTCTTCTCGGCGGAACCCTCGGCGTCGCGGTCATCGGCAGCGTGTACGCCTCGCTCTACGGCACTCGACTCGACGCCACCCTTCCCGCGGCACTGCCCCACGCGCTGACGGACCTCGCCCATCAGTCCGTCGGGGCGGCGTTCGGCGTCGCCGGCCAACTCGCCGCCCAGGGCCGGCCCGCCCTGGCCGAGGTCGTACGTCAGGCCGCGACCGGCGCCTTCGACCACGGTCTCAGTGTCGGATGCGTCGTGGCCGGAGTCGTCGCGGTCGCCGGTGCGCTGCTCGCCGCCGTCTTCCTGCCCGCTCACCCTTCGCAACAACCCGAACCGGCGCACCAGCCAGCCCAGTTGGCCGACATCACCAGCGACTGAAAGGACCCGGTGCCATGACCTACGGAGAAACCGCCGTCAGCCAGACCATCGACCGACTCCTGAGCGACCAGCGCGATCTCGACGCCTCGGCCGACGGAGCCTTGGACAACCTCGACCAGTTCCACATCGGTGGCGCCGACGCAGTCGAACGGCTCATCCCCACCCTCACCCTTGCACACGGTGATGTCGTCCTGGATGTCGGCTCCGGATTCGGCGGACCCGCCCGCCAGATCGCCCGCCGCACTGGCAACCACGTCGTCGGCATCGACATCACCCCGGCCTACGTCGACGCCGCACGCGACCTCACCGCCAGGGCCGGACTGAGCGACATCGTCCAGTTCCACGCGGGGGACATCACCAGCCTCCAGCCCGATCCGACCTTCGATGCCGTGCTCACCATGCACGTCCAGATGAACGTGCGGGACAAGACCACCTGGTTCCGTCACATCGCCGAACGCCTCGCCTCCGGCGCGCGACTGGCCGTCTGGGAGGTCTGCCAACCACACCACGCCGACCTGCCCTGGCCCATGCCCTGGTCACTCGACGGAACCGACAGCTTCGTCGTGGCCGCCGAAACACTGCTCGCCTGCGTCGAGGGCGCGGGCTTCGCCACCACCGAATGGACGAACGAGTCGACATGGGTCCAGGAATGGATCGCCAGGACCTTCGCGAACGGCCTGCCCGCAGGACCCGCACTACCGATGCTCCTCGACGACGGCTACACCCGCGTCATCAACTACACCACCGCGCTCGCCAACGGCTCCCTTGAAGTCTGGCGCGGCTGTTTCACCAAGGACGCCGGCTAAAGCGTCGCTGATCAGCTAAGCGAACCTATGCGAACCGTGGGGCTCGGTGTGGGTTCTGCCCATCTTGGTGGGGCTGCGTGAGCGTGGAGGTGGAATCCGGCGCCCAGGGCTGCTCCGCGTGGCCGGTGTCGGCGGTTGGTGGGTGTGCTGATCGTGGTCACGTC
>NZ_JBFAWG010000083.1:0-23130 GCF_040680215.1 Streptomyces sp. NPDC052107
CGTAAGACCACCTGAGCCGCCGGCTCCGGTGGCCGCCTGAGCCGTAAATCCCCGCTCAACCCTGGAGGGTGACAAATCCCCTCCCTCCAGGGAGGAGAGCCTTCAAGGACCCTGAATGCCTGGTCAGGGTGCTGGTTGAAGGCGTTCACGCGTCAGCTGGCGCACCAGCTCCAGGCCGGCGGCGTGGCTCCAGCGCGCCAGCTGGGCGTGGATGCGCCGGTATCCGTAGGTGCTGTCGGACATCTCGAAGGCTTTCTTGACGAGCAGCTTCAATTCCTCGCGGCGCTGGGCCGTCGCAGAATTGGGGCGGCTTCTCCAGTCGTGGTAGCCGAACTTGGATACGTCGAGCCGTTGACACATGAACTCGACCGGGAAAACGTACTCCGCGGTGTCGAGCCGCATCGTTTCGATGAACTCGCACTTGCTTGCTACTGGGGATCCTTAGCGAAGCACGCCGCGCATTTTCTCGGGAAGGCGTTCTCCATCTCGACTTCGCGAATGCGGCGTTCAAGTTCCTTCGACCGGGCGCGTTCGCTGACCGTCAGCTCGGCGTCGGCAGGCGGCTCATGCTGTTTCTGGTGCTTCTTCACCCAGGCCCGGAGTGTCTCCGGGTTCAATTCAAGCTCGCGGGCCGTCTCGAAGATGGTCTTGCTGGATCGGAGTGCGATCTGGACGGCTTCCGCGCGGAACTCCGGGGTGTACTTGCTGGGTGGTGCCACTTCGTGCTTCCTCGTTTCCTTGACAGGACAACCCTATTGGGTCCCTGTCCCGGAACCTCGGGGCACCTCACAGATCGGCTGATCACCAGGACCCGCAGCAAGAACACGTTCGAAGGCGCGGGCTGACCTCAGCACCATGGCGTCCGCAAGACGTCTGCCAACGATCTGGAGGCCGACGGGTCGGCCATCCCTTGTCGTTCCGATCGGCACGCTTGCTGCAGGCTGGCCTGTAAGGTTGAACGGGAATGCGAACGGCGACCAGTCACGCCCCACGTACTCGGCCGGACTACGCATTCCGATCGGAAAGGCAGCCGTTGCCGTAGTGGGCGTGAGGAGCAGATCCCAGTCCGCCATGAAGCTCTGGACGGCGTCATAGAGCGTTTGCCTGCGCGTTGCCGCCCAGGTGAACATCTCAGCCGTCCAGTCCTTTCCCACGAGCTCCTGTATATCCTGAGAGACCCGGTATCGTCCGGCCAGTTCACGCAGGCCTGTCAGGTCCGAGTCCCTGGCGACGGTGGCGTAGAAGGCCTTGCGCAGCTCGTGGAGATCTCCGATCGGCGGATCCGCGGCGGCGACCTCGCAGCCGAGTCCTGCCCGATCGAGTGCGTTGACGGCACGGGTTGTCAGTTCGATCAGCTCGGGGTCGACATCTGCCTGTCCCAGGCGTGGGCTCCAGGCGATTCTCAGCCTGTTGACGCCGTCGTCGAGGCGTGCCGTAAGTCCCCGCACGTCGGTCGGTATGGAGTGCCGGTCCCGCTGGTCGAATCCGGCGATCGTCTCCAGCACCAGGGCAGATTCTTCCACCGTCCGGGTGATCGGTCCGACGGACTCGAGTGTCTCCCAGCTGCCGAGCCCTGCTCTTGTGGGCAGCCGGCACGACGGGTACAGAGGCACGACTCCGAAGGTGGGTTTGAGGGTGAAGACGCCGCAAAGCGCGGCCGGGACGCGGAGCGAACCCCCGCCGTCGTTGCCCAGGCTGATCGATCCCATGCCGCCGGCCACTGCCGCTGCCGAGCCGCCGGAGGATCCTCCGGCTGTGCAGGCGAGCTTTCTGGGATTGCGTGTCGGCCCGAACAATTCGTTGTCGGCGACGACCCCGTAGCCGAGCTCGCGGGTGTTGGTCTTCCCCACGAGCAGCGCGCCCGCCGCGCGCATCCGTTCCACCGACACATCGTCATGATCGGGGATCCAGTCCGCGTAAGCGGTGCTGCCCAGCGTGGTGCGCAGCCCTGCTGTCGGTATGAGGTCCTTGACGGAGAAGGGCACGCCGTGCAGAGGTCCGATCACGTCGGCCCTGGTCAGTGCTCTGTCTGCCGCCCGGGCCTCTTCAAGGGCGTGCTCGTTGAGGGTGCAGAAGGCGTTGACCTGCGGGTCGGTCTGAGCGATGCGGTCCAGCACGGACCGCATCAGCTCTTCCGCGGAGAATGTGCCCTCGCGGACCCCTCGCGCCTGCATGCTCGCGGTGAGTTCCCACAGCTCCGTCATCGGACGGACTCGGGCAGGCTTCGGCGCTGGTACTTCCCGAATCCGGGCTGTTGCTTGAGCTCGCCGTTGTCGAGCACCACGCGCCCACGCACGGTGGACAGCGTCGGCCAGCCTGTGACCTCACGACCTTCGTACAAGCTGTATGTCGCCGTGGTGTGCTGCGTTGCCGCGCTGATGACTTCCCTGCGTTCGGGATCCACCAGAACGAGATCGGCGTCGGAGCCCGCCGCGATGATGCCCTTCTTCGGGTAGAGCCCGTAGATACGCGCCGGGTTGGTGCTGAGAATCTCTGCCAGGAGAGACACGCTCCCGCGGCGTTTCACCACGAGCTCGTCGTAGACCACCGGCAGCATCGTCTCAGTGCCAGGTGCGCCATAGGGTTCGGCGAACACGTCCTCGACCTGCCCTGTTCGCTCCCGTGCCCGGGGGGCGTGGTCGCTGGCCACCACGGACAACGTGCCCGTCTTCAAGGCGTCCCAGAGGCGCTCGCGGTCGTCGTCGCTCCGCAGCGGCGGCCCGACTTTGGCCTGCGCCCCGACACGCAGAAGATCGTCGTTGGTGAGTGTCAGGTACTTGGGGCAGGTTTCCCCGAACACGCGCTGGCCGGCCGCGGCCGCCTCGCGCAGGAGCTTCACACCGCCCTTGGTGGTCATGTGCAGGATGTAAAGGGGGCAGTCGGTCGCCTTTGCGTAGGCGAGTGCCTTGTGCACACCGAGGTCCTCGGCGGCGGCGGGATGCGTCCAGGCGAAGTCCTCTAGCCGCGTACGCCTGGTCGCCTTCGCATGGTCGATGAGGTGTGCGAGGATCTCGCCGTCTTCCGCGTGCACCATGGCAAGGCCGCCGTTCTCCGCCACGATACGGAGGTTGCGCAGCAGCGTGGCGTCCGGAGTCATGATCCCGTTGTCCTTGTAGGACATGAAGAACTTGACGGACGGGCTGCCCAGAGCAATGACCTTGGGTACCTCGGTGGCCGCATCGTGTTCCGGACGCAGGATGGTGTGCAGACCGAAGTCGATCGGTGAGGTCCGTTCGCCCTCTGAGATGAAGTAGCTGATGGCGTCCGAAGGGGCCATGTCCACGGGTGCCCTGATCTGGGTGATCGCGGTGGTTACGCCTCCGAATGCCGCCGAACGGTGCGAGTCCCCGATCGCGTCGGCATGATCGGTCCAGGTCTGGCAGTGGACATGGGCATCGATGACCCCGGGCAGGACCAGCTTTCCCTTCGCATCGATGACGCGCCCCGTGACCTGCGAAGGTACAACGGGGACACCGACGGACGCGATGACGCCGTTCTTCACGGCAATGTCCCCCTGGACGACGCCGTCAGGTGTGACGACGGAGCCGCCCGTGACAGCCATGTCGTACATGATTCGTGTCCTGCCTTTCACCGAGAGAGCTCCGGGTGCCGCGTATGCCAGACCGTGCTGGCCTCGTAGGCACCGGCTGCGTAGAACAAGAGAGCTTCCGCGTGCGGCGGTCCTGCCAGCTGCATGCCGATCGGCAGACCGCCCGTCGTCGCCCCGCACGGAACGGACAGCGTGGGCAGGCCGAGTGAACTGAAAGGGGCGAGATAGCGGGTGTAGACGGTGTGTGTGGGCTCTGGGCCGCGTGAGCTCGTCGTCACCGCCTGCGTCCCGATGGGTGCTGCGGGGACCGGGACCGTCGGCGTGACGACGAGGTCGACATCTCGCCACACCTCGGAGAAGCGCCGGCACAGCATGGCACGGATCCGGAACGCCTTGAGGTACTGCCCGGCTAGCATGGCCCGCCCGGCCTGCTCACGGTCACGGATATTGGCTCCGATTCCGTCTGCCTGATGCAGGAGGAACGGCTCGTGATTGGCCGATGCCTCGGAGAATGCGATGGCCCGGTGCATTTTGAGGATGTCTCCCGCGTACGGGACGTCAACCTCGCGCACTTTTGCTCCGAGTGCGGTGAGGTGCTCCAGTGCCTTCTCGAAGGCGGCCCGGACTTCCGGATCGAGCCCCATGTCCAGCCAGGAGACGGGGATGCCGAACGTCAGATCCAGACCGGCTGTCCGTTCTCCGGCCAGTGCAGCGCCTTCGCAACTGCCGCGCCTGCCGTGCGGTGTGCGCGGGACCAGCAGGTGATCGGCAACGCCGGCGACCCCCCGCACGCGGTGCGCCATCACGCCGAGGGCGTCCAGCGTCCAGGTCAAGGGCAGTACGCCGTGCCTGCTGATCGCGCCGTAGGTGGGTTTGAGGGCGACGACCCCGCAATGGGCTGCGGGTACCCTGATCGATCCCCCAGGGTCCGGGCCGAGAGCCGCGGATACCATCCCGGCCGCGACCGCGGCCCCCGCACCGCCGCATGCCCCACCGGTCATCCTGGTCGTGTCCCAGGGATTCCGGGTCCAGCCGAACCGGGCGTTCTCGCCCGTCGTGCCGGCGGCGAACTCCTGCACATTCAGCTTGCCCGCAAGCACGGCACCGGCCCCGGCCAGGGATCTCCAGCAGTCCGCGTCCGCTGCAGCAATCCGGTCGTGCATCACCGCTGAACCAGCGGTCGTCGGCAGTCCCGCGACGTCGATCAGGTCGGTCAGCCCCACAGGGGCCGCCGCAAGGGCTCCCATCCGTGGCGGAGCAGCATCGTCCAGGGTCACGTCGATGAACGCGTTGACCTCTGGCTGCCAGTCTTCGATCCGCCGTGCATACAGTTCGGTCACCTCTGCGGCTGTGAGGTCTCCGGCGCGCACCAGGCGCGCGATATCAGTGGGCGGCACCCAGGGCAGCTCCTGGACGTCCGGGAGGGAGACGGAAGCCGCGGGTTCATGGCTCGGGTGATCCACCGGCTGGGGAAGGTAGGAGGAGGCAGCCGCTGGGTCGAAGACGAAGGCCGGGAATGCGCCGTCAAGGCCTCGCGCATCGACCGAGTTCAGGTAGGCGGCCACGTCATCGAGCATGCTCCCGGCACGGTTGAGGACGCTCTCCTGCAGGTCGGGTTGTATCAGCCGTAGAACGTCGGACTGGGATTGCACTGTCGCTGTGCCTGCTTTCAGATGGAACGGGTGGGGATCCTGGCTTCGGGCCCGGCTGCCCGGGTGGGAGAACCGAAGACGGACTCGGGCTCGTCGTCCGAGACGTTGCCGACCGGCTCCCACTTGATGACGGCAAGTGCGATCAGACCGATCACCGGGGCGATGAGCAGGATGAGCAGGGCGTGATACAACCCGAACGCGCCCAACAGGACCGGAACGCCGTAGAGCGCTACCAGGCTGCCCGTACGGTTACTGGCCTGGGAGAGTCCAGCGCCGACGCCGCGGACCCGCGTCGGGTACGACATCGCCGACATCGACTGCGCGGTGGAGCCCGGGCCAAAGGTATGCGCGCCGATGAAGAACGCCAGCAGCACAACTCCGAGTACCGATGGAATCACCCGGCCGAAGAGGCCGAGTAGGACGAGTACGGAAGCAACGCCACTGAACCCGATGATGGTCAGCTTGCGCAGTCCCAGCCTGTTCGCGACGTTCGCTGCCAGAAGCCCGCCGCACAGACCGCAGGCATTCGCGAACACCGAGGCCAGTAGAGAGACGGAAAAGCTGCTGTGGAAGAACGAGAAGACGATGAGGGGCAGGTAGAAGCCGACCGAGGAGAACTGGATGCTCTGCGCCGCGCTAACCACGGAGATCAGGATTGTGCGCTTACGGAATTCACCGGTGAAGAGCTGGACGAAGGGGCGGAACGGGCCGGTCTGTTCGTCGGGGTGGGACAAGCCCGCCGCATCCGGCGCGAGCTCGAACGGCCGGCCGTACGTGACGGTGAGAATCCGTACTGCTTCGGCCAGGTCTCCCTTGGTTGCAGCCCACATCGGGCTTTCCGCCATGTATTTGAAGCGCAGAAGGAGAATCACCAAAGCCGGCACCACGCCAAGGCCGACCTCCCACCGCCACAGGCTGGTTCCTGCCCCGAGGGCGTTGAGGACGAGCGCCACGAGGAGCCCGCAGATGGTCGCGGCCGACCACAGCGCCGCGGCCGACTCCACCCATTTGGCCTTCTTCTTCATCGCCATGAACTCGACCAGGAACGCCATGGCCACCGGCACATCGAGACCGACACCTATACCGATCAAGAGGCGCAGCACAATGAGTGATTCGTAGTTCGGAGCAAACGCCGCGCCCAGCGTGGCACCCACGAAGAGCAACAGGTTCACGATGAACATGCGAAGCCGACCGAACCGGTCAACGAAGTAACCACCGCAGAGCGCACCGATGATCGCGCCGAACGCCATGACGGCTGTCACGAAACCGAGCTGGCTGGCACTGAGTCCGAATTCCGCCTTCATCTGCACCGAACCTGCGCTCAGGCTGGTGAAGTCATACGCGTCGAGGAAGAAGCCGCCGAGCGCTATGAAACCGATGATGCGACTGTGCGGAGCGTCCGCACTCTCGTTGATCACCCGGACGACGTCGTCCTTGGTTCTGATCAGGACCGGGGAGGAACTCACACGTTTCTCCTGCTCTTTAAGTTCCAATGCCAAGGATGGGCATACTGCGGACGAAAAACGTTATGAGATATGAAACACTGCACCATGAGATCAATCCAGTCTATTTTTTCGATGCAACCGATAGGCTAGCCCTATGGATGTACGCACGCTGGAGTACTTCGTCACCGCCGTCGATGAAGGCGGCTTCACCAAGGCCGCGGCACATCTGCACGTGACCCAGCCGACACTGTCCGAGGCCATCCGCAGGCTGGAACGGGAATGCGGCGCTCCGCTCTTCCACCGGGTCGGTCGGGGAGTCGCGCTGTCCGAGGCCGGCACGGTCCTGCTCACCTACGCACGTCGCGTCCTCAAGGACATGGAGGACGCACGACAGTCCATGATCGCCCTCAGAGGCCTCCGCGGCGGCCGCGTCACCGTCAGCACACCTCCAGGCCTGAGCATCGAGCCCCTGGCCCGGATTATCGGGGACTTCCGCCGGTCCTACCCGGAAGTCACCGTGTCGATGCTGCCCACCGAAGACGGCGCCCTCGCTGTGACAGCCGTCGCGGACGCCGCATGCGAAGTGGGACTCACAGACCGCCCCGTGTCCGCGGACTTGCGTGCGCACCCCATCGGAAGCAACGAAATCGTCGTCGTCCTCCCGCCGGGAAGCACACAGGGCGACAAAGGCCCCCTCAGCCTGGACCAACTCGCAGGGGTTCCGTTCATCAGCAGCGCGATCGGTACCCGGGCTCGCGGCCTGCTCGACGAAGCCAAAGAGCGCGGCATCCCCCTTTACACAGCCGTGGAGACACCCCACCGGGAAGCAGTCATTCCACTGGTCCTGGAGGGCGTCGGCGCGGCCTTCCTTCCCTGGACAGTGTCGCAGGAGGCCAAGAGCAGAGGCGCGGTGGTCTTGCCTCTGCTGCCTCGAGTGACCTACGACCTCCTCATCGTCCACAGAGACCAGCCCCTCACCGCCGCTGCCCGGGCCTTCGTAGCCACCGCACTGAAGGTCGGCAGCACGCGCGGTCCGGGCTCACCCGACTCCTCCCGCCCGGGCCACCAGCCCGACGAAACCATCCACGGCTGACCCGTCGGCACCACTCACAGGCTCATGGATCCGTGAGACGGGATCCATGGAGACGGGATCCGCCGGAAGGCAGGTCGGACGCAGCTCACGCACCGGCACTGTCACATGGGCTGACAGGGTGGGATGATCTTCAGGTTGATCATGGTGGAGGTGGATCGACCGTGGAGGGCACGTCGCTGTCGTACAGGGGTCACCGGTAGCCGGTCGAGGTGATCTCTCACTGCGTGTGGCAGTACTTCCGCTTCCCTCTGTCGTTCCGCGACATGGAGGAGCTGATACTCCAGCGCGGCGTGATCGTCTCGTATGAGACGGTGCGGCGGTGGTGTTTGAAGTTCGGGCAGGCCTACGCCGACGGACTGCGCCGCCGCCGGCCCCGGCCCCGGCCTGGCGACACATGGCATTTGGACGAGGTCTTCATCAAGGTCAGCGGAGAGCTGAAGTGCCTGGGGCGGGCTGTCGGCCAGGACGGCGACGTACTCGGCATCCTCGTGCAGAACCGCCGGGACAAGGCCGCGGCAAGGCGCTTCTTCCGCAGGCTGATGAAGAAGACCCGGGCGGTGCCGCGAGTGATCGTCACCGACGAGCTCCGCTCCTACGGCGCCGCCCACCGCGAGGTCATGCCCTCCGTGGAGCACCGATCCCACGAGGGACTGAACAACCGGGCCGGGAACTCCCACCAGCCCACCAGGCGGCGGGAACGCGCGATGAAGGGCTTTCGCTCCGTCGGCGCGGCCCAGCGGTTGGTGTCCGCCGTCGCGCTACTGTCCGCGGCCTCCGTGTACCTGCGGCGGACTTCGGTGAACCTGACGCAGCTGAACACGGACGGCCTGCCGGGCTTCTCCGCCAACGCCTGGGCCGCCCCCGTCCTCACATACATCTTCCTCAGCCTCTACGCCGGCATCCGCCCACTGGCAGACCCACGCCGCTACGCCCACACACGTGCGCTCGCCAGCCTCGTCTCCCTAGCGGTCAACGTCATCGCTCTGTGATGTGACGACCAGTTGAGGCGGTCACGTCCGGCCGACCGAAGGTCGCAAGGACTGCGTCCAGGCGCAGCGGGCCTCCCCCGGACGGTACCCGCGCGTCCGCATCGAGGGCGGCGGTTCGTCGGGTGGTGTCCCAGGCCGGAGGGGTGCTGCTGGTGGAGACGGTCCGCATGACCGGCCCAGATCAGGCGATATCGTCACAAAATCGGCAAGTCGCCTCGACATGCCATACCGAAGATGGCACCGTAATGACGCGTGAAATCGATTGGAGCCAGACAAACCGACCACTCGGTGCGCTGGAGGCTTCTGTTGGCCAGCGCCACCATGCTCTTCGTCGAGCTGGCGCTGATCAGATGGGCGGGCGCCAACGTCGTCCACCTCAGCTACTTTTCGAACTTCATCCTGCTGGGGTCGTTCCTGGGCATCGGCATCGGGTTCCTGATCCCCGCCGCGCGCGGGCAGTGGCTCACACGCTGGGCACCGGTCCCGCTCGCGCTTCTCGTCATCCTGGTACGCGAGTTTCCGGTGCAGGTGCGTCAAAGCAGCGACCAGGTCATCTACTTCACCGCCGTGAAGACCACCGGCCTCCCCGAGTGGGTGACGCTGCCGGCCATCTTCCTGCTCACCGCGGTGATCATGACTGCGATCGGCAAGATCACAGCCGATCTCTTCCGCCGACTTCCCTCGCTCGACGCCTACCGCTACGACCTGCTCGGCAGCCTCACCGGCTCGGTGTCTTTCGCCCTGGTGTCCTGGCTCCGCGCTCCGTCGGCCGTGTGGGGCGTACTCGCCGCCGCGGCCCTGCTGATCCTCGGCGGACGGCGCAACACCCTGCGGTACGGCATCCCGCTCACGGCGATGGTCGCTGCCCTGTTCGCGGAGACGACGACGGCCGGCATCTCCTGGTCGCCCTACTACAAGATCCAGCTCACGCCCTCGACGTCCGCCACCCGGGCATACCGCATCTCCGCCAACGGCGTCCCGCACCAGAGCATCGCGCCGCTCCCGGTGCTGATGCGAAAAAACTCGCCCTACCGGCAGCCCTACGATCAGACGCCCGCCAACCCGCACAAGCGCGTGCTGGTCATCGGGGCCGGCAACGGCAATGACGCGGCGGTCGCGCTGGCGCACGGAGCGCAGCGCGTGGACGCGGTCGAGATCGATCCCCGGCTGCTACAGATCGGCGCACAGCTGCACCCCGCGAAGCCGTACGAGGACCCCAGGGTGCACGTCCACATCGACGACGGACGGGCCTTCCTGGAGCGGACCAACGCCAAGTACGACCTGGTCGTCCTGGCGCTGCCGGACTCGCTGACGCTGGTGGCCGGAGCGAGCAATCTGCGCCTGGAGAGCTACCTGTTCACCCAGCAGGCGTTCGAGGCCGCCCGCGACCACCTGGCGCCCCACGGCGCGTTCGCCATGTACAACTACTACCGGAAGAGCTGGCTGGTCGACCGCTTCGCCGGCTCACTCGATGACATCTACGGCCACGCCCCCTGTATGACGTCGTTCGCCAAGAACGCGGCCGTGCTGGTGGCCGGGATGACGGCCACCGACCAGTCGTGCCGGCATATCTGGCAGCCCAGCGGCGTGGTCCCGGCAGCCGCGAGCGATGACCACCCTTTCCCCTATCTGCTCCACCGGAACATTCCCACGCTGTACCTGGGCGCGCTGGGTGCGATCCTGCTGGCGACTGTCCTGGCGGTGCGCCTGACCGAGGTTCGAATCCGAAGCACGGTCCGCTACACCGACATGTTCCTGATGGGCGCGGCCTTCATGTTGCTCGAAACGAAGAACGTGATCGGCTTCGCGCTCTACTTCGGCACGACCTGGCTGGTCAACGCCCTGGTCTTCATCGGCGTCCTGCTCGCCGTCCTCGCGGCCGTCGAGGTCCGGCGCCGGCTGCGGCGGGTCAACCAGTTGTTGCTGCAGCTCCTGCTCTTCGCCACCCTCGCGGTGGCCTGGCTCGTCCCGGCGAACGCCGTGCTCGCGCTGCCCTTCGCCGGACGGCTCCCCGCCGCCATCGCCCTTGCCTTCGCTCCCATCTTCTGCGCCAACCTCATCTTCTCGGATCGCCTCGCGCGCGCCCCGGAGCCGACGTCCGCGTTCGGCGCAAATCTGCTGGGGGCGCTGACCGGGGGCGCGCTGGAGTATCTGGCGCTGGTGACGGGCTATCAGGCGCTGCTGTTGGTCGTCGCCCTGCTGTACCTGGGGGCGTGCATCGCCATGCGATTCGCCGGGCGCGGACCGGGCCCGCAGGCAACGCAGGTGCCGGACGAGACGGTGGCCCTCAACAGGCAGTAGACCCCGGTCAGGTTGGTGTGAACGTGGATATGCCGCGGGCAGGCGGGGCAGGCGTCAGCCTTGCCGTCGGTGCCAGCGTGACGTGCTCCAGGATTCATTGCAGGCTGACGGTGCGGCATGCAGGAGACCGATCACGGCCCTGATGGACGGCGCACTCGCCGAGCGCGCCCGGCCGACACGGGTCCGGCGGCCGGGAGGCAGTGGTGATGGCGGAGCGCACCGGATGGCTCGCCACCGTGATCAACGATCAAGAGCCCGATACATCACGGCCACCGTGCACGAGGGCGTCAGCCGAGCCCGTCGTACGTACGGCCACGCAGGATGCAGAGCTCGCCCAGGGAGCCGGGCACATCAGTGATCGCATGTGGCAGTCGATCCAGCACGTTGAGCGCCTCGAGACAGGCGTTCTGAGCGATCAGCCCGGCGGAGATGGAGAGCTGCGACTCGTCCCGCAGGAAGGAGTCCCGGATCCCCTCTGCACACGCCAGCAGGAGTGGCCACCGCGGCCCTCCGGGGCGCGGCATCAACCACATGATGCCGCCGTGGTAGGTGCTCGTAAAAGTCGTAGGGACCCTCGCCGACTGAGATCGCTTTGAGCTGCGGCGGCCTTTCCGCGGCTGCGGGCACCTGCATGGAGCCGAAGCAAAGGACGCCGATCACGCCAACGTTGCCGTCGAACCACGGCTGCGCGGCAACCCACTCGATGAGGTCGCACAGCTCCTGACCCTGGGGACGCCGCCGAAGTGGTAGTTGCCGACCATGACGCCACCGGAGTCACCGGTTCCGCGCATGTCGCCGATGACGTGCACGTATCCCTGACGACACGCGCGATGGCACCGGCCTCGACGGGCGAGGAGAGCACCCACGACGCACAGGACGGCGGTGACGAGAACGGCGGCGTGCACACCGTTCATGAAGGCGTTGCCGCTGCCCTCGACGGCGGCCTTCAGCTGTGCGGGCTGTCGCCCGTGACCGGCGCCACACCCATCGCAGCGTCGTCCCTGCCATGGCCTGCACCGATCGGTGAGAGCAGATCGACGACGCGCCATCCGCCCGTCGAGCGGAGCCTCGGCGACGCTCTCACTGCGCGTGGAATCCGCCACAATTCACTCCCTTAAGAGCGATAAATGCTTAAAAGTAGTTCTTTAAAGCTGGTTGCAACCCCTCCGGTAACCAGCTCCAGGGATTCAATGACCAGTGGCATGGGAGAAGCGTTTGATCACGGCACGTCAGCGAAGCACCGGACTGATGGCTACGGCCGGCGTACTCGGCGGCGTACTCGCACTCACGGCCCTCGGCGGTACCAGCAACGCTGCCACCGGCGGCAACGACTCCGCGAATCATCCGAAATCGCAGGTGCGGGGAGATCAGGCGGGCGCCCAGGACGCTTCCGACGCCCGAATAAAGATCACGCCTGGGCAAGGCGCCTACAACGTCGGGATCAACGGCCCCGTCAAGGTCACCGTCAGCAACGGCAGGCTCACCAAGGTGACCATGACCGCCGTCGCGACCGGCGCCGAGATCTCGGGCACCCTGTCCGCGGACGGCACGTCCTGGAAGCCGGACGGCCGGCTGGAGCGGGCCACCAAGTATCAGGTCGCCGCAGAGGCCCAGGACGCCAAGGGCCGCTCCGTCACCGGGAACGCCACGATCACCACGGTCTCCCCGGCCAACGACTTCATTGGGCACCTCTCCCCCGAGGACGGCTCGACCGTCGGCGTGGGCATGCCAGTGACGGTCAACTTCGACAAGGCGATCAGCGACAAGGCCGCCGTGGAGTCGAAAATCCAGGTCAGCTCCAGCAGCGGCCAGCGGGTCGTCGGTCACTGGTTCAACGACGACCGCCTGGACTTCCGCCCCGAGAACTACTGGAAGCCCGGCTCCACCGTCACCGTCAAGCTCACCCTCCACGGCATCCAGAAGACGGTCACCTTCAAGATCGGCCGGAGCCAGATCAGCACCGTCGACGCCAAGACGAAGCAGATGGCCGTCGTACGGGACGGCAAGACGATCAAGACCATCCCGATCTCGTCCGGCAGCCCCGAGCACCCGACGTACAACGGTCAGATGGTGATCTCCGAGAAGTTCAGGCAGATCCATATGAACGGTGCGAGCGTCGGCCTCACGGAGAAGGACGGCAAGCCCTCGTACGACATCAAGGCCGTACCGCACGCCATGCGCCTGACCGACTCGGGCACGTTCATCCACGGCAACTACTGGGGTGCCGACTCGATCTTCGGCAAGGTCAACACCAGCCACGGCTGCGTGGGCCTGAAGGACGTCAAGGGCGGCGCCGACGGCAAGCAGCCCGCCGCGTGGTTCTTCGACAACGCGATGATCGGTGACGTCGTCATCGTCAAGAACTCCGAGGACAAGACCACGTTGGCCCCGGACAACGGCCTCAGCGACTGGAACATGCCGTGGACCGAGTGGGTCTCGGGCAACGCGACCAGCTGACGCCACGTCACTCCACGCATGTGAACCTGAATCCCTTCGGCAGGCGGCGGAGCGCTCGAACGGCCCTCTCCCCCCGGGAGCCCTCGCACGTCGTCAACGCTCCGCTTGCCCGCCTGCCGACTCACGGGGGACTGTTCCGTGCATACCGACTCTGCGGGTGCCGATAAGTCGTCCACCCAGGTGGAGGGCCTGATCGACTAACCCCGGGTCGCGCTCGCCGACCACGCCGATGTCTCGAATACGCACCGGCCGCCGACCCGCGCACGGATACGCGCGGCACCGGCTCGCCATGCCCGACCGGGACGACAGGACCCGGGTAGTCCATACTCTGGTCTTCCATCGGCGATCACCCCAGTCCGTTCGGCCGCTTCCGTACATCCAGCTCTTCAGCTGACGCGAGAACGGCCACCCCCGCCGTCATCCGACAGGCACAGTGCCGGCTGAAAGACGGCGACACCGACGGCGCCGTGCCCGAAGCGCGCCACGCACTGAAGTACATCAAGGGACGTTCGAGTACAGCCGCGCCGAGGCCGAGACTTGATTGCAATGGCAGCCGCGCTGCTGCGCCTGTCCCCGCCCACCCAACCTCCGGCCTCCGGCACAACGGGCTCCCAGGGCTCACGGCCCAACACGGTCTCGGCCGTCAGCCGTGAGGGGCAGAGCGCGAGCAGAGCATGGTCAGCACCGACGGAGATCATGGCCGCATGGCGATCACGATGCAGAACTAACCGCTCACCAGGACCGACCCGGACGGCACCCGGCACTCCTCCGCCCTCGCCTGCGACTAACCGAGCGCCGGCATGCGCCAGCGCGAAATCGAAGACGCTGGATGCAGCGACGTGCATTGGGTCGCAACCAAGCCGGGTCAGCCACCCGAACCGGCATGACTCCTGCCCCAGGGCGACGATCTCATTTTCTCCCCTGGACACGGCCTGGGTTCAGACCCGCTGGGTCCACTCCTTGAGCGTGCCGGCCAGGGTCCGCATGTCCATGTCCCCCGGACGTCACATACTCGTGCACTGGCGACACCAGCAACCGCATGACTTCCACCACGGACAGGCCGTCCACCCCAATCCGTGGGCGCCGGCTAGCGGCTCACGCACGTGCCCGCTGCTGCGTGTCCCACTGAGCCCGCGAGAGGGCGGTGGGCCGCGGGAGCAGGACGCCGTCCACGTACAGGTCCACGTGCTCGTTGTAGAAGGCGACCATCCCCGCGATGGCGGCGCACGACACCGTCGGGAAGTCGTACGCCCAGGCGAGATCGTCATGGACGACGGCTCCGCACGCGAACGACCAATACTCGGTGGTCCTGCCCTTGTACGGGCACGCCGTCACCGTGTCCGAGGAACGCAGCAGGGTCCAGTCGACATAGGCACGCTCCAGGTAGTAACGGGTCGGCAGGCCGGTTTCGAAGAGCTTCACCGAGGACGGCGCGTCCGCCAGGACGGTGCCGTCCACCTCGACGCGCACGCTGCTGGACGAGCGCAGCGCGTCCACCCGGGTGTACGGGCTCCTCGGGTGCACGAAGACCTGCTCTTCCTCCTCGTACCACGTGTCGATCGCGTCCCAGCGGAAACGGGCGGTGCCGATGAGTGCCTCCGGGGCTCCCTCACCCCAGACCCACGCGGCACCCTCACGGATCTCGGAGCCGACCCGCAGCGAGTGCCGCCGTGCTGGGCCTGGGCCCAGCCGGCCGGCGCGGCCGTCGTCGCTCAGGACGCCCTCGGCCAGATCCCGCAGCGGAATGCTGTACTGCGGGTACCCGGGCCACTCCCACACGTACAACGCGCGCCGGGTGTCGAATACGCACCGGCCGCCGACCTGCGCACGGATACGCCGCGGCACCGGCTCGACATGCCCGACCGGGACGATGAGACCCGGGTAGTCCACACCCTCGTCTCCCATGGGCGATCACCTCGGTCCACTCGGCCGCTTCCGTACATCCAGCTTTTCCGGCGGACGCGAGAACGGCCACCCTGCCGTCGCCCGACAGGCACGGCGCCGACTGAGGGACGACGACAACGACGGCGCCATGCCCGAAGCGCGCCGCACTGGAGGGCCCGCTCCGTCCTCTGGGTTTCACCGAGCGCCTGCTCCCCGCGCCTGTGGGGATTCTCCCTCCGCAGAGGCGGTCGTGACGCAGCCGTCAAGGTGTGTCCCGCAGTGCCTCAGGTGCTCTCCGCGCGGACGGGCCCGTTGTCCCACTGCCGGCAGTCCTTCGAACGGGGGCTACCGGTCTCGGACTGTCAGGATTGCGCCATTCGACGCGCTGAGGGGGCGAAGGTGACAAGACAAGATCTCGCGGATGCGCTGGACGCGGAACTGTTGGAGCGGCTGCTGCCGGCGTCTGCGGTTCGCGCCATTGATGGTTGACTTTCGGGAGGTGGAGCCCGATACGCGGCAGGCGTTGACGGTCACGCCGTCGAGTACGTCCCTGCGCATTGGGCGAGTACCGAGCCGTGGCCGGGCCGGTTCCCGAGTCGACGCCAGGAGACCGCAGCGCTGGTCGGCCGCGCCCAGGTGGTCGCCGCTGTACGAGCGGCAGTTGAACGTCAAGACCCCGGCCACCATCGGCCTGGGCCGTCACACGCTTGATCCTCAGCCTCCCTCACGCCCTGACCGGGGGCGATCGCCGCACCGATCCGCGCCGACCTCCGCTGCGAGCGGGGGCAGGACGCGACGGGCCGGCCTTGGACGAACACGCTGGGTATGAGGGTGTCTCCTTGTGATTGTGAGGATGCTGTGGGATGGCGGGGAACAGGGTTCCGGCCTCCGTAGCCCCTCCCTACGCTCCGGTTCACATGACAACAGAACACGCGCAGCAGTCCCAGGAGGACGCCGGACACTCCCGCAGACGCTTCCTGGCCGCCGCCGGGGCGACCGTCGCCGGAGGAGCGGTCGCGGCCACCGCCTTATGGCCTGCGGGCAGCGCAGCGGCAGCGCCGTCCGAGAAACGCGTCGCCGTCCTCGGCGGCGGCGTCTCCGGCCTCAGCGCCGCCCATGAACTCGCCGAACGCGGCTACGCGGTCACCGTCTACGAGTACTACGACGCCCTCGGCGGCAAGGCCCGCTCCATGGACGTCCCCGGCACTGCCGCCGGCGGTCGCGCACCGCTTCCCGCGGAGCACGGCTTCCGCTTCTTCCCCGGCTTCTACCGGAACCTGCCGGACACCATGCGCCGCATCCCCTTCCCCGGCAATGCCGGCGGTGTCCACGACAACCTCCGCAGCGGTACCGAGGCGCTGTTCGCGCGCGGCTCCGGCCGCCCGGACCTGCACTTCCCCCTGCGCCGGGTCACCACCCCGCCCGCATCCGGTGACATCACCCCGGCCTGGCTGCGCGACCAGATCCTGTCCGTCCTCGACCTCGGCACCCGGCTGCCCGCCCACGAGGCCGCCTACTTCGCCGACCGTCTGCTCGTCCACCTCACCAGCTGCGACGCCCGCCGTGAGGATCAGTGGGAGAAGACTCCGTGGTGGGACTTCATCCGGGCCGGCGAGATGAGCGCCGAGTACCAGGTGCTCCTCGGCATCGGCCAGACCCGCAATCTGGTCGCCACCCGCGCCGAGATCGCCTCCACGCGAACGGTCGGCCGCGTCATCATGGAGGCCCTGATCCTGTGGGGCCTGCTCGGCCGGGGCATGGACGGCGACGCCGACGTCGACCGGGTCCTCAACGCCCCGACGAGCGAGGCCTGGATCGATCCCTGGGAGCGGTGTCTGCGCTCGCTCGGCGTCGAGTTCGTGCTCGGCACGGAGGTTCGGGAGGTGCTGTACGAGGGCGGCCGCGTAACCGGCGTCCGTGTCGCGCCCCGCGACGGCGGACCGGAGCGCACGGTCACCGCCGACCACTACGTCTCGGCGATGCCCGTCGAACACGCCCGCGCCACCTGGGGCCAGGCCCTTCGCGCGGCCGACCCGCAGCTCGGCCGGTGCGACGCGCTGAAGACGGACTGGATGACCGGCGTGATGTTCTACCTGCGCACACCCACCCCCGTCGTGCACGGGCACATCAACTGCCTCGACTCACCCTGGGCGGTGACCGGCATCGGACAGTCCCAGTTCTGGGACGTACGGGACTTTTCACGCGACTACGGGGACGGACAGGCCCGTGAATGCCTGTCCACGATCATCTCCGAATGGGACAAACCAGGCATCCTCTACGGCAAGACCGCCCGCGAGTGCACCAAGGACGAGATCGTCGCCGAACTCTGGGCCCAGCTGAAGGACGGGCTGAACGACTCGGGCAAGACGACCCTCACCGACGAGGACCGACTCGGCTGGTTCATGGACCCGGCCGTGACGGGTCTCGGCGGCCCCGACCCACGCAACCGCGAGCAGCTCCTCATCCACCCCACGGGCACCCTCTACAACCGGCCCTCGGCCCGCACCAGGGTGCCGAACTTCTTCCTCGCCGGCGACTACATCCGCACGGACGTGGACCTGGCGACGATGGAGGGCGCCAACGAGTCCGCACGGCGAGCGGTCAACGCACTGCTCGACGCGGACAATTCAGACGCCGAGCGGTGTCGCGTCTGGGAACTGTTCCGCCCGCCGGAGATGGAACCCCTGAAACGGGTCGACGAGGTGCGTTATCGGCTGGGGCTGCCCAACACCTTCGACCTGGGCTGAGCCCGTACAGTCTTCAACTGATGTCGCCGCAGCCGGGGTGCGGGTGATCCACAACGGCGGCGCGGCCGCAAGGACGGCACGGCCGGATTCCTCTCATGCCGTGGCCGTCGGGGCGGCTGCGGGTCCGCCGTCCGGACCCGGCTCGGCGATGTTGTCCGACTGTGTTTCGGTTGTGGTGTAGAGGACCTCGCGGCCCTGCTCCGCGGCGCGGATGAGTGCTTCGCTGACGAAGTCGAGGAAGCGGGCGGCGTTCTCCAGGCGGGTGGCGGCCGGGGTGCCGCGGCCGAGGACGGCGACGCCCTGGCGTGCGGTTTCGATGAACTGGTCGTTGGCCCGGGCGCTGCGGATCATCGACTGGTACCAGAGGTCGTCGTCGACGGCGTAGCGCTCGCGGCGGCCCTCGCCGCGCTCCCGGCGCACGAGGTCCAGGTTCTCGAGGTAGGTGATCGCTTTGGAGACGGACGCCGGGCTGACGGTCAGGCGCCGGGCGAGTTCGGAGGCGGTGAGTTTGCCGGAGTCGGTGGTGTAGAGGCAGCCCAGTACCCGGGCCATCATCTTGGGCAGGCCCGAGGTCACGAAGACGGTGGTGAGGGTCTCCTGGTAGTCGCGCACGGCCTCGGGGTGGCGTCCGTAGGGTTGCGCCAGCGCCTGCGGCACCGGGGGCGCGGCCTGCCGGCGCCGGTGGGTGCGCTGCTGGGTGGCGCGTTGGGCCAAGTCTGCGCGGTAGCCCGTGGGGCCGCCGTTGCGCATCACCTCACGGGTGATGGTGGAGGTCGGGCGGTCAAGACGACGGGCGATCTCCGCGTAGGCCAGGCCGTCGGCCAACCCGAGTGCGATCTGCTGACGCTCAGCCTGGGTGAGCCTGCCTCCCGGCATCGCGAGCCCCTTTCATGCCCCACGGCTGCTCCATCGTGCCGCTCGGTGTTCCCTGACGCCTTTCACCCTAGCGTTCACCTTCAACACATTGCAACGCCGACTGTGGCAGCGTTGCATTAAACGAGAGCACGTTGCAACGATATTGGCGCAACTACCTGCAGAGCTACCGACTTTGACCAAATCCCTTGTTGCGATGAAATGGAAAGCAACGTAGCGTTTCCATCACTAGGAAACAGCGATTCGCAAGCGTCAAGGGAGAGCACGATGCAGAAGTTCGACACCCCCGCCCCGATCACCGCCGTCCTGGACCTCCCCGCCGGACGCGTCCAGTTCATCGCCGCCGACCGGACCGACACCGCGGTCGAGGTCCTGCCCGCGAACGCCTCGAAGAACCGCGACGTAAGGGCGGCGGAGCAGACGGAAGTCGCCTACGCCGACGGAGTCCTGCGCATCACGGCCACTGCCCCCAGCGGCCAGCTCTTCGGCCCCTCCGGATCCCTCGAGGTGACGGTCAAGCTGCCCGCCGGCTCCCGCATCGAGACCAAGACCGCCGCCGCCGAGCTGCGGACCGTCGGCCGCCTCGGCGACGTCGCCTTCGACGGCGCGTACCGCCAGATCAAGATCGACGAGGCCGCGAGCCTCCGCCTCACCGCGACCGACGGCGACGTCGAGGTCGGCCGCCTCACCGGCCCCGCCCAGATCAGCACCGCACGGGGCGACATCCGCATCACCGAGGCCACGGGCGGCAAGGTCGTGCTGACCACTCAGTCCGGCGACATCACCATCGCCGCAGCCGCCGGCGTCTCGGCGACCCTGGACGCCGGCACCAGCCACGGTCGCATCAGCAACACCCTTAAGAACGACGGCACTCCCGGGCTCGACATCCGCGCCACCACCTCCCACGGCGACATCACCGCCCACAGCCTCTGAAGGGAGCAGAACCGCTGAACAGGGACGGGCTCGCGCTGCGACGCGAGCCCGACTGCGGCGCGCGGAAGGCCACCCCCGCCGAGACCGGCCGGGACCTGGACCTGCAGGACGCGTCGTACACGATCTGCCTGCCGCCCACACCCTCCTGGCCAATTCCTGGGACAAGCGGCTGCACCGCGGCGAGCCAGGTCCGGCTCGTCAGCAAGGCCCGGACGCTCGGTCCTGGCCACCCAGTCGGCGCCTGCCCCTTTCACGAAACCGCGGCCAGAGTCATTTTCAAAGATCCTCTTCATCACGCGCCCGAGCCGAGGCAGCGTAGTGCGCTTCCTCGGTCTCCGGCCGCTTCACGGGCATGTCGTGACGGCCCGGGTTCTCCATCTGTGCCTCGTGTACGTGCTCCGGCTCCCGGGGGCGCCCAGCGGCGGGCTGCTCCGCCCCGGGGCTGCGGACCGGGACATGCTGATCCAGCCCCCTGCGGCCGACGAGGTGGGCACGCCGGGCTTCCCGAGCCAGTCCGGCCTCCGCCGCGAGACCCGGCCCTTCCCGGCATCGCTCTCACAGCCCGGCCTGCCGGTCGATGAGGTTCGCTGAGGCGGCGGGCACGGCCATGAACCGCGACGGAACAGGCAGCCGCCGAGCACCAGAACCCAAGCCGCAAGGCGCGCAGGGGCTTGCCGGGCGCGGCCCGAGTCTGGTTGGGTACGACCGCCCCAGGCACATTGGGCGTGCCGGGCTGGGTGGGGAGCGGAGCAAGCAGCGTGCACACGACAGTACGGCAAAACGGCCCGTGGCCCTTGCCCGACGGGCTCGGGCAGGCGATTCGTGGCACCGCCGAGGAGATCGCCGCGCTGGTGCGCAGCGCGAGCGACACGGCGCTTGCCGTGCCGGGGTCGCAGTGGACCGTCGGCGAAGCCGCCGCCCACCTGGCCATAGCCAACGAACTGATGGCCGACCTGGCCGCCGGGCGGGAGCGCCCCTACGGCGACGGAACGCCCCAGAGCCTCGCCGAGGCCAACGCAAAGTCCCTCGCCGTCTTCGCAGAGCGTCGGGCGGAGCCACTCGCGAGGATGATCACGGAGCAGGCCGAGGCGTTCCTGGACGCTCTGTCGCGCCCTGCCTCCGACGTCCCGGCACCAGCCACACCCCTGGGCCTGATGAACCGATCCGTTCTGGCGTCGTACCTGCTCACGCACATGCTCGGCCATGGATACGACCTGGCTCGCGCCATGAAGCGTCCGCACATGGTCGACCGGGCACGGGTGGGCTTGTGCATGCCTTTCATGCTCTCGGTCATGCCGCGTGTCGCGGACCCCGCAGCCACGGCCGGGCTCACGGCCCGTTATCGGATCCGGCTGCGCGGGGGCGAGGCGTTCGGGGTGTCCCTGGCCGACGGCGCCGTGCAGGTGACCCCGGGCACGCTGCGGCAGCGCGCGGACTGCACCATCCTGCTCGACCCCGTCGCCTTCCTGCTCATCGCGCTCGGCCGGCTGAATCCCTGGCGTGCCATCGCCCAAGGGAAGGTCCTCGCCTGGGGCCCCCGGCCGTGGCTGGCCCCCCGCTTCCCGACCCTGTTCACCGCCCCCTGACCCGGCTGACGGGCCGGGCGCCGTAGTCAGCCGCAGTACGGAGGCCGGGCCTGCGCGACCACCCCTGTGGTGCGCCGAAGCGACAGACGCGGGGACGGCCGTTCGGTATTGCCCGACAATGTGGTCATCGCGAGGCGGGTCGGCTGGGCTCTGTCAGCACATGTCCCGGTAGAGCAGCTCGCAGGCATGCCCGCCACTGCTCTCCTGCAATTCCCCCGCCGGCCTCCTCACACATCGTCGCGGCGATGCGTTGCAGTCGGTGGGATACGTGCGCAACGGGACGTGTCGGCCTGATCGCCCGGGCCTTCACCCCCGACCGGCTCACCGCCACCATCGAAGCGCGCGCCCTCGCAAGCACCGCAAGGACCCACCCAGCCGAGCAGGCTCAACCACGCCAGGCGATCAAGAATGCGAGCGACGACTCGCCCGTTGGCTGCGATCGCGACGATGGCAGCGGCGTACCGGCGGGAACGCGGACGTACACCGTGCCCGGCACCATTCGTCACCATCTTGACAGGTGACGCATGGGGGTGCACGCTGCTACCACGTCCAGCCGTCGAGCAGGACACCATCCGCGACCGAGGAAGTGGAGAAGGGCCATGGGCAAGGAATCCATGTCGGACGCCGCGGCCGCAGCCCGGCACGCACGCTACGGCCGGCTCCCCGAGCGCATCCGCTTCGAGGACATGACCGAAGAGGTCGAGGCCGCGCCGAGCGGCGTAAGGACCGCCTATGACCCCGAAGGCTCGTGGAAGTACTACTCGTGCCTGGCGCTCGACCTCGGGCTGTAGCCACCCGGGACGCCGGGCCGGTCGAACCGGCGCACGTTCGCTCCGATCGTCAAGCCATTGCCCGAACGGGTGTCCGCTCCGGCGGACGCCCCTCACCGACGAGCCGGATCCGTCCGGCGAACCCGTCCGGTCACGGCGTCAGCAGGCCCCGGGCCTGACCGAGCCGATCGCGCCACCGTGTGTTCGCCGGTCAGGCTCCCCAGTCCCACCGCAGCGGGCGGACCCTCCACCTCGGCGACGTAGGCGCGCACGAGGGGCTGACCGCGGGCGAGAGGCGTGTAGAGGCGGATGATGACCGCGGGGGGACCGAACGCGGCGCCGAGGACCTCGGCGAAGACCTCGTGCTCGTCGTCGTGCAGTGGACGCACGGACGCCGGTCCCCCAGCGGAGTCCTGCGCGATCCGGTCGTGCGTCAGCTGCAGCAGCATGTAGGGCTACCGGGTGAGCGTGGTGAGCCCGTGCTCGGCGGCGACGGCGACGATCCCTTCCTCCGGCTCGCCGCTCAGCCGGATGCTCCGGAGCAGGCCCATGACGTGTGGCTCGGCCGCGTCGCAGAGCAGGGCGGCCATCTCCGCCTTGTCCGGGGTGGGATCCGCGCTCACGATCCGTTGAGCGCATCCAAGCGAGCCGGTGGTCACCGGCAGAGCGCCACCAGGCCCCCGCTGAGGAACCCCGTTCGGGAGTACGGCGGCGAGTTCTTCCACCGCTGACCGATAGGCCTGGACAGCCCTGGAAGCGTCTCTAATCAGCTAAGCGATCCCATGGGAACCGTAGGGTCCGGTGCGGGTTCTTCCCACCTGGGCGGGGCTGCGTGAGCGTGGAGATGGAA
>NZ_JBFAWG010000084.1:0-22861 GCF_040680215.1 Streptomyces sp. NPDC052107
CCGTGCCGCCGGACGCGGCGAGTACGCGGGCGACCAGGACATCCAAAACCGTTCGGGGTGTCCGCAGTGACCAGGCGTGGGTCCAAGACTCACTCTGCTCACTGACTAGGAACGGTTTGCCTCACCTCTTCTCCCAGGTGACCGCTGGGCCGGGGTCACCTGCTTACGAGGCTGCCCTGCGCAGGATCTCCGCGTGGTCGTCTGCCTCGGTGGCCGCGAGGGGCACGCTGGGGCCACAGCAGGACGTACGCCGCCGAGCCGATGCAGAACGCCAGGCGGATGAAGCCCCGGGTGGCGTCCGACGGGATCAGCAGCGCGCTGCCGTAGAGGGAGATCAGCGCGATCCAGCTGACCCACGGGACCAGGCGGCGCTGGCCGATGGAGTCCCAGATCAGGGTGCCCAGGAGGACCGAGGCGTTGTAGTACGTGTACACGCTGGGGTCGAGGAGGACGCGGGCGTCGGCGGCCAGGAAGACCACCGCCGGCCAGCGGCCCCGTCGTACCGCCAGGGCGCCGAGACCCATGCCCAGGGCCATCTGCGCGGGGCGGTCCCACCACGGGGTCACGGGGTCGTCCACGCCGAACCAGCGCAGTGAGGACGCCGGTTGGTTGGGGATCGTGAAGCGGGCCGCGTGCAGGGTTTCCAGGTGGGTCAGGTAGAAGGGGAGCCAGGCTGCGGCCACCAGGGCGACGGTCCAGGCCGTCGAGCGCAGGCGGGACGGACGGGGCAGGGCCAGCAACAACGGCAGGAAGCCGACCGCCCAGGGCTTGGAGTCGACCGCCAGGGCCAGGAACACGCCCACCGCCGTCACGTTGCCCCGGACCAGTGCGCGGACCGCGAGCGTGGTGAAGAACAGGGCCAGGACGTCGTCGAGGTGGGCGAAGCGGACCGAGACCTCGACCCACATGGGGATGAAGGCCGCCCCGGCGACCAGGACGCGTTGCTGGAGGCGTTTGTGGTTGACGCCGGTGCCGAGGTAGTGGTCGGCGGCGGCCCGGCCGACCAGGACGAGCATGTACAGACCGAGCCCGGACATGAACGCGTCGGCCAGTTTCTCACCCAGGTCGGGCGGGAACGGTGCGAAGAGGCCCGCGACCAGGAAGCTGACCGGGCCGATCTGCAGCTCGGGGTGGTTGGCGTAGAGGGCGAGGCCGCCGCCGGAGGCCTGGCCGAAGAGCAGTTGCTCGCCCTGGCGCAGATAGTGCCAGGACACGGCCGCGTGGCGTTCGGCCACCACGAACCAGACGGTCGTCCACAGCGTGAGCAGCACGATGTGCCACCGCACCGGGTAACGCCCGATCCGCACGTTCCTCCGTCCTTCCCCTCACACGGTCACCGAGTCCCCGCCCATCACAACACCCCCCGGTAAGAGCGGCTGCGGCGCCCGTGGGTTCATCGCAACCCAGCTCAACGGCGTTGTCAGTGGCGTCGCTTACAGTCACCGGCATGGCGACTCTTCCCAACCCGCTGCCCAAGCTGGCCACCGACCCCAGCGGCCGTACCCTCGGGCTTCAGCTGCCGCCCGGCAGGCTCGTCGACCTGACGCACGACGGCCCCTGGCACGCACCTCTCCTGTGGCACGCGGAGAAGCCGGCCGCGCCGGGCACGTGGAAGGCGCTGGGCGCGCCGGCGGCCCGCGCCGGTCTGCTGCCGGTGCTCGTGGACCTGGCCGCGTCCCGGGGCGGACCGGAGGACTGGGCGCTGCGGCCTGGCGAGACGTCGTACCCGGGCGATCACGACGCCGAGGACGTCCTGGCGGAGTACTGGGCGGAGGAGACCGAGGACGGCGAGATCGCCGGGGAGATCGAGCCGTTCGGGGGCGAGTGGCCCGGCCTCGCCCCGGCGGGCTCGCTCTCCGCGGACCCGGACACCCGCGCCGCGCAGGTCGCCGATGCGCTCAGGGGCGGTCGGGGCGCGGTGATCGAGGAGGCACATCTCGCCCTGGTCCCGGCCCGCCGGTCCGCCGACATACCGGCGGCGATCGGCTGGACCGGGCCGGTGAACTACGAGAGCGACGTGGCCCGGGTCTGCGCGGTGCTGCGTTCCTGGGAGGACCGCTTCGGCATACGGGTGGTCGCCCTCGGCCTGGACACCCTCGTCGTCTCGGTGGCGGCTCCGCCGACCACCGAGGAGGACGCCCAGGCGGTGGCGGCGGAGCACTTCGCGTTCTGCCCGGACAACGTGCTCCAGGGCGAGCAGGACACCTTCCGCGCCTACGCGAAGGACCTGATAGGGGCGCTCACCTGGACCTTCTGGTGGGACTGAGCCTGCGGTAAGGCCGGCGTCCTCACGCATCCCGCAGTCGCAGCACCGCGCCGCCCGCGAGCAGCGCCGCCGTCGTCCACAGGGCCAGCACCCCGAGGCCGGTCCAGGGGCCGATGGGAAGCTGCCGGAGATCCGTCGTGGCCCGGACCGCCAGGCCGGCCGGCATCGGGCCGATCCGGGTGAGGAGTCTTCTGAGGCCGGCGTCGGTGACGACATGGGTGAGGAGCGGGAAGAGGTACAGCAGGCCGAGGACGGTGCCCGTCGCCACCGCCGCGTCCCGGACCGCCGTGGCGAGGCCCAGGGCCAGCAGGGCGACGAGGACCAGGTACAGGACCGAGCCGGCGCAGGCCCGCAGGGTCGTCGCCGTGAGCGGGAAGGCGGCGGTGGGCAGGGCGCCGCGCGCCGCCAGGGCCGAGGCGAGGACCGCGGGCAGGCCCGCGACGAGGGTCGCGCCGGCGACGACGGCGGCCTTGGCGGCCAGCACGGTGGCGCGGCCCGGTACCGCCGCGAGCGTGGTGTGTATCAGGCCGGTGCCGTACTCGTTGCCGATGACCAGGACGGCGAGGACAGCGGCGACGGCCTGGCCCAGGGTCACGCCGGTGAGGGACAGCCGCACCGGATCCGGGGCGCAGTCGTCCGGGTGCAGTGGGCGGTCGCCCGGCTCCGCCGAAAACTCGGCAGCCACCGGTGATCACGACACCGACGATCGGCTACCGGATCACCGCCCCGGACACCTGACCGACCGGGCTGCCACAGCTTCCGCCACACGGCCCGCCGTCCGCGCGCACCGGCCCGCCCTCCGTACGCCGGCTAGCGCAGCTTCTGTGCCACCTCGGTAGCCCAGTACGTGAGGATGCTCCGGGCCCCGGCCCGCTTGATGCCGGTGAGCGTCTCGAAGATGGCCCGGTCCCGGTCCACCCAGCCCTTCTCGGCGGCGGCCTCGATCATCGAGTACTCGCCGGAGATCTGGTAGGCGGCGACGGGCACGTCCACGGCGTCCGCGACCCGGGCGAGGATGTCGAGGTACGGTCCGGCCGGCTTGACCATGACCATGTCCGCGCCCTCTTCCAGGTCGAGGGACAGCTCCCGCAGGGACTCGCGCCAGTTGGCGGGGTCCTGCTGGTAGGTCTTGCGGTCGCCCTGGAGCGAGGAGGCGACGGCCTCGCGGAAGGGGCCGTAGAAGGCGGACGAGTACTTGGCGGTGTAGGCGAGGATCGCCACGTCCTCGCGCCCGATCTGGTCGAGCGCGTCGCGGGTGACGCCGATCTGGCCGTCCATCATCCCGCTCGGGCCCACGACATGGGCACCGGCGTCGGCCTGCACCTGGGCCATCTCGGCGTACCGCTCCAGGGTCGCGTCGTTGTCGACACGGCCCTCGGCGTCCAGGACCCCGCAGTGCCCGTGGTCGGTGAACTCGTCCAGGCACAGGTCGGACATGACGAGCAGGTCGTCGCCGACCTCGGCGCGTACGTCCCGGATCGCGACCTGCAGGATGCCGTCCGGGTCGGTGCCCGCGGTGCCCTGCGCGTCCTTCTTGGCCTCCTCCGGCACGGCGAACAGCATGATCCCGGAGATCCCGGCCTGCACGGCCTCCAGCGCGGCCTTCTTCAGGCTGTCGCGGGTGTGCTGGACGACACCGGGCATGGCGGCGATCGGCACCGGCTCGCTCACGCCCTCCCGGACGAACGCCGGGAGGATGAAGTCGGCCGGGTGCAGGCGCGTCTCGGCGACCATACGGCGCATGACGGGCGATGTGCGCAGCCGCCGGGGACGCGTACCGGGGAAGGATCCGTACTTCGTCATGCCTTCTACGCTACGCCCGCCCGGCCCCCGTCTTTGCCGACGCCGTGTCGGCCCGCTCACCGACTCCTAGACAGCCCACAGCGAGCCCATTCAGGGCAAACCGGCGCCGTCATACGAAGTCTTTGCGCTCTCCTGGCGATCCCTGGAACCGCGCGCCTCCCCAGCGTTCTACGCGCGTGGTGTCATGCCCGCGCCACCCCCTCCCCGTGCGCTCACCTAGGAGTCACGCATGCTGCGGAAGGTCCTCACCCGCGCGGCCATCGCCCTCACCGCCGGCGCCGCCGTCGTCGCCACGGCCGTCCCCGCCAACGCCGCGAGCTACTCGGCCTTCGCCTTCTCCCAGACCGGCAGCCAGCCGACGATCTACGACTTCATCAACTCGGCCACCAGCACGCTCGACATGACGATGTACGAGCTGGAGGACACCACGGCCGTCAACGACCTCATAGCCCTGAAGAACAAGGGCGTCACGGTCCGCGTCATCCTCGACCGCCAGCACAAGACCGCCAACAACTCGGCGTACACGTCCCTGACGAACGCGGGCGTAGGCGTGGTCTGGTCGTCCTCGGCCTTCGTCTACACCCACCAGAAGACGATCACCGTCGACGGCGTCAAGTCCCTGGTCATGACCGGCAATCTGACGGCGCAGTACTACACGACCAGCCGCGACTACGGCGTCTTCACCGACGACACGCGCGACGTCGCCGCCATCGAGAAGGTCTTCAACGCCGACTACACGGCCACGTCGGTCACCCCGACCGACGGCGACCACCTCCTGTGGTCCCCCAACGACTCCCGCAACCGCCTGGTGTCCTTCATCAACTCCGCGACCAAGTCCCTCGACGTGGAGGAACTGGAGTTCAGCGACAGCACGGTGGTCAACGCGATCGTGGCCCGCGCCAAGGCGGGCGTGAAGGTCCGCGTGGTCCTGGAGAATCCTTCCAGCTACTCCAGCGAGGTCTCCGCCATCAAGGCCGCCGGCGGCACGGTCGTCGGCTACTCCGACCCCAACGGCTTCTACATCCACGCCAAGGCCATGGTCGCCGACTACGGCCTGTCCACCCAGGAGGTCGAGGCCGGCTCCATGAACATCAGCAGCAACTCCCTGAGCAACAACCGGGAGCTCGGCATCATCCTCACCGGCACGGGCGTGGCCCAGCCGGTGGCACAGACGGTCGAGACGACCTTCAACAGCGACTACGCGGGCGGTACGGCGGCGTAGCGGGCGTATGAAAGGCGGGTGCCGTACGGCACCCGCCTTTTCTCAGGTGGTCGTACGGCGCCTGCGCGCCCCCGGCCGCCGCTCGCTCGGCCGCGTCACCGGGTCTCCGTTCTCCACCGCGGCGGCGCGCCGCTTCAGCCCGAAGTCGGCCAGCGCCTCGGCCAGCTTGTGCACGGACGGCTCCGGTGCCATGACGTCGACCCGCAGCCCGTGCTCCTCGGCCGTCTTCGCCGTAGCCGGGCCGATGCAGGCGATCACCGTCACGTTGTGCGGCTTGCCCGCGATACCGACCAGGTTCCGGACCGTGGAGGAGGACGTGAAGAGGACCGCGTCGAAGCCGCCGCCCTTGATCGCCTCGCGGGTCTCGGCCGGTGGAGGCGAGGCGCGGACCGTCCGGTAGGCGGTCACGTCGTCGACCTCCCAGCCCAGCTCGATGAGCCCGGCGACGAGCGTCTCGGTGGCGATGTCGGCGCGCGGCAGGAACACCCGGTCGATCGGGTCGAACACCGGGTCGTACGGCGGCCAGTCCTCCAGCAGACCCGCGGCCGACTGCTCCCCGCTCGGCACCAGGTCCGGCTTCACGCCGAAGGCGACCAGCGCCTTGGCCGTCTGCTCGCCCACCGCGGCCACCTTGATGCCCGCGAAGGCACGCGCGTCGAGGCCGTACTCCTCGAACTTCTCCCGCACCGCCTTCACCGCGTTGACCGACGTGAAGGCGATCCACTCGTAGCGGCCCGTCACCAGGCCCTTGACCGCCCGCTCCATCTGCTGCGGGGTGCGCGGCGGCTCCACCGCGATCGTCGGGACCTCGTGCGGCACCGCGCCGTAGGACCGCAGCTGGTCGGAGAGCGACGCCGCCTGCTCCTTCGTGCGCGGCACGAGCACCTTCCAGCCGAACAGCGGCTTGGACTCGAACCACGACAGCTGGTCGCGCCGGGCGGCGGTGGAACGCTCACCGACCACGGCTATCACCGGCCGGCCACCGTCCGGCGACGGCAGCACCTTCGCCTGCTTCAGGGTCTGCGCGATCGTGCCGAGCGTCGCCGTCCAGGTGCGCTGACGGGTGGTCGTACCGGCGAACGTCACCGTCAGCGGGGTGTCCGGCTTGCGGCCCGCCGAGACCAGCTCGCCCGCCGCCGCGGCCACGGAGTCCAGGGTCGTCGAGACGACCACCGTGCCGTCGGAGGCGCCCACCTCCGTCCAGCACCGGTCGGAGGCCGTACGGGCGTCCACGAACCGGACGTCCGCGCCCTCGGCGTCCCGCAGCGGCACACCGGCGTACGCGGGCACGCCGACCGCCGCCGCGACACCGGGAACCACCTCGAAGGGCACCCCGGCGGCGGCGCAGGCGAGCATTTCCCCGGCCGCGTACGTATCAAGTCCGGGGTCCCCGGACACCGCACGGACGACCCGCCTGCCGCCCCGCGCAGCCTCCATGACAAGATGAGCGGCATCCCGGGCAGCAGCCGGGACAGCGGCGGTTGTTGACGTGCCGTCAACGACCGTCAGCTGGGGCGTGCCCGTGCCCGGCGGCGAGACCGAAGAGGGAACGGCGTCGGTCTGCACGACGGAGACGCCCTGTCGGGCGTGCGTCCGGATGACGTCGAGCACCTCGTGCTCGGCGACCAGGACGTCCGCGCTCGACAGCGCCTCCACGGCGCGCAGAGTCAGCAGTCCCGGATCTCCGGGTCCGGCACCCAGGAAGGTGACGTGCCCGTGTTCCGGACCGGCGGCAGGAAGGGCGGTGGGGCTCACTGTGCTCGCTCCCCCATCAGACCGGCCGCGCCCTGGGCGAGCATCTCGGTGGCGAGGTCGCGACCGAGTGCCAGCGCCTGGTCGTGCGTCTGGGGCACGGGACCGGTGGTGGACAACTGCACCATGCGGGTGCCGTCGGTCGTGCCGACGACGCCGCGCAGGCGCATTTCCTTGACAATCTGCCCGTCGGCCTGGGGGTCCCCCCGCTCGAGCGGAGCCGAGAGTGGGGGAAGGTCGGCCAGCGCGCCCACAGGGGCGCTGCAGCCGGCCTCCAGGGCGGCGAGCAGTGACCGTTCGGCGGTCACGGCGGCCCGGGTGAACGGGTCGTCGAGTTCACCGAGCGCCGCGATCAGGTCCGCGTCGTCCGCGGCACACTCGATCGCCAGGGCCCCCTGGCCGGGGGCGGGCAGAACCGTGTCGACCGACAGGAAGTCGGTCACCTCGTCGATCCGGCCGATCCGGTTCAGTCCGGCGGCGGCCAGGACGACGGCGTCGAGTTCGCCGTCGTGGACGTACCGGATCCGGGTGTCGACGTTGCCGCGTATCGGGACCGTCTCGATGTCCAGGCCGTGGGCGCGGGCGTACGCGTTCAGCTGCGCCATGCGGCGCGGCGCACCGGTGCCGATGCGCGCGCCGCGCGGCAGGTCGGTGAACTTCAGCGCGTCCCGGGCGACGATCACGTCCCGCGGGTCCTCGCGCACCGGTACGGCGGCCAGGGCCAGTTCCTCGGGCTGCGTGGTCGGGAGGTCCTTGAGCGAATGAACCGCGAAGTCGATCTCGCCCCGTATCAGCGCGTCGCGCAGCGCCGTGACGAACACGCCGGTGCCGCCGATCTGCGCGAGCGCCTCGCGGGAGACATCGCCGTACGTGGTGATCTCGACCAGCTCCACGGGCCGCCCGGTCACCCGGCGGACGGTCTCCGCCACCTGCCCGGACTGGGCCATGGCGAGCTTGCTCCGCCTGGTTCCCAGTCTCAAAGCCTTCTCAGTCATGCCGGTCGGTCCTTCTTGTCTGTGCTGTCCTCGGCCCGGGAGACGGAGGCGACCGTCTCGGGGTCGAGGTCGAACAGGGTGCGCAGCGCGTCCGCGTACCCGGCTCCGCCGGGCTCGGCCGCGAGCTGCTTGACCCGTACGGTCGGCGAGTGCAGCAGCTTGTCGACGACCCGGTGCACGGCCTGCCGGATCTCGCCGCGCTGGCGTTCGTCCAGGTCGGGCAGGCGGCCGTCGAGCCGCGCGATCTCACTGGCGACGACGTCGGCGGCCATGGTGCGCAGCGCGACCACGGTCGGCGTGATGTGCGCCGCCCGCTGGGCCGCTCCGAAGGCCGTGACCTCGTCGGAGACGATACGCCGAACCTCGTCGACGTCGGCCGCCATCGGGGCGTCGGCGGAGGCTTCCGCCAGCGACTCGATGTCCACGAGCCGCACCCCGGCCAGCCGGTGCACGGCCGCGTCGATGTCCCGGGGCATGGCCAGGTCGAGCAGGAAGAAGAAGGGCGCCGGGCGCTCGGCCGGCGGCTCCGGCCTGCGCCGCTCGGGGATCCGGCCCACGGTCGCGGCGGTCGCGGCGAGCGCGGTGATCAGCTCGGCGTCCGCCTCGGGGCTGCGGCGGCCCGGGCGGTCGATCGTTTTGCCTGCGGCCCAGGCCGCGTGCTGCTCCAGGGTGGCCGCGTCCATGCCGGCGACGGCGGCCTCGCCCATGAGGGAGAAGCCGGGCTGTACGGCGGCCAGGTCCAGGGGGCAGTTCTCGTCGGTGCCGACGGTGGTGGGCGGCAGGGGGGCCGCGGTGGCCTTCGGGGTCGTACGGGCACTGCGGTCATCGGTCGTACGAGCGCTGTCGGCGACCTCGGCGACGGGGGTGCCGGTGCGGCCCTCGACCGCCTGTGCGACCGCCTCCGCCGTGAGCACCAGGCCGGTCGCCCCGGTGCAGGAGACGACGACGTCGGCACGTGTCAGCTCGCCCGGCACGGCGTCCATCCGTACCGCGCGGGCGGTCACCGCGTTGTCGTCGGCCTCGGTCAATATCCGGGCGAGCCGCTCGGCGCGCTCGAAGGTGCGGTTGGCGACGACGACCTCGGCGACCCCGGCCCGCGCCAGCGTGGCGGCGGCCAGCGAGGACATCGATCCGGCGCCGATGACCAGCGCCTTCTTGCCCGCGGCCCAGTCCTCGACGGCTCCGCCGGCGGCCAGCTGCTCCAGGCCGAAGGTGACCAGGGACTGGCCGGCGCGGTCGATGCCGGTCTCGGAGTGGGCGCGCTTGCCGACCCGCAGACCCTGCTGGAACAGGTCGTTCGTCAGCTTGCCGACGGTGTGCAGCTCCTGCGCCTTGGCCAGCGAGTCCTTTATCTGCCCGAGGATCTGGCCCTCGCCGACGACCATCGAGTCCAGGCCGCAGGCCACCGAGAACAGGTGGTGGACGGCCCGGTCCTCGTAGTGCACGTACAGATAGGGGGTGAGCTCCTCCAGGCCGACGCCGCTGTGCTGGGCGAGCAGCGTGGACAGCTCGGCGACACCGGCGTGGAACTTGTCCACGTCGGCGTACAGCTCGATGCGGTTGCAGGTGGCGAGCACCGCGGCCTCGGTGGCCGGCTCGGCGGCGACCGTGTCCTGCAGCAGCTTGATCTGGGCGTCCGTGCTCAGCGCTGCCCGCTCCAGCACGCTGACCGGCGCGCTGCGGTGGCTCAGTCCGACGACGAGGAGACTCATGCCGGCATCACGGCGGGTACGTCCCCGTCGGGCCCCTGGTCGGCGGAATCGTCGGCGGCTGCGCCGCGGGGAGCGGCCGCGGGCAGCGTGCCCTCGCCCACCGCGGTCTCCATGGGGGTCTCCTCGCCGGCCTTGCGCTGCTCGTGGAAGGCGAGGATCTGCAGTTCGATCGAGAGGTCGACCTTGCGCACGTCGACGCCGTCCGGGACGGACAGCACGGTCGGCGCGAAGTTCAGGATGGAGGTGACCCCGGATGCCACGAGCCGGTCGCAGACCTGCTGGGCGGCACCGGCGGGGGTGGCGATGACGCCGATGGACACCCCGTTGTCCTTGATGATCTTCTCTAGCTCGTCCGTGTGCTGCACGGGGATGCCCGCGACCGGCTTTCCGGCCATCGCCGGATCGGCGTCGATCAGTGCGGCCACCCGGAAACCACGGGAGGCGAACCCGCCGTAATTGGCCAGGGCGGCGCCGAGGTTACCGATACCGACGATCACAACCGGCCAGTCCTGGGTCAGGCCGAGTTCACGGGAGATCTGGTAGACGAGATACTCCACGTCGTAGCCGACACCGCGCGTTCCGTAGGAGCCCAGGTACGAGAAGTCCTTGCGCAGCTTGGCGGAGTTGACCCCCGCCGCGGCCGCCAGCTCCTCGGAGGAGACCGTGGGTACCGAGCGCTCCGACAGTGCGGTCAGGGCTCGGAGGTACAGCGGAAGCCTGGCGACGGTGGCCTCGGGAATCCCTCGGCTACGGGTCGCCGGTCGGTGTGTTCGGCCAGTTGCCACGGTGCTCCTGCGGGTAGAGCGGGGCTGCAGGCGGTCATACGTCCCCAGACCGCCCCGTCGACAGCAGGCTATGTCTTTGTGAACGCGTGCACAAAGATGGTGTCCGATTTGCCCGGCAGAAGTGACCGGCGTCACGCACCTGTCACGCCCTCGACGGGAACCGGTGCATACACACCGACGCTCCTTCGTTACTGGGGGCAAAACCGCACACTCTCCTCACGAATCCCGCCCCCGAGATCAGACCGCCGTCGATCCTAAGCGACTTTCCGGCCGGTTTGGACTAGTCGGTCAGTGCCCGGCGCAGCCGCTCCTCGTTCACGCGCCAGAAGGTGTGCTGTTCACCATCGATCAGTACGACCGGGATCTGCTCCCAGTACTGGTCGTGGAGGTCTCGGTCCTCGGTGATGTCCTTCTGCTCCCAGGACACGCCGAGTTCTCCGCAGACCTTCTCGATCACGACCCGCGCGTCGTCGCAGAGATGACAGCCGGGCTTGCGGATCAGCGTGACGAGCCGGTCACGGGGATCGGCGGCGTCGACCTTACGGCGGAAAAGTGGACTCATACCGGCCATTGTCGCGCGTGCCGCGCACGCTTCGGATCAGCTCTTTAACGGCTCGGTCGCGGAGAGTTCACACGCATCCAACCTCTGGACTGCCGGAAGCACCGAACAAACTGGCTATGCTCACGACATGGCCGCTCTCGGATGGCTCACTCCCCGTAGGCGCTCCGCCACGGCGCGCAGCGTGTTGGCAGGCGAGGCCTCGGCGGAGGCTGCCCGCAAGTCCTCGCAGGAGGCGCAGGAAACCCCGCAGGCCGCCGACAGGGAACCGGAGTTCCCCGTCATCGGCGACGACAAGGCGGCTGCCTTCTTCGACCTCGACAACACCGTCATGCAGGGCGCCGCGTTGTTCCACTTCGGCCGGGGCCTGTACAAGCGGAAGTTCTTCGAGACGCGCGACCTCGCCAAGTTCGCCTGGCAGCAGGCCTGGTTCCGGCTGGCCGGTGTCGAGGACCCCGAGCACATGCAGGACGCCCGCGACTCGGCGCTGTCGATCGTCAAGGGTCACCGGGTCGCCGAGCTGGAGTCGATCGGCGAGGAGATCTACGACGAGTACATGGCCGACCGCATCTGGCCCGGCACCCGCGCCCTGGCCCAGGCCCACCTGGACGCCGGGCAGAAGGTGTGGCTGGTCACGGCGGCCCCGGTGGAGATCGCCCAGGTGATCGCCCGCCGCCTGGGCCTCACCGGCGCGCTCGGCACGGTGGCCGAGTCGGTGGACGGCATCTACACCGGCAAGCTGGTCGGCGAGCCGCTGCACGGCCCTGCGAAGGCGGAGGCGGTCCGCGCGCTGGCCGCGGCCGAGGGCCTCGACCTCTCCCGCTGCGCCGCCTACAGCGACAGCCACAACGACATCCCGATGCTCTCCCTCGTCGGCCACCCCTACGCCATCAACCCCGACGCCAAGCTGCGCAAGCACGCCCGCGAGAAGGACTGGCGCCTGCGGGACTACCGCACCGGCCGGAAGGCGGCCAAGGTCGGCATTCCGGCGGCGGCGGGCGTGGGCGCGGTGGCCGGTGGCACCGCGGCGGCGATCGCGCTGAGCCGTCGGCGCCGATAAGTCCTGGTCGGCGGGGCACGGAGCACCGCACAAGTCCTGGTCGGCCGGCACGGATCACCGCCGTAGGGGCCGTGCGTCGTTGCCGGGCGGGTCCGCCGTGGCCGGTCGCGCGGTTCCCCGCGCCCCTCGGGTACTCACCGCCCCGCCCTCCGGCATGCCGCCATACGCAGCTGCGCCCGGATTATGCCGCGGCCACTTCAACACGCGCTGTACCTCGCCGAAACCGGCCAGATTTCGGTCAACAAGCGATCAGACTACGGCACTTGAGGTGGCGTCAATCGGTAACAGATGCGACGCAATCGATGATTTGAGCAACTCGGTGTAGCAGTGCCTGCACGAAGCGTTATTCTCCTCAGACGCAATCCGGTACCCCTCCGTCGCTACGACGGGTGAAAGGTCCCGCACTGCACGTGATGGAAGCTCTGCCTCTGGGAGTCCCGTGTACCCACACGTCGGGGTTGACGCCTCGGGCCTGGCTACGCTGCGCGCAACGGTCAAACTGACGCTGCGCGGCCTCGTCCCCACCGCGTACGCCGTCCCCGCCCTCGCCACCGCCGCGCCCGTCGGCCCGTGCTACGCACTGGCTGAAGGCAGCGCCACCGTGGGTAAACGAGGGCGCTCCACCGGCGCCGCCACCACCCGCCGCCCGGCCGCGGACAGCGACAGCGCCCGGATGATGGACCTGGTCGAGCGCGCCCAGGCCGGCGAGGCCGAGGCCTTCGGCCGGCTGTACGACCAGTACAGCGACACGGTGTACCGGTACATCTACTACCGCGTCGGCGGCCGGGCCACCGCCGAGGACCTGACGAGCGAGACCTTTCTGCGGGCCTTGCGCAGGATCGGCACCTTCACCTGGCAGGGCCGCGACTTCGGAGCCTGGCTGGTGACGATCGCCCGCAACCTCGTCGCCGACCACTTCAAGTCCAGCCGCTTCCGCCTGGAGGTCACCACCGGCGAGATGCTCGACGCCAACGAGGTCGAGCGCTCCCCGGAGGACTCCGTCCTGGAGTCGCTGTCGAACGCCGCCCTGCTGGACGCCGTACGCCGGCTCAACCCGCAGCAGCAGGAGTGCGTGACACTCCGCTTCCTCCAGGGCCTCTCCGTCGCCGAGACCGCCCGCGTCATGGGCAAGAACGAGGGCGCCATCAAGACCCTCCAGTACCGCGCCGTACGCACGCTGGCCCGTCTGCTGCCGGACGACGCCCGCTGAAAGACAGGCAACTCTCGGCAACACTCAACTCACGTTCCGTGAACGCCCGTTGCCTTTACGATCCGGGCATCCGCCGTGCGTAACCCAAATGCCGCGCCAGTCGTTGTGCGGGATACAGGCTCCCTGTGGTCACGTCCTGGCCGACCCTGATCGCTCGATCGCGTGAAGTGGTCGCGGGCGTGCAACCCTCAGGACCCCCTGGGGAGTCGACCGTCATGACGAGAGGAGGTGCCGCCAGTGATCGCGAACGTATCGGCGCACCGGCGGGCGAACGCCTTCGCCCAGGCCCTGGAAGAACAGTCCGACCGGGACACGGCGGCAGAGCAGTCCGTACCACCGGCGGGTTCGCCGCCGACCGCCGAGGAGCGGACCGAGCGGGGCGAGCTGCTGGCCCTGGCATCGGACCTCGGCGCGCTGCCGAAGCCACACCTCGATCCCGAGGTCAAGGTCGTGCAGCGCGCCCAGCTGGTGGCCGCGATGGAGGCCATGCTCCAGGAGGGCACCGGGGCGGCGGACGCGTCCGTACCGGAACAACGCTCTTCCCGGTCCCGGGGCGCGCACCGGGCGAGCCCGCTGGGCAAGCTCCGCCCGCGTTCCCGGCTGACCAAGGGGCTCGCGGCGGGCGGACTCAGCGTGGGCGTGGCCGCGGGAGCCTTCGGCGGAGTCGCCGCCGCGAGCTCGGACGCCCTTCCCGGTGACTCCCTCTACGGCCTCAAACGCGGCATCGAGGACTTCAAGCTCAACTACCTGGCCAACGGCGCCGACCAGCGCGGCCAGACCTACCTCGACCAGGCCTCCACCCGGCTCAACGAGGCCCGCCGGCTGCTGGAGCGCGGCCGCGGCGGCCACCTGGACCACGAGTCCATCGGCGAGATCCGCCGCACGCTCTCCGGCATGCAGCAGGACGTCACCGAGGGCCACCGCCTGCTCCACGAGGCGTATGAGGCCGACCCCAAGTCGCTCGGCCCGATCCAGGCGCTGTCCACGTTCTCCCGTTCCCACCGCGAGGCCTGGAGCGCGCTCAGCGACAAGCTGCCCGTGCAGCTCGGGGATGTCAAAGAGCAGGTGTCGTCGGTGTTCGACGCCATAGACCAAGAGGTCGCCCCGCTGCAGTCCCTGCTCCCGCAGGCACCCGCCCAGGGCGGCGACGGCAAGCGTCAGGGCTCCGGCTCGGCCTCCACCGGCTCCTCCGGCAGCCACCGGTCGACTGCGCCCAGCTCCTCCGGCACCACCCCGTCCTCCGGCCGGCACGCACGCCCGGGCGACCCGAGCGGCTCCGCCACCGGCAGCAGCGGCGAGGGTCTGCTCGGCGGCGACACGGGCGGCCTGCTGGACCCACCGAAGACGGGCACCGGCACCAGCGCCCCGTCCACCAGCAAACCCCCTTCCACCGCCCCCGACATCACCCTTCCCCCGCTCCTCCCCGGCCTCCTGCCGGGCCTGGGCATCGACAGCGAGGACACGCACTGACGCCGATACGGCAACGACACCGGGGGCGCCCCACCCGAGCGGGGCGCCCCCGGTGTCGTTGCCGTACGCGGGCGGGTTGGCGGGTGGGCAAGAACTCAGAAGAACACCGAGCGCCGCTGCACCAACAGCTTGTACAGCGTGTGCTGAATCTGCTCCCGCACCTGGTCGGTCAGGTTGAACATCAGCATCGGATCCTCGGCCGCCTCCGCCGGATACCCGTCCGTCGGAATCGGCTGCCCGAACTGAATCGTCCACTTGGTCGGCAACGGAATCGCACCGAGCGGCCCCAGCCACGGAAACGTCGGCGTCAGCGGGAAGTACGGGAAGCCCAGCAACCGCGCCAGCGTCTTCGCGTTGCCGATCATCGGGTAGATCTCCTCCGCCCCCACGATCGAGCACGGAATGATCGGCACCCCCTGCCGCAGCGCGGTCGACACAAAGCCGCCCCGCCCGAACCGCTGCAACTTGTACCGTTCGCTGAAAGGTTTCCCGATGCCCTTGAAGCCCTCCGGCATCACCCCGACCAGCTCACCCTGAGCCAGCAGCCGCTCGGCGTCCTCCGCGCAGGCCAGGGTGTGCCCCAGCTTGCGGGCCAGCTCGTTGACCACCGGCAGCACGAAGACCAAGTCGGCGGCCAGCAGCCGTAGATGACGGTCGGCCGGATGGCGGTCGTGCACCGCGACCTGCATCATCAGCCCGTCCAGCGGCAGCGTCCCGGAGTGGTTGGCGACGATCAGCGCCCCGCCCTCCGCCGGGATGTTCTCGATGCCCTTCACCTCGACCCGGAAGTACTTCTCGTACACCGGCCGCAGCAGCGACATCAGGACCTGGTCGGTCAGCTCCTCGTCGTAACCGAAGTCGTCGACGTCGTAGTCCCCGGTCAGCCGGCGCCGCAGAAAGGCCAGCCCGGCCGCCACACGCCGCTCCAGGCCGCCGTCCCGCCCGTCGGCACCCGACCGCTCCAGCGGCTCCTCCGGCTTCTCCTCGCGGCTCACAGGCCCATCTTCCCGTGCCCGGCCCCGACCCGGCAGGGGCTGGACCTCACCCATCTCCCCGGCCTCACCGAGGCCGCCGCGTCGGCTGCCCGTGCTCCGGCGCCGCGCCGGGCGCTGCACCGCGCCCCCGCGGGACCGGTCGTCGTCGAACGGAATGACCTTGGCGTCCGCCATCGTTGCTGCGCTCCTCGGTTGGCGCTAGTCGGCGCTGTGCGTCGTGGGCCGGCCGCCGCCCCTGGCGGCCAGCGCGGCGATCCGGTCGACGGCCCCCGTGAGGGCCTCCGGCGGCACCAGCCCGGGTCCCTGGCCGCGTGCGAAGTCCGCGAACGTCTCCGCCGTCGTGTACCTGGGCGTGAAGCCCAGCGTGTCGCGCATCTGGACCGTGTCCACCACCCGCCCGTGCGTGAGCAGCCGGATCTGCTCCGGCGAGAAGTCCGTCATACCGAGCGTACGCACCAGCGAACCCGCCCAGGTGACCGCCGGCAGCAGCAGCGGCACGGTCGGCCGCCCGAGCCGCCGGGAGCACTGCGAGAGCAGCAGCACACCGTCCCCGGCGATGTTGAACGTGCCGCTGTTGAGGGTGCCCCGGCGCGGTTCGTGCGAGGCGATCCTGAGCACCTCGACGACGTCGTCCTCGTGCACGAACTGCAGCCGCGGATCGTAGCCGAACACGGTCGGCAGGACGGGCAACGCGAAGTAGGAGGCGAGCGGGGTGTCGGCGGCCGGCCCGAGGATGTTGGCGAACCGCAGCACGCACACGGCGACGTCCGGCCGCCGCCGGGCGAACCCGCGCACATAGCCCTCGACCTCGACGGTGTCCTTGGCGAAGCCGCCGCTCGGCAGCGACTTCGGCGGGGTCGTCTCGGTGAACACGGCGGGATCCCGCGGCGCGGACCCGTAGACATTGGTGCTGGACTTCACCACCAGCCGCTTCACGCTCGGCGACTTCTGGCAGGCGCCGAGCAGCTGCATGGTGCCGATGACGTTGGTCTCCTTGACCGTGGCCCGGTTGCCGCTGCCCAGCGCCGTGCCGGTCACGTCCATGTGGACGACCGTGTCGGCGCCCGTCTCTGCCAGCACCCGGGCGATGGTCGGCTGCCGGATGTCGGCCTGGATGAAGTCCGCCCCGCCCAGATGGTGCGCCGGCGGCACCGCGTCCACGGCGATCACCCGGTCGACCTCCGGATCCCGCTGGATCCGCCGTACGAACCGGCCGCCCAGTTGCCGGGCCACTCCGGTGACGAGCACGACCTTCCCCAAGATCAGCGCCTTCCCTCGTACGTGATGCGTACGGCCAACCTAGCGGGTCGATGTTGCGCTGTGATGACCGCCCGATGCACGAAGTGACGGAAATTCACTCATCGGCATATGACGGGTTCCCGGAGCATGCCTGGTTCCCCGGATGTGCCTGTGGCCCCCCATCGTGCCGATGGGAGGCCACAGATACGCGTGACACGCTCTCGCGACGCCGCTTACTTCTTGTTGCGGCGCTGAACGCGCGTGCGCTTGAGCAGCTTGCGGTGCTTCTTCTTGGCCATCCGCTTGCGCCGCTTCTTGATAACAGAGCCCACGACTACCCTCGCTCACTTCTCATCACTCGGTTGTTTGGGCGCCATGGGCCCACACGACCTACGAGGGGCTAGCCTACCCAACCAAGCGCCGAGGTCGTAATCGAGGGTGGTACCCCGGGGCACCCGGGGGTCACCACGGGGTTGCCGTCAGGCTGTCTCCACCCCCACATAGCTGTCACGGAGGTACTCGTGTACCGCTTGCTCCGGGACACGGAACGACCGCCCGACCCGGATCGCGGGCAGATGACCGCTGTGCACCAGGCGGTACACGGTCATCTTCGACACTCGCATCACCGAGGCGACCTCCGCCACGGTAAGGAACACGACCTCGTTCAGAGGCCTCTCGTCAGCTGCAGCCATGACACACCTGAACCTTCCGCACTCGACGGCCACCGGCTTCCCCTTCCGGTGACTCTTCGTCGTTGCGTGCTCACTCCCCAATGTAGGGGCGGGTGATGCAAGTGGGGAAGAGGTGCACCCATCGCAGGCCTACTGTGACAGACGCGCTCGTTTGAGTACGTAGCGGGTGAGAGGCCGGTAGTACTCGGACCGCACGGCGTCATCAACCGGAACGACGACGGACACGCGCCCCTCCGCCTCCCCCACGAACAGCGCCGGATCGTCGGTGTCGGCCAGCCCGATTGCCTCGAACCCCAGCTGACCAGCAGCGCAGACCCACCCGTGATCCCCGACGACCAGCTCGGGCAACGGCCCCCCACCCTCCGCCGCGGCCTCCAGCACGACCCGAACCGGCAGCGGCGAATGACTGTGCACGCCAGGCTCACAACCGGGGCGCCCATCGCCGGTTTCCCGCACCAACCCAACCCGCCGTGCGTAGCCGAGGTGATGCGTACGTAGACCGAACTGGGTCAATATGTCGACACGACGACCCTGCGCGGGAGTGAGCACGTCACACCCCGCCGCCGAGAGCGCGTCCGCCAAGCCGGCGTAGAACCCGAGCAGCCGCTGCGGATGCCCGGTCCCGAACAACACGGGTGCGCCGCGCCTGGCCACCTCCCGGATCCGCCCCGCGAAGAGATCCAGCGCGGCCAGCGTCCGCTCCGGATCGATCACATCCGGCCCCGAAGTGTGCCGAGGGTCGCCCGAGACCCCACACTTCTCCGCCATCAGCTCAAGCAACTCCGCCTGCCCCCAGGCCCCTTCGGGATCGATCCCGATCAGCACCCGAGGATCCCGGGCCGCGAACAGCCGATAACTCCGCAGACTGTCCTCCCGAGAGGTCCCCACCTCCCCGGCAAGCCGAACAGCCAGCAGATGCGCGCGCAGAGCTCCGCTGGTCAACACGGATGCGATGGTGACGCATGGGAGGAGGGGACGGGCGGGAATCCGGGGAAATGCGCACGGTTGGCGTACACACCAGAGAGCCATCGTGCCGCCGGGAGCCCGTACCCCCTGGTCGTTCAGGGCAGCAGGCCGCGCAACGGAAACGCCGCCCGACGTGTAGCCCGTACGGCCTGATCCAAGCGATCAGCGGGGTCGTACCCGGCCTCCCAGGACGCCCAGCTCACCGGCCACCGCCCATCGGTCATGCGCTGCGGCCCCAACTGCCGGGTCCGAGCGAACACCTCCTGCCGCCACGCCTCCGGGATCATCGCCTCCGGCGCCACCGGCCTCCCCGCAGCGATCCCCACCAGATGCGTCCAGGACCGCGGCACGACATCGACCACCGCGTATCCACCGCCCCCGAGCGCGACCCACTTCCCCCCGGCGTACTCATGCGCCATCTCATGACACGCCACCTGCACAGCCCGCTGCGCGTCCAACGACACAGCGAGGTGCGCGAGCGGATCCTCGAAGTGCGTATCCGCCCCGTGCTGCGACACCAGCACCTGCGGCCGGAACTCCGCCAGCAGCTCCGGCACCACCGCATGAAACGCCCGCAACCACCCCGCGTCCCCGGTCCCCGCCGGCAGGGCGAGATTCACGGCCGCTCCCTCACCTGCCCCGGCGCCCGTCTCCTCCGGCCAGCCCGTCTGCGGGAACAACGTACGAGGATGCTCGTGCAACGAGATCGTCAGAACCCGCGGATCCTCCCAGAACGCCGCCTGCACCCCGTCCCCGTGATGCACGTCGACATCCACATACGCGACCCGCTCGGCCCCCAGCTCCAGCAGCCGGGCGATGGCCAGCGAGGCGTCGTTGTAGATACAGAACCCCGAGGCCCCACCCGGCATCGCATGATGCAGACCGCCCGCGAAGTTCACGGCGTGATCGGCGTCGCCGCGCCACACCGCCTCCGCCGCCCCCACCGACTGCCCGGCGATCAGCGCGGACACCTCGTGCATCCCCGCGAACGCGGGATCATCAAGAGTCCCCAGCCCGTACGACCCATCGGCCCCCGCCGGGTCCGCCGACGCCGCCTTCACCGCGTCGATGTAGTCCTCGCGATGGACCAGCCGCAGCGTCGACTCCCCCGCCGGCTTGGCCGCGACGACCTCCATCTCCCGGTCGAGCCCGAAGGCACCCACCAGTTTCCGGGTCAGTGCCAGCCGGACCGGATCCATCGGATGGTCCGGGCCGAAGTCATAGCCCGTTACTGCCTCGTCCCACATCAGCTGTGCGCGGCCGCTCATGACCGCCACCGTATCGGTCAGGTCGAGCGGCGAACGACCTGGCGTACACCAACGTCACCAGCACCAACACCATCGGCACGAGCATGGCGCCCCGATAGCTCCAGGCATCGCCCAGAGCACCCACCAACGGCGAACCGATCAGAAAACCCACGTAATTGAAAATGTTCAGCCGCGCGATGGCCGCATCCGAAGCTCCCGGGAACAGCCGCCCCGCGGCCGCGAACGTCTGCGGCACCAGCACGCACAGCCCCAGACCCAAGAGTGTGAATCCGAGCATCCCGACCCACGCTCCGGGCGCCGAGGCCACCACCGCGAACCCGCCGGCCGCCACCAGCGTCCCGAGCCGTACGACCGCCACGGCCCCGAACCGCCGTACCCCGAAGTCCCCGATGGTCCGCCCCAGCAGCGTGGTCACCATGTACACGTTGTACGGCACCGTCGCCAGCTGCTCCGAGCTGCCCAGCACGTCCTTCAGATACTTCGCGCTCCAGTTGGAGACGGTCGAGTCCCCGATGTAGGCGAAGGTCATCACCAGACACAGCGGCAGCAGCAGCTTGAAGACGACACCCGCGCCCTGGCCCTGTTCCTCCCCCACGGGTGCCGGACCCCCGTCGACGTACCACCGGCTCCCCACGAGCGTCGCCGGCAGCAGTACGGCCACCACCGGCAGATACGACACCCACAGCGCGAGATGCCAGTGCGCCCCGGCCCACGCCAGCGAGGCCCCCAGGATCCCGCCCAGGCTGTACGCGGCATGGAAACTGAGCATGATGCTGCGCCCGTACGACCGCTGCAGGCTCACCCCGAGCATGTTCATGGAGGCGTCCAGCGCCCCCACGGCCAGCCCGAACGCGCCCAGCGCCACCGCCAGCTCCGCGATGTGGCCGCCCGCCCCGGCGCCGAGCAGCGCCAGCAGTACGACCGGCTGGGACCAGCGCAGCAGCCGGCTGGGCCGTATTCGCTTCACCAACTGCTCAGTGGTCACACTGCCGACACCGGCGAGGATCGGTACGGCGGCCAGGAAGACCGGCAGCAGCGCGTCGGAGACGCCGTACCGGTCCTGGATGGCCGGGATCCGCGTCACCAGCAGGGCGAAGGTGGCGCCCTGAGCGAAGAAGCTGAACGCCAGCGCGGCCCTGCCGCGCCGCAGCACATCAGTCATGGCGGCGAGCGTAGGGCCCCGGGCTACCTGTGGGTAGATCCAGCCAAAGATGAATTTCCTTCAGCTTTACCGAGTGAAGGCTCAGGCGGCGTCAGCGACTTCGGGCGTCCCGGCCTCGGACGTCCCGGCCGCCGGCGTCCCGGCCCTGGCAGCCTCGGCCCTGCCCGCCTCGACCTCGGCGGCCAGCATCTCCTCCATCGGCACGACGGCCAGGCCCCCGCTCACCACGAACCCGATCACCATCGCACCGATGAGGAAGACACTGCCGAGCCACACCATCGTGTCCACGGGAATGGTGTACGCACCCACGACCCGGGCGACACACTCGGCGAGCAGCACCAGCCCCCAGACGACCGAGAACGCCTTCTCCTTGCTCCGGAAGGCCGCGGACCGGTCCGAGGTCCCGGAGACGAGCCCCTCCCAGGCGGCCTCCTTGACCGCGTCCCCCTTCACCAGGAAAGGCTTCATACCCGCGGTCATCATCGGCTTCCCCAGCCACACGGAGACGAGGATCCCGAAGGCGACGACACTGCTGACCCCGCTGTCCTTGGCGAGCATCAGCCGCGGGTCACCGGACACGAAGCTCAGCAGCAGGGAGACGACGTTGACGACCAGGATGAGCCCGGCCAGGGCGTTGGTCCTCCGCTCCTTCACCAGGCCCCACACGGTTCGCAGCGCCGGCACCACGCTGCTCCAGGCCAGCGCCGCGAAGGTGCTCATCCCGAAGGCGTCCTTGAAGAGGTAGTACGAGCCGAGCGGCACCGCCACGTCCAGGACCAGCGGCTTGAAGTTGTCCAGCACACTCGGGTTCTGCTTCCGCTGCCGCTCGGTCCGGCCCTGGGCCCCCGTGTTCTTCGCCATGCCCTCAGCTTCGCCGCCATGGGGGGTGCGCCAGTAGAAACGATCGTCCGGACGTCCGCATGACAATTGTCAGGCGCCGGACGATGGCTTCCGTCAAACCAGCAGGTCAGCCAACTCGCCCATGGTGGAGAAGAGTTGGTCGGCGCCCGCCAGCTTCGCCGCCGGCGTCATCGCGGTGAACCCGTAGACCGTCATCCCGGCCGCCACCGCCGCCTGGACGCCCAGCGGGGAGTCCTCCACGACCAGGCACCGTTCCGGCGCCACCCCCATGCGCTCCGCGGCGTACAGGAAGAGATCGGGCGCGGGCTTCCCGCGCCCCACGTCCTCGGAGCTGAAGATCCGCTCCTGCGCGAACCACCGGTCGAGCCCGGTCGTACGGTGCCCGACCCGGATCCGCGCATGACTCCCGGAGGAAGCCACGCAGTACGGCACCTCGTCCGCGGCCAGCTTCTCCAGTACGCCGGCCACGCCCGCCACGGGCCGCAACTCCCGCTCGAACGCGGCGAACACGCGCGCGTGGAACACGTCGTCGAAGTCGTCCGGCAGCCGCTGTCCGGTCCGCTCCAGCACGAGCTCATGGATCCGGTGCATCGCCGAGCCCATGTAGTCCCGGATGGAGTCCTCGTACGACGTCGGGTACCCCAACTCGGTCAGATAGCCGGCCAGCAGCCGGTTGGAAATGGGCTCGCTGTCGACGAGCACGCCGTCGTTGTCGAAGATGACGAGGTCATAGCGCATGGACCAACCCTAAACGCAGAAAGGCCCACGCCGGACGGCGTGGGCCTTTCTCAAAGATTGTTCGGCGGCGTCCTACTCTCCCACAGGGTCCCCCCTGCAGTACCAT
>NZ_JBFAWG010000085.1:0-22574 GCF_040680215.1 Streptomyces sp. NPDC052107
CTATCGTTCCCCGTACGCCCACCACAGCCCGAACACTCACTCATCCGCGCCAGAACACACTCGTACGCTGTTCCGCGGCAGCTGTTCACAACCCCGTTGGGGTCCGGTGTTCGGGCTGGTTGAGGCACACGCGCTGACGCTGGGTTCAGCGGTCGATCGTGGACTCGTTGAAGTCGTCGTGTCGGGCGCCGGTGGCCGGCGTGAGGGTGTCGAGCCGCTGCAACTGGTCGGCGGTCAGGATGACGCCGTCGGCGGCGGCGTTCTCCTCGACGCGAGCTACTCGCCTACTGCCGGGGATCGGGGCGATGTCCCCGCCCTGGGCCACCAGCCAGGCCAGCGCGATCTGTGCCGGGGTGGCACTGACCTCGGCCGCGATGTTCCGTACTTCCTCCACGAGCTGCAGGTTCTGGTAGAAGGCCTCGCCGATGAAGCGCGGATTGGTCTTGCGCCAGTCGCCGTCGGGGATCTCCTCCGGCGTGCGGATCTGGCCGGTCAGAAACCCGTGCCCGAGGGGCGCGTAGGGGACGAGGCCGATGCCCAGCTCGCGCAGCAGGGGCAGCAGCTCGTCCTCGACGTCGCGAGTCCACAGGGAGTATTCGGTCTGCAACGCGGCGATCGGGTGCACGGCGTGGGCGCGGCGGATCGTTTCCGGAGAGGCCTCGGACAGGCCGATGCTCAGGACCTTGCCTTCGGCGACCAGCTCGGCCACGGTGCCGATGGTTTCCTCGATGGGGGTGTTCTGGTCGACCCGGTGCTGGTAGTAGAGGTCGATCCGGTCGGTGCGCAGGCGCTTCAGGGAGCCCTCGACGGCGGTGCGGATGTTGGCCGGACTGCTGTCGAACAGGCCGGTTCCATCCCCGGAATGGGACAGGATGCCGAACTTCGTGGCGAGGACGACCTGGTCGCGCCGACCCTCCAGCGCCTGACTGACGATCTCCTCGCTGTGGTACGGGCCGTAGCTTTCAGCGGTGTCGATGTGGGTGACGCCGAGGTCGAGCGCGCGATGGATGGCGCGGATGGATTCAGCGTCGTCCAGGCCGCCGCCGGAGAGGAGGGTGCCGGCCATGGACATGGCACCCAGACCGATCCGGGAAACCCGCAGGCTCCCCAGTATGGCGTGCTGCATCAGAGAACTCGTTTCTCGTCGAGAGTGTCGAAGGAGGTGCATCAGAGGGAAGCGGCGAGGGACGGTGTCCACGGCATCCGGGCGCCGATCTCGATCTCACCGGCATCCAGCCAACATCCGTTCACCGCATCCCGACAGGCACTGCGAAAAGGGGTACTCACAGGGACCCCTTCCGGGACGCGGGCCGGGCCTACCCTTGATCTCATGGACGAGAAGGAGGCCGCGCGGGCAGCGGTCCGCGAGTTCCTCACCACCCGCCGCGCCCGGGTCACGCCCGCCGACGCGGGCCTTCCTCCGCAGGGCACCCGCCGTCGGGTGAAAGGCCTGCGCAGGGAGGAGGTCGCGTTGCTCGCCGGGGTCAGCCCGGAGTACTACGTGCGGCTCGAACGCGGCCAGGCAACCGGGCCCTCCGCCGGAGTCGTCGACGCCGTCGCCGGCGTCCTGCGTCTGGACGAGGACGAACGCGCTCACCTCGACCGGCTGCTCGCCGCTCTGACCCCCGCGGCCCGTAAGCGGAGCCGCGGCGCAGCGAAAGACCTCATCACCCCCGGAATCCGGGTGCTGTTGGACTCTATGGACCACCTACCCGCAGTGGTCTTCAACGGCCGGTTCGATATCCTCGCGGTCAACACACTGGGGCGTGCGCTCCTCGCACCCGTGTACGACCTGCCCGGACGGACGAACAGCGCCCGCTTCCTGTTCCTCGAGGAGCCCGGAGCCCGGGACCTGTTCCCCGAGTGGGACCGGATCACAGCCGACACCGTGGCGATGCTGCGCATCGAGGCCGGCCGCCACCCCGACGACCCCGACCTGACCGAACTGATCGGAGAACTCGCGACCCGCAGCACAGAATTCCGGACGCGCTGGGCGACCAACGACGTACGAACCCCCCGAGCCGGCACGAAGACCTTCCGGCACCCACTCATCGGCGAGGTCACACTGCCCTACGAGACCCTCCGCATCGACGCCGTCTCCAGCCAGATCCTCAGTGTCTACACCCCCCAACCCGGCACCCCCGAAGCCGACGTGATCCGCCTCCTGGCCAGCTGGAACGCCGACAACCAACGGAACAACAACCCGACAGCAGGAACACGCGGCCGGAACCCCGAGGACTAACTTGATCTTTAACCTGCGGCCGGTCGGTATCGACCCCGCCTGGTCATGGAGACAGCCCTTGAACGATCATTCCTCTTGTCCAGGGAAGAAGATCAAGAACCAGGGCTGCCTGATGATCGGTGAGCGTTCTTCATCCTCGGTAGATCGGGTTCTCGACGTGGTGTAGGAAGAGGATGGCCTGCACGATCGCGGTCGCTCGGCGCGGACAACAGCGCAGCTTGGTCAGGACTTTCCAGGTCTTGAGGGTGGCGTTGGCGCGTTCGCCGCAGGCGCGGATGCGGGCGTGTGCCCGGTTGACGGCCTTCTTCAGGACCGACGGGTTCGGCCGGTGGCGGTGGCGTTTGAACGGTGTCCGGACGCCGCCGCGGGCTCCCCGGTACGCCTTGGCAGCGAAGGTCATCACGTTCGCGCTGGTCAACGCATCGATGATGCCGTGGGTGCGGGCCGCGGTCAGGTCATGGGTGGATCCGGGCAGTGCCGCGGACGCCCAGACGAGTCGGCCGGCCGCGTCCGCGATGACCTGCACGTTCACGCCGTGACGTCGGTGTTTACCGGAGTAGTAGGGCTTCTGATCGGCGACCCGGTCGACCGGGATCAAGGTGCCGCCGAGGATCGCGTACGCCAGCGCGCGGATCCTGACCATGGCGGCGGCCAGGTCGTCGGCGGTCGCGGCGAGCAGGCCGACGGCCTCGCGGACATACCGCCAAGCGGTACTGACACCGATCTCGAACCCGAAGGCCAGACGGATGTAGGTGTCGCCGTTGCGCAGATGGGCCAGGGCGAGCAGGGCTTGGCGGCCGGGGTCGAGGCGGCGCCATCGAGATCGGCACCGTTCACGGTGGCGGCGGATGAGCCCGGCGAGGTGGTTCAAGGTACGTGTGGACAGCGGAATCGCTGCAGGGTACGACAGCACAGTGAGGCTCCCGGTTGGGGCATCGGATCTTGGTCGGCTGATGTCTTACCGGGAGCCTCGTCCTATGTCGACACCGGGCCGTGGGCCCCTGCCGTGACCTGTACCGTCACGATGAAAATGGCTCGCTGTTCTCTCGTGCGGAACCTCACCGCTGTCATCTCAGGGCCCGGAGGTTGCTCTACGGGCTGGCGCTCGCCACACCACTCTCATTGACGATGAACCGCCCGTTCGCGGCGCCGTTGAAGGTTCCGCTCTTGATCCACTCGATGAGTGCGGCCTTGAGCGTGGCATGCGGGCCGGCCCAGGGTTCGCCCGGACGTCCACCGTAGGGCGCCCCAGATCTCGGCGTGCAACGCGGGCCGGAGCAGCCCTCGTACAGCAGCGCATGGCTGGCGCACTGGACTTGCACGAGCACTTTGTTCGCCACCGGGAGGTTGTTGTAGATGGCGGTGGAATTCGTCGGCGGCGCGGCCGTGTCCTCGAGGCCGTGGATGACCAGCGAGGGTGTGGTCAGCTGCTGCGCGACGGTGGTGTTCCAGCCGTAGCTGGAGAACGTCGGCGAGCGGCTGAGACCGGTCGGATGCCCAGGGTCGTCCCCTCCCCACTCGCCCCCCACGGTCTCCAACTGCAGGAACTGCGACCAAAGCTGCTGTTGACTGCCCGGGACGACGTGGCCGGTGCAGGCGGCCTCGCGCTCCGGCGGCATTTGCCAGGTCCCGGAAACGGCCGCGGCGTTGTTGACCTGCAGCGGGAAAGTGGCGAAGCCGGTTGGCGGCGGAGTCTCTTCGGTCGGTGTGCCGAAGAACGAATCGAGGAACACGACACGGTTCACCTTCGCGATGTACTGGGAGCCTCCGGGAAGGACCGGATTGGTCGCATACAGCGTTCGTGCGACGTGCTGCCCGCCGGCCGACCAGCCGAGCAGGGTGACCTTGCCGTCCGTCGGCTTCGCGCGCGCGATGGCGTCGTCGATGACCTGGCGGATGTCGCGTACGAAGGTGTCGGTGCGTGCGAAGCGGACGTTGCTCGAATGTGCGCGCCTTTGCCCGCCGAGCGGATTGGTCAGGAGCAGCGCTCCCTGCTGGTCGAGGGGGAAGACCGGGGCGTGGGTGCGGTCGCACCCCTCGGGGTAGGGACAGGTGCCGTTCGGGAGGTAGGGCCTGAGACTTGCGTTGCCGGGATCGTCCAGGCCGGTCCCGAAGCGCGTCGAGCGGCCGTAGCCGAGCAGGCTCGGGGCGAAGGTGTCGATTCCCGCGCGGGCGAGCCCTTCCTGCACGCTGAGCTTGTCGCCCTCCGGAGTGGGCTGGTGTAGGTCGAATGCTGCCGGGCCGGGTTGGATGCGCCCGTGGATCAGCACCGCGGCCCGGGTGGGCACCGAAGGGCATTTGCCGTGGGCGTACACCGGCTGGACGCGGTGGACCTGGAGCCTCGCCCGGCGTCCGTCGAACTGCGGGTCCGGCATCAGCCCGGGCGGCACCCTGAAGTGCAGCCAGTGATCGCGGGTCTCGACGCCGGTCGGCCCCTTGTCGCAGCGCCTGGCCGAAGACGTGATGTTGGCAGCGGCCATCGAGTTGCTAGAGCCAACGGCAGCCATGATCAGGCAGACCCCCAGCAGGAGCCACCGCCTGCCAGCCCCGGCCGCAGCCAGCACGCGGCCCGGATGCGGTCGCCGGGCGCCGAGGGCCGGACCCTTCGCTCGGAAACTCCGCCAGGACATCAGGGAGACTCACTTTCTGCGCGGGAGGCACCCCGTCGGGCGCGCTCCGGCCGGCGGTACCGTCCGCCCTGGCACAGCCGTCGACTTGGGGCACCGAGTCCCAGCCGATCACGCTCTCCCGGTGCCGGCTGCCTCACATGGCTCGTGGCTCACTCGAACAGGCCATGGCTGTATCCCGGACGGCTGATGCCTCATGGGGCAGACTGCGTCACTGCACCATCGGTACGGTCCACATACAAGATCGCGACCGTTCCGGCTCGAACGCCGATGTGATCGGGCATCCGCCTCAGGCGCCACATGAGCGGGTCCACGTCCAGGCCGGCTGGGCCGAGAGCCCGCATCACTGGTCAGCTCACCCACTGGTTCACCGTCCGCCTCGACGGCCACACCCAGCCCCCACGGCTGTGCAGGTGGGGGGAACCGGGGCATGTCTGCTGGAAGTGGGCTGCCCAAGCTCGGCCTAGTCACAGGGGTAGGCCGACCTGGGGGTGATTGACCTGATAGTTCGTCATCGTCCGGTGGGGACAGCAACGGTGGTTCGCCAGGTGACCAAGATTCTGGGGTTGGTCGCCGCTGCGGTGATTGCACTGATGGTGGTGCTGTTGTCGCCTTTCGTGCTGGAGGAGATTTCCGTCTCCCGGGGAGTGGACTGAACCGGCGGAGTCAGGTCGGTGCTGCGTACGGCTTCACGTCGGCGATCGTCTCGGCACTGGCGCTGGCCGGCGTCGCGGTGTCCCTGATCGTTCAGAACCGACAGGCCAGGGCAGAGCAGATCCAGGGGATTCGCAGCTACTACCTTGAGCTGGTCCGGCTGGAGCTTGACGCCATGGCGCTCTTCCAGCCTGTCTGGGGCGACACGGACATCGTCGGTCCGGACGAGCGGAAACGGCATGTCTATGCCGATCTGATGATGAACTATGCGTGGATGGGCTTCGAAATCGGGACGATCCCCGAGAGTCTGCTGCGGGACATGCTTGCCGGAATGTTCACCGGCAAGGCTGGCCGCGACTACTGGAGCAGGGCTCACTCGTCGTGGATCGCCCGTTCGTCCGCAAGCCGCATCGGTCGTCGCTTCGCGAGCGTCGTGGGAGAGGAGCACGCACGCGCTGTCGCCGCCGGGCCACCGGCTCGCTCTCCGCGTGCCCCCAGCCTGCCGTCCACGCCTGCTGCGGGGGGCATCGCGCCGATGGCGGACCTCGGCCAGTGCCTTGATCGGCCTGGGCACTGGTCTGGCCCTTGGATCGTTTCTGCGTAGCCGACGCTGAGAGACTCCGACCATGGGATCTTGGGGAACCTTGGGGCCGGCGCTGTTGTCTTTGGCCGGCGTGGCGCTCGGCGCGGGCGGGTCGCTGTTTGGCCAGTACCTCGTCTCGCAAGCGAGCACCCGGCAGCTCGAATTGCAGGAATCAGCCGCGCACCGCGCGGAGCTCAAGGAAGCGGTTCTGAAGTTCCTCAGCATCGCTTCGCAGGTGGAGAAGGCGCTCACGCGCTCGGACGATGGCGGCACCGCGGCCGATGCCGAGCTCGGCCAGATCGTTGATGAACTCTGGCTCGTGCAGGCGGAGATCGATCTGGCGGCCCGAAGTGAGCCCATGCGGGGCGCTGCCTATCGTTATGCGTTCCGCCTTGCTGAGGCGGCCCGGGGCGAGATAGCCGACGCGTCCGCGCTGCGTGGGCCGCAGGTGCAGTTCATGGACGCCGCGTATGGCGACATGTGGTCCGGCCAGCGACGGTCAGCCGGGGATGACACAACTCGGTGAGACGATCTCGCTGTGGCTGGTGACCACGGCGTCGGAGCCGTCTTGGATAGTCGTCCCGGGCCCTTTCGGTCCCGCCCCGTGGATCCTGCTGGCCAAATGTGGGCTATGCGGCGAGGGTGAGGTCGAGGCGGGCGAGGTGGCTGGTGCGGGTGTGGTCGAGGGGCTGGCCGTTCCACCAGGCGTCAAGCCTGATCAGGTTGAGCGCGACGGCGGAGTAGACGTGCTCGAGATGGGTCTTTCCGAGGCCGCGATAGCGGGCCCGGCGGTTGCCGGTGACCGCTATGGCCTGGCGGATGGTGCCCTCGACGCCGGCCCGCAGGGCGTACTTCGCACGCCATTCCTGATCTTGCTGGGCGGTGTGGTTGGCGTGGATGAGTTCGTGCAGCGGCCGTGGCCGCAGGGTGAGCTGGCGGCCCCAGCGGGTGGCGTTGGTGCACTCTGCTCTCACGGGGCAGGGGCCGCAGTCGGCCTGGTCGAAGCGGACCACGACCACGTCACGGCCCTTCTGCTTGGCCGGACTCCAGAACCGGCTGGTGGCGCCCTGGGGGCAGGTGGCTTGGCGGGCGTCCCAGTCGATGGCGAAGGCTTCACGCTGGTAGCCGGCGTTCTCCCGGTACTGGCGGGAGGTGCCCGTCAGCAGCGGCGTGACCAGGGTGATGCCGAAGGCGGCCCGGGCGCCGACGATGAGTTCGGCGCTCGCGTAGCCGGAGTCCAGGTAGTGCTCGGCGGGCAGCAGGCCGCGGTCGGCGAGAGCCTGATGGACGGGCTCGAGGAGTTTCACGTCGGGCACGGTCGCATCGGTGGTCGCGACATGCGTGATCATGTTCGGGAGCGGGGGACGTGCCTGCCGGCCGGGCCGCGGAGTCTTGTCATCGGGGGACGGCTGGCAGACCTTGCTGATGTGGAGCTTGTATCCGGTCCAGTGCAGATCTTCCTTGGTGCCGTAGCGGGCGTCGAGGTCGTAGGGCGAGGTCAGGCGGATTCTGCCGGGCGGGAGACCGTCTGTGTCCGCCTCCCGCCGCTTGACCACCTCCGCTCCGTTGCTGTCTGTGGTGATCAGGTAGTTCTGCACGGTGATCTGCCGCAACGTCTGGACCGCGGGCAGCTCCCGCAGCCAGACCGGCGTGGCCGGATGGTAGACCGCGCGCAGCAGGGCCACCGCGTCGCGGCCGTAGTCCAGGGCGAGCTGGTCGCGCTGGGTCTGGGAGCCGGGCGGACGCCAGTACGCATCGATCCGCCGTCCGTAACGCCGGTTCCATCCGCCGACCTCCAGCGTTTTAGCCACCCAGTGAGGGGCCGCAGCGGACAGGGCCTCCAGCGTGGCCCGCACCGTCCCCCCGGCCAGCTCCAGCCGGTTCAACTCCCGCACCGCCGCGAGCACATGAGTGGAATCGGTACGCTGCTTGCCTCCGGCCTTGACCAGGCCCTTCTCCTTCAGCGCCGCAACCAGCAGATCCAGCACCCTCTCCTCCAGGCCGTGGTCGACCACCCGAGTGCGGAACTCCGACAACAAGGACGACGTCGGCCCGCCGCTTGATCTCCCTGTTCAGCCGCTCCAGCGGGTTGGTCGACCAGATCTTCTTCCAGTGCGCCGGCGGGAAGTCGGCGAACGCGGTGATGTCCGTCGCCGCATCCAGCAGCATCGTCTTGACCTGCGGAGACTGCCGTCCGAGCATGTCGGCGACCACGTTCAGCTGGGTGCGCACCTGCTCGCCGGTGGTCTGCGCGAAGATGGTGCGGATAGTGGCGGCGACCATCTCCCCGGAGCCCCTCTCGATCACCGAGAACACATCCCGGACGAAGTGAACCCGGCACCGTTGCCAGGCCGCGCCGAGGAAGACGGTGCGGATCGCGGCCACCAGCCCGCTGTGGCTATCGGAGATGACCAGCTGGACGTTCTCCAGGCCACGGGCTCGTAAGGACCGCAGGAACTTCGTCCAGAACGGCTTCGACTCGCTGTCGCCGACCATCAGCCCGAGGATCTCGCGGTGCCCGGTGGCGGAGATCCCGGTGGCGATGACCACGGCCTGCGACGCGATCCGGTGGTTGACCCTCGCCTTGCAGTAGGTGGCGTCCAGGAAGACGTAGGGGAAGACGGTGTGGTCCAGCGGCCGCTCCTTGAACGCGGTCAGTTCCTCGTCCAGCTCACCGCAGATGCGGAGACCTCGGACTTGGAGATCCCGCTGTCCGCCCCAGGGCTTTGACCAGGTCATCGACCGAGCGGGTCGAAACACCGTGCACGTATGCCTCCATCACCACGGCGAACAGCGCCCGGTCGATCCGCCGCCGGCGTTCCAGCAGCGACGGGAAGAACGACCCGCTTCGCACCTTCGGGATCTTCAGGTCCAGGTCGCCTGCCTGCGTGGTCAGCAGCCTCTCCCGGTGTCCGTTGCGCCAGGTCGTGCGCGTCTCGGAGTGCTCGCGCGGGGCGGCACCGATCACCTCGGTGGCCTCGGCCTCGATCAGCTCCTGCAGGATGCGCTCGCACACCACCCTGATTGCTTCAACTCCGTCGGCCCGACGTAGTGACTCAAGCAGCCGCATCAGCTCAGACTGGGACAAGGCCCTCGCGTGCTCCTCCGGTTGAATTGCCCGTTCACCAGGGAGACTTGCGCGATGGCCTGCCCTTGCTCAGGGAGCATGGAAGGTCAGCAGATGCACGTCCCGGGCAGACACCCGCGCGTTCCGGGACCCTGCCCGGCTACACCACTTCATGGGGCGCGATCTGAGAGCCCGTCACCAGCCAGTCGGCCACCAGGCCGACTGAAAAGCCGCCCGAGGGGCATTTATACCCCTCCCATCGGCTGGCGTTGCGTCCCTTTTACCGAGGCAATCGCCGTCGTCCGGCCCACCATCGACACCGGCCCGCTGCAGATGGCCGTTCAGGTCCACGACGCCCCGCCCGGCCCTGAAGCAGATGGCGGCTGGGAGCCCCCGGAGGAGATGAGCCTGCTCGCCGACGTCCCTGCCCTCTGCCTCGCCACCATCGGGCAGGGCGATTTCTGGGACGCCTGGCCCGAAGAGGAACCACCTTTGGACGTGCCGCCGGCCGCCGAGGGCGGTGACTGGATACGCTTGCGCCTGTACTGCCACGCCGACGGCCCCAACCCCCGGCATCGGCGATCACGGTGAACGCCACCTGATCCAGCTCTGGCGCGCGCGACGGAGTTCACTGGAAGACTGCTCCCCTGGTGGGCTACGCCAACGGCCGCCCCTTCGCGTGGGTGGACGACGAACAGAGCGACCTGGACCAGGCGTACGTGACCACCCACCATCGCGCACGTGGCCTTCTGCACCACGTCAACCCGCGGATCGGCCTGCGCGAGGATGACTTCCGGGCTCTTGCGGACTTCGCCCGTTCTTTGGGTACTTCACAAGGCACCGGCTGAGTCCGTCCTCAGCCTATCGAGGAGCTCTGCCCCGGCTCCGTGATCATCGCGGGACAGCCCTTAGGGAACCGGGAGGCGCTCTACCGGCGGACCGCCGAGATCAGTCCGCCGGGCCGCTCCTCGCGCTGCGGTGCGGTGCTGATCGGGCGGCCGTAGGCGGCAGCGCACTCGCGCAGGGTGTGGCTGCCGGCCTCCCAGCCGTGCCCGGCCAGCCAGCCCACCGGGTCGTCGGGCATCTCCGAGAGCCACATGGACGCCGCCGAACCCGGCACGGCGTCCAGGCCGAAGCGCTCGATCACGCCGCGCGAGCCCAACGTCAGCCCCATCCGACTGCCTGCCGCCGACTGCGCGCTGATCCGGGCCAGCAGCAGCTCCACCGCGTCCTCGGGCAGATAGATCAGCAGTCCTTCGGCGATCCACACGGTCGGCACCGCCGGGTCGTGCCCTGCGGCGGCCAGCGCGGCTGGCCAGTCCTCACGCAGATCCACCGCGACGGTGATCCGCTCGCAGCGTGCGACGGCCCCCTCCTGGCGCAGCACCGAAGCCTTGAAGTCCAGTGGCGCGGCGGTGTCGACCTCGAACAGCCGGGTGCCCTCGGGCCAGTCCATCCGGAAGGCCCGGCTGTCCATGCCGGCGCCGAGCAGCACGACCTGCCGGACACCGGACGCGGAGGCCTGCTGCAAAAGGTCGTCGAGGAACTTCGTCCTGATGACGATGGAGAACGCCACGCCCAGCCGGCGGCGTCGCGCGGCCTCGTCACCGGCCAGCGGCGGCGAGGAGGGCCCCAGGCCGCCGGCGGTGGCGAAGGCCTGTGCCAGTGGGTCGCGGAACAGCGCGTTCTCCCGCTCGGTCTCCAGCGCCCGCACCCTGGCCACCCCTACCGCCGTGGCCCACACTCCCGACGGCTGCACCCGCTCCTGCTCATCAGTCACCGCGCCAGCCTAGTGCTGTCCCGCAATGATCACCTGGGCCGGGCGAGGGTGAGGTTGTGAAGGCGGGCGATGCCGAGCATCGCATGGTAAACGCCGTCACCTTTCAAGCGGCAGTCCCGAAGGATCTTCCAGCACTTCATGCGGGCGAGGGCATGTTCGACACGAGCGCGAACCTGTCGGTGCGAGCGGTTGTGTTCTTCTTTCCAGGCCGGGAGTTGGGGCTGGTCGCGCTCATGGCGATGTGGGATGACCAGGCCGGTGCCCCGGTAGCGCCCGTCGGCAATCACGGTGGCGTTGCCGACGGCGGCCTTCATGCCGGACAGTTCTCACGCTATGCAGCCCCCAGTACGTGGATCTTGAGATTACGGGGCCTCGGGATACTCAGGGTGCTTCCGCTTGAGCTTGGCCAAGTCGCTGAGGTCGATCCCGGTGGCCTTGGAGAACTGCTTGGCCCAGTCGGCGACGGCTTGCCGGAAGAGGTAGTCGGGCCAGGGCGCCACCGGTTCCTCGCCTCGCTTCCGTAGCTTGGCCACGGCCGCCCGTTCCAGCTCTAGCGGTCTTTCCAGATCGGGAGGGTGGAGTGCAGGTCTCCCCGTGCGAACGTGAGGTTGCCGCCGTCCACACCGGCAGGAGCAATCCCAAGCAACTGGGCAAACTCATCCGCCGTCTTGCGCATCGTCCGTCCAGGGCCGGGTCACGAAGGCATGGTAAGCGCTGGCTAACGGCGTGTGACCTGCGAACTCTCCACCAGCTGCCCCGCGCAGGACAGCAACCCGTGATCGATTACGGGACAGCCTTAGGCCACGGCGTGTTCCACGGGACGGGACTGCTCTTCCTCCGCATTCAGGCAGTTCGCCAGGCACTGTGTGCGGGATAGCGCGAGGACCCCGCAGGTGAGCACGGCGAATCCTGTCAGGGCCGACACCAGCCACATTCCCGTGCGAGGCTCCTCCCCGTAGATCGTGATGCCCAGTACGACACCGGTTGCGGCGTCGGTCAGCGTCAGCGCGGGCTGGGAGGCGATGAGGGGACCGGCCTGCATGGCGCTTCCCAGCAGGAACAGGGAGGTGCCGCCGATCACCGCGAAGCCGTAGGTCTGCCACGACAGGAGGAAGGCCTCAAGGCCCTGATCGCCCAGGATGGCCATGGCCGATTTCATGAGCGCGGCGGTGAGGGTGTTGCCGAGGGCGGCTCCGGCAGCCAGGCAGGACGCTCGCATCATGCCCAGAGGTCTTCGTGTGGCGGCGAGCACGAGTGCCGTGGCGATGCCGCCGACGACCAGGAGCGTGGGCACCCACCGGAAGCCGGATACCGCGTGTTTGCCACCGGAAGGTGCCAGGGAGAACAGGAAGACGGTCAGTCCCGCGGCGATGCAGGCCACCGAGGACCAGGCCTTGCGGGAGCGGTGCACGTGGAAGACCGCACCGCCGATCACGAGGGCCAGTGGCAGTTCGAGGATGAAGACCGGCTGGACCATGGCGAGTGAGCCGGAGGCCAGGGCCAGCGCCTGGAGGATTGCGGAGGCGGTGACGCCGGCGATACCCGCGAGCCAGACAGGGTGGCGCAACAGATCGATGATCAGGCCGAGGCGTAGGGACGTCGAGGCCGGGACCGTCAGCGCCGCCCGCCGCTGCAGAACTGTTCCCAGCGCGTTACTGCATGCTGCAAGCGCGGCGAGAAAGACGGAAAGAGCCATGGCCGGTCATCCCTTGGTCGTTGCAGCCCCCGCTCCAGACATCCTTGGGGTAACCGCGGTGTCTGACGTCGCATTCCGCCTGCGCGTGGCGGTATTGCGGTGGGTGTGTTGCGCCACCGCCCCATGTCCCAGGGCGCGGCAGGGAGTTTGGCGCCCGGGCGCCGGGAAGGGAGGGGCACCGCGCCGACCAGCGCGCTGTGCGGCAGAGCCCGCTCGAGGTCCTGGCGCTTTTGCTTTGCGGCGTGATGTGCAGGCTGTCCGCGTCCGCCCGCGGCCATGGCACGAGCCCGCAGGCGCAGTGGTGGCGCGGGCTGCTATGCCGTCCGGTTGCGCGAGTACCGGGCCATGGTGAAATTGAGCTGGTCAGCGGGCTCATACTGCCCTGCACCCGGCCGGACCGCATGAGGCGTCCCGGGCCCCGGTTCCCGCCGTCGAGATCGAGGCACCGGGGCCTGCGGCTCATCCACCACGGGCGTTGTGGTCCGCCTGGTCGCAACCGGCGAGGGGAAGGCCGACCGCGGCGAGTGGAGCGCCGCTCGCGTCCGCCCGGCCGGTGGCCACGATCGCCGCGCCATGCGGGCATGGCCATCGCGCCCGGCGCCCGGCCGTCCACTGCACACAGCATCCGCCCGGGCTGCCCCTTCCGGTCCGCCGTCAACTCCTGCCGCCCTGGGATATCAGGTGCTGCCGCAGTGGTTGAGGTGGAAGTGGAACGGCGATGGGCGTCACGGCCTCATCAGGTCCCGGACCCGTGGGGCCACCTCGGTGCCGAAGAGTTCGATGTTGGTCATGAGTGCCTCGTGGGGGAGGCCGTTCATCCCGTACTTGAGGTCGAAGCGGCTGGCTCCGAGGTCCTTCAGGGTGGTGACGATCTTCTGGGCCACTGTTTCGGGTGATCCGACGAACAGTGCACCTCCGGGGCCGACATCGTGCATGAACTGCTCGAAAGTGGGAGGGCGGAATCCCCGTTGCCGGGCGACTTTGCGGATGGCCGTCTCGTAGTGGGGCCAGAATTCGTCGATCGCCTGTTCGTCGGCCGCGGCCACATGTCCGGGGCTGTGCACGCCGACGGGCTGGTCGGGGTGGCCGTATTGCGTCAGTGCCTGCCGGAAGAGCTGTCCGAAGGGAGCGAACCGTGCCGTGGGGCCGCCGATGATGGCGAGCATGAGCGGGAATCCGTAGCGTGCGGCGCGGACGACGGACTGAGGGCTTCCGCCGACGCCGATCCAGGTCGGGATCGCCCCGGACTCGCTGTGCGGATACACGGGCTGGTCCTTCAGGGCCGGCCGCGTGCTTCCCGACCAGGAGACGGGCTCTTCTTTGCGCAGTTCGGCGAAGAGATTCACTTTCTCCTCGAAGAGGAGGTCGTAGTCGGCGAGGTCGTAGCCGAACAGGGGGAAGGACTCGGTGCTGGAGCCTCTGCCGAGGATCAGTTCTGCGCGGCCGTCGGAGACGGCGTCGAGCGTGGCGTAGCGCTGGTAGACCCGGACGGGGTCGTCGGAGCTGATGACGGTCACGCCGGATCCCAGCCGTATGCGGGAGGTGCGTGACGCGATCGCCGCGAGGACCACGTCCGCCGCGGAGAGGGGCATCCAGTCGGTGTGGTGTTCCCCGATGGCGAAGTGGTCGAGCCCGACCTGGTCGGCGAGGACACCCTCGGCCACGAGATTGCGGATGGACGCGCCGTGTGGCAGGGGTCGGCCCTGGGCATCGTGGGACACGTCGCCGAACGTGTCCAGGCCGAGAGTGATGGGGTGCCCGCCCGAAGGGGAGGGAGCTTGATTAGTCATGGACAGGCTTCTCACGTGCGGTAACGGCGGAAGGTGGGGCACGGGGCTGCCTCCCGCACCGGCGTCGTGCACGGGGCGGGAGGGCGGTGTCGGCCGGGCGGTTCGTCAGCTGGCGCGGAGCGGTGCCAGAGCCTTGCTCCAGGCGACTACCTGCTCCAGCGTGCCGGCGAGGGCATCGGCCTGTGCGTCGGCGGGCTTGAAGACGCTGAAGTTCTCGAAGTCGGTGAACAGGGAGAGCGCCACCTGGGAGCGGACGTCCGCCATCTGCAGTTCGCCGGCGATCAGGCGCAGGTGCTCCACGGCCCGGGTGCCGCCGGTGGAGCCGTAGCTGACGAAGCCGACGGACTTGTTGGCCCACTCGGCCGCCAGGAAGTCGATGGCGTTCTTCAGCGCGCCGGGCACCGAGTGGTTGTACTCAGGGGTGACGATCACGAAGCCGTCCAGAGAGGCGATCTTCGCGGCCCACTCGTGAGTGTGCGGCTGGCTGTACTGACCCATCGCCGGCGGGTAGGGCTCATCCAGCAGCGGCAGCTTGTAGTCCAGCAGGTCGACGAGCTCGTACTCGGCGTCGGTGCGGCGCCGGGCGTGCTCGAGCACCCAGTGGGCCACTGCCTCACCGTTACGCCCGGGCCGCGTACTGCCGAGGATGATGCCTATTTTCGTCATTTGCTCACCTTTGCAAGAGGAGGTACTTGCTGAGTCAAGTAAATGCATGTGCGGGTACTTGCCGTGTCAAGTAGATGGGAGATTTGATTGACGTGTCAAGGAGATAGGGTGTGAGGCATGTCCCCACGAGAACAAACCCTGCGCCCCTTGGATGCCGCCGAAGAAGCACTCGTGCGCGCGCTGGGCGACGTCATGACGGCGCTGCCGCGCGCCGTCGACGCGGACATGTTCCGCGACGGAGGTCTGCGGCTTTCCGAGTACACCCCCCTCATGATCCTGTCCGAGGCCCCTGACAGCCGGATGCGGATGAGTGAACTCGCCGCGGCCTGCAACCTCACGCTCAGCGGGATGACCCGTGTCGTCATCCGCCTTGAGAAACAGGGGTTCGTCCAGAGGGTCCGGTGCGACGAGGACCTGCGCGGTTGGAACGCGGTCCTCACCAAAGAGGGGCTCGCCCGCCTGCAGGAGGCGTGGCCCGCTCATCTGGCCAGCGTGCGGCGGCGCGTGCTCGACAATCTCGCCGGCCATGACCTCGCCCGACTCGCCACCGCACTGCGGCACATCGCGAAGGCCTGCTGAGATCTGGGCGAGCCGTTACGGTGTGGAGTTGCCCGTCATGGGATCAGAAGCTGTACTGCGGTGGGGGCGGCAACCTGCCGCTCGTGGTCCGGGCCCCACGACCGGAGAGCGGCGTGAGCCGCCCTGTTAAGCCTGGCGGCGCGGCGTGTCGATCGGTGTCGCCTTCACCGTGGGGTCCGCCGCCCGCGACTGGACCAGATGCAGGTCGTCGGGGGACAGTTCCCTGCCGTCCTCGGCGGTGAGGGACAGGGGCGGGGCGGTTGTCCTGTCCGGGCGTCGATGACACGGTTCATCGGCTCGTCGTCCTCGAAGAGGAGCTTGTGTCCTCACTGGCGCAGGGCTGAGAGGGCAGTGTGGAAATCCCGGCCCTTCTCGGTGAGGACGTACTCGCGTGAGTTGCCGAGTGTCGACTCGTGGATCTTGAAGATCCCGACGGCCACGAGTTTTTGCAGTCGTGCAGACAGGATGTTGGAAGCGGCGCCGATCTGCTCGTTGAAGTCCGTGAACCGAGTGATGCCCTGCAGGGCGTCACGCAGGATCTGGAGTGTCCAGGCGTCGCCGACCTCGGACAGAGAGCGGTCGATTGGACATGCCGATTTTCCCATTTCTCGACGCTTCACCGGTACCTCCGAACCCACGAGGTCGCCGTGCGGCGTGGCACCGTCGTGCACTCGTCGACCGAGCAACTGGCCATCCAAGGTGGCGAGGTCGCCGTCCAGGACCTCGTTGCCGGGACCTGACGGCTGCGGCGGCCCGTCGGGCGTGACTCGATGGCGGCTCGGGCTCGGAGAGAAGCGCTGCGGCGTGGTGGGAGCGCGGCAGCGGGGTCGCCGGCAGGAGCACGCTTGCCAGGTCTATGGTCGTGCGCGGGCTGGGCAGGACGCCCGGCATGCCCCAGATGGCCGTCAGGAGCGCGGTCGAGGCCTTGGGGGCCGCGGCGGCGGTGCGGCCGGGCGCCGAGGCGTTTGCGGTGGTGATGGACACCGTGGACGCCGGCGGCCAGGACGAGGTTGTTCGCTTTGGCCACGGCCAGGGCAGCACCCGGCCCCGCCGCTCACGAGTGGTCTTGTGTCACCCGGCAGGCCGTATGCCGCCGTCGTGTGAAGGGCCCGTAAGACGTGTATCACTCGTACGGCGGGCCTGGGGTGCGGCCGGTTGCGGCACCCGGAACTCTAGGATCCATCCATCACCGGACAAATTGGGTTGCATTTGCCCTTCGGGCGGGTTGACCGCACCACTGAAGGAGACGGGATGTCGCACCGCGCCGGGAGAACCCGTTGGAGGCGTTTCGCGGTGGTCCTGGTGTCCAGCGTCGCCGCGTGCGCGACGGTCGCGATCGCGATGGCGCAGGGAGTGCTCGCCGCCTCGTTCTTCATCTCCGGCCGGAAATTCCAGATCACCGCCGACTCGTTGACCGCTCGTGGGTTCAGCCTCTACGGCATGGTCGACGTGACCAGGAAAGGCGAACTCGTGCCTGTCGTGGTTACCGGTTTCCGGCATGCGACGCTCAGCGGGCTGTGCCAGTCCTTCCTCGTCGACATTCCGGTGCTGGGCACGCAGACTCTGCGCCTCACCGGCGGTGACCGGCCGGCCGAGGCGTCGGACCTGTTCATCGACGCGACGAACGAGACGGCCAAAGGCACGGACTTCAGGGGCCTGGACATCGGTGTCGCCCAGGGCGCCATCGCCAAGGGCCCGGTCGAGCCCGGAGACAAGGCCTCGCGGTTCTTCGATCCTGACGGCGTCGGCCAGCAGGCTGTGTCAACCACCCTCACTGACGTGCGGGTGAGCGCGGTCGCACTCTCCGCCGACACGCTCAGCGTTCCCGGTCTGCGCGTGCAGCTCGAGCGGGGCAACCACGCATGCCCCTGACCCGGATGGCCCCTGTGCGGGGGCCACAGGCCCGGGTCTCGCATCCTCCTCACAAGACCGCAGCACCACTGATCAGGACAGGACGCGTGATCACCAACCCCCTCGGCAGACGACGTGAACTGCTCCTCACAGCACCGGAGCTTCGGCGCAGGTTCAGCACCTGGCGTGGCGAACGCCCCTTCTGGGCCGGGCTGTTCACGTTCGCCGCCGGTTGGCCCATCCTCTACTGGCCCTATGCGCACCTGGACCTGGGCGGGGTTCCACTCGCCCTGTCGACGACGTCCGGTGCCGGGTCCCTGGTGATCGGAATTCTGCTCCTGGTACTCGGCATCGCGCTCTGGTACCGCCCCCACCTTCGTGTGTTCGCCGGGATCGCCACCCTCCTGCTCGCCCTCATCTCCTTTCCCGTCGCGAACTTCGGCGGCCTCTTCCTCGGTGCGGCATCCAGCCTGATCGGCGGCTCCCTGGCCTGCGCCTGGATGCCGCCTACGGCCGACGAGCCGTCGAGTGACCGCACGGCCCCTGCGGTTTTGAAAGGAGAGGGCCGACGTGGCACCTGACCACCGCACCAGCCCGGGTGCGCTTCCATCGTGACGCAGGTCAAGCTGATACCGGGTGCCGTACAGGCCCCGGCCATCTCGGCGACCCTGCACACGGTCAACGACCTGGCGAACTGGGTCTCGAAGGTGGCGTTCGTCAACGACGTCCCCCGTGAGTACGAGCTGCGCAAGCACACGTACGTCCATCTCAAGGAACAGGGTCTGGGCGTGCAGGCCGCGCAGCACGTCATCGAGAAGGTCCGCGACGCCTACACCACGCTGCACGCCAACATCCGTGCCGGGAACCTCGTCAAGCCGGGGTCGAAGCGCCGTAGGAAGGCCGAGTCCAAGCCGATCACTTTCCGGTCCGAGGCCGCGCAGCCATACGACGACCGGTGTCTGAGCTGGCAGTACAACCAGCAGACAGTGTCCATCTGGACCACCGCAGGCCGCATCAAGGGCGTCCGGTTCGCGTGCTCGCCGCAGGCACTCAAGGTGCTCCAGCAGTATCGCAAGGGCGAAACGACCTCGTGGAGCGTGACGGGGTCTTCTACCTGATCGCCGTGTGTGAGGTCCCCGAGGCTGCCCGGTACGAGCCGGACGGCTTCATCGGCGTGGACCTCGGAATTGTCAACATCGCCACCACGTCCACCGGCTACCAGGCCGTCGGACGCCGGCTCAACCGGTACCGCAAGCGACAGCTTGCCCTGCGGGCCAAGCTCCGGAAGAAGCGCACCAAGAGCGCGAAGCGTCGGCTGAAGGACCGCTCACGCCGCGAGGCGCGGCATGTGAAGAACACCAACCACATCATCGCCAAGACGATCGTGACCGAGGCTGAACGCACCTCCGCCGGGATCTCCCTGGAAGAACTCAAGGGAATCCGGCAGAGAGTACGGCTCCGCAAGCCCCAACGGGTCGCGCTCCATTCCTGGGCCTTCGCCCAGCTCGGAGACTTCATCGTCTACAAGGCCCGCAGGGCTGGCGTGCCCGTGGTCTTTGTCGATCCCACCTGCACGTCGCAGCAGTGCTCCGAGTGCGGCCACATCGACAAGAAGAACCGGGCAAGCCAGGCCCTTTCATCTGCCGGAACGGCGGGGTCGTTGCCCACGCGGACCGGAACGCTTCCCGCAACATTGCCCGCAAGGGTGAGGCTGCGTGGACTGCGGGGCGTGAGTCACGCGTCCCTGCCACCCCATAAGGGGTGTCTGTACGGAGGAGACCACCCAGCAGCCAGCTGGGCTCTACCTCCAAGCCCAACCCTTCAGGGCCGGGTCAAGTTGACTGATTGATCGTGACGGCTCCCCGCGATCAATGCCAGAATCCGCTGTACGGGGACATTCCAGGCTGTGGCCACGGCTCGACGCGAGTGCCTGAACGGTGCCTGCGGCAGCTGCGAGAGGTGCAGAGCAGCGTTGCCATCGCCTCCAAGGAAAGCTTTTGCGCATGCCGCCGTCCCGATGTTGAGGTGGCACAGTGACCAACCACGATGAGTCGGCGGCTGTCCGACCGTTGACACTGGCTTGGGTGAGCCGGCACCTGAAGGTCGGCGAACGGATCGTCAGAACCGACGCGCTGCACGGCGGCATCACTGCCGAAATGCGGAGGCTGACCATCGGCACGCGGGATGGAGGTACCCGTGACCTGGTGCTGCGGACCTTCGTCGACCCGTTCTATGAGGAGCGCGCCGAGGACTGGCTGAGCAGGGAGGCCGGCGCCCTGACCCTGCTCGCGGGGACCGGCGTGCCGGCTCCTGGACTGATCGCAGTTGATCCGACCGCCGCGCATTGCGAGTATCCGTCGCTCCTGATGACACATCTGGCGGGCCGGACAGTCCTCGACGATGAGGGATTGGAGACGCGCGTCCCTGTGATGGCCCGGCAACTCGTGGCGATCCACGCGGTGCGACCCGCCGAGCGGCCCCGGGAGTGTGTGACGTTGACGACCGCCGACACTGTCGTCACTCCGAAGGGTGCCGACGCGGCGGCATGGGCCGCGGCGATCGACGTGATCCGCAAGCCCGCGCCGCCCTATGAAGGGCGATTCCTGCACCGGGACTTCCAACCCGGCAACGTGCTGTTCGACGTGCCGCCCCCAAGGCCGGCAGGTGCTCGGATCACGGGGGTCGTCGACTGGGCAGCGACGTCCTGGGGCCCCGCAGATCTCGATGTGGCGCACTGCTCCACCAATCTCGCGCTGCTGCACGGCCCGGCGTGGGGTCTGCGGTTCCCCGAGGCGTACGAGGAGGCCGGCGGGGTGCTGGCCGCGGCCGCGAGCGAGCGGCTGTACTGGCGGGTGCGGGACGGGCTGGCGTGCTCAGAAGAAGTGCAGTCGGTGGCGCAGGCATGGCGGGAGGCGGGGAAGACAGAGCTGACGACGCGAGTTGTGGAGGAGCGGCTGGATGCCTATGTCAGCGCCCTGATGGACGCGCTGGGCTGAACCAGAGCGGCCTGGGTCGCGGGCCCGGCGGAGAGCTCCGGTCCAGGCTGCCACGTCCGGCAGCGGAGCCGATCGCAGACCCGCACCGGGGCACCCCCGAGTACGGGCCGGCTCCCGGCCGACAGCTCTGCGACGCCTCCGAATCGAACGGCAATATCAGTCGCCGTAACCGCTCCCCAAGATCTGTGCCGGAACCGGAGAATGGACAGCGGATGTTGACCACTTGGGGAGGCACGAGAGTCTGGCGCTGTTCGATTGCCAGACGACTGGAAGAGGTCGGCCGACGTGTCCTGCGTGAGGTTCTCGAGGATCGTGCGCATCGACGGGCTGCGAACGGCTGGTAGCCGGACCAAGGTGTGCTGGAACGTTCCCCGGTCGGGCCCGGAACAGGTAGTTGGGGTGCGGCGGGAGCGGGTCGTCGCGGAGGACGTCTTGGGGTATGCCGCCCGACGCGGGAACCGGCAAGTATGGCTGGGGAGAGACCAGCCACAGCCATACGCCCAGCGGCAGGGGCAGCGGGTATGCCGATGCAGTCGGGCCGGCCGGTGTCCAGGTGTGACCCGTCTGGGGATGGACCGGTACGAGGAGGATGTCGACGCCCGCGTCGGGGGAGGGCCGTCCCGGTCCAGCCAACCCGCGTTGGAACACGTCCGCGGTCAGACCGTCGGGGACCAGCACCGGTTGCCCTCGGCAGGCCGCCGGCAGGTGGGGGAGCGCCTGGCCGGCTGCCGCCTTGCATTGCGGACTCCACGACCAGCAGTGGCTCGGCCCGAACCGCCCTGGCCACGTGGCAATCGGTTCGAACGGGGGTGATTTCTCACCCTTCTCTGCCCGTTCCGCCCAGGAGAGCGGCGCAGTGTGGACACCGTCAAGGAGCACGCGGTGCAGGGCGTCTGAGCTGGGCCGCACTGCTTGCCAGAATCGCCGACCTGCCGGATCGCGGCTGTGCGTAGGTGTGGGGCGATGACACCGAGGGTCTGTGCGAGTCCGCCGAGTCGCGGGCCGACCTGCTGCGCGACTGCCGCAGGCGCGGCATGCGCGAGCCTGGGGGCCGGCATGGCTCGAGCAGCTCGAAGCCGACCGCGGGACGTGGAAGCGCAAGGCCGGGAAGGAAGCCGACCGCGACCGGCTTCGCCGCCCTCGGCCGGGTGTTGCGCGGTTACTGCCCGGCCTGCAAGCGAGGTGGCGCTGCGCCCACCGTTGAGGACTGGGAGCGGGAACAAGGGCACGAGAGGGCCGAGGCAGACCTCGAGGAAGTCCTCGCCGTATTCACCGGGTTCGGCAACGGGCCGACCCTCATCGAGGCAGCCGGCGACGACCGTCGCTGGTGAGGCGATGAGAAGGCGGGCGGATGGTCTCAGCTCAAGCCGGGCGGTGTCGTTTTGCTACGGTCATTGTCCGGCTCTGCACCTGCCGGGCGAACCGTTTCTTCCACTGCCTGCCGCGGCGGCTTCTTCCCCACGGCCATCGCAGCAGCCGCACGAGTTAACTGTGCTTGCACCTGCTCGAACGCTCGCGACCGTGACCGCTTCCGTTTATGACTTCGGCTCATACTCGTTCAACGCCCCACCGCGCGTTCCGTAACCGCAATACCCCCAAATGGAGCATGCAACTTTGGCCCCGGGCAACGCCATCCGACGACTACCGAGGGGCGAACCCACCCCGAAGCGGGGCTGAGCCGGTGATGATCCGACTGTGCCCCAATAGTCCTGACCCGATGGGGGAGCGGCAAGGACTACGGAACCCGCGTCGTGGCCGCCTGGCCCGACACCGTCGGCGGCGACCTTGCCCTCGGCGCCCCGTCACGGGCGAGGGGCATCGATCAGAAGAACTCCCTGATGCCCCTTGAGCTGCCCCGATCTCTGCGGAGTTGGGCGAGTTCGTTCTTCTCGGCCGTGGTGAGCAGATCAGGCCGGTCGCCCTGGTCGGCCTCGGCCTGGCGGACCCGTTGCCGCAGGGCTTCCTTGTGGATACCAAGATCCCGGGCGACATGCGCAACCGGACGGCCCGAGCTCTGGACCTCGCGGATGGCTCGCTCACGCA
>NZ_JBFAWG010000086.1:0-22445 GCF_040680215.1 Streptomyces sp. NPDC052107
GTGTGGCGCGTCATGATCGCCGACGAACGAAGAGCCAAGTCCCTTCCCGACCAGGCGGCTTGACAAGACACAGAGGCACCCCGGGTTCGGTAGAGGTCTCAATTGGTGGCTATGAGCTGGGGTTTCGTGGCTGCTCGGTGAGTAGTTGGCTTCCTACTCGGTGGGCAAGCTGTGCCCTATCTCACCGTGGAGCCGACGGTGGTTGTACCAGTCGACCCACTCGGCGTGGCGAGTTCGACGTGTGCGAGCGTCTTCCACGGCCGCATCGGTTTGATGACCTCGGTCTTGTACAGGCCGATCGTCGACTCCATGAGGGCGTTGATACGGGTCGCCGACCGAGCCGATGGAGGCCGCGATCCGGACGGCATCGAGGTGTTCGGCCAGGCGGAACGACGTGCATCCGAGTGATGAACCAGCTCGCCGGGGGCGGGTGGGCGGCCTTCCCGGTCGCATTGCCACAGGCCCATGTCCAGTACCTCCAGGGCGAGTTGGGTCTCTTTCGACATCGAGGCGGACCAGCCGACGATGCGGCGGGAGAAGGTGTCCACGACGAAGGAGACGTAGACGACGCCCGCCCAGGCGGCGACGTGAGTGAAGTCGGCTCCCCAGGTGCGGTTGGGGGCCGGGGCGACGAAGGCACGATCCAGGAGGTCCAGGGCCCTGGCGGCGGCCGGGTCCGCGATGGTGATGATCACCGGAGCCGGTCATCCCTCGCGCGGGCCTGCCTCTGGTCACGGACCTCGACCAGTTCGACCTGACGGTCCCGATCTTCGCCAGGAGGGGAAGCCGCTCCTCCTGCGGAATGTGAATCAGGGCGTAGAGGGACACCACGGCATCGAAAGATCCGTGCGGGAAGTCTCCGAGGTTGCGTCGGCCCTGACGAAGTCGGCCTCCGGCACGAGCTCCTGAGCCCGACGGATCCGGAAAGTGAGTCATACCCACGCCGGACCACCATTTCCGTCTTCCAGCGGGTGCCGGCGCCCAGCCCCAGGGACTCACAACCGTTGCCCGCTCTCATCTACCAGGCCAGGCGGACCGCCCTGCGTCGGCGGGGACGGCGACGTCTCAACCTGCTTCCGGGATTTGGCATCGGAACACCCCGCGGCGCGGGGAACCAGGCGATCAGCGCAGGCCGCAACGGCTCACCCGAACAGAGGCCCCCCAAAGTTACAAAAGCCGTTCGGCCATTCGAAGGAATTGAGGCAGCGAGACCACCAAGAGTGTCACGGGCCGGTCAGCTCCTTTTTTCCTGCTCGCAACGTGATTCGGAGCTGGGGCAGGGCCGGCACCCGGGCTCGATCCAGCATCTATGGTCCATACAAGCGAGAGTTACAGATATATCCGTGCTTTGTAACACGAACCAGTTCATTCCTCTCATGTCGCCGCAGAGGGCCACAGTGTGGGGCCTCGGCACCGAGCCGAGAATGTCGGATTGCACACCGGCCCCGACCAGGTCGGTGTGCATGCACGAACGTGAGGTGACAGATTCATGTCTGTTTCTCGTACGACGATCCGCCTGATCGCCACCTGTGTGGCTTCGGGCGCCCTCGTCGGCGCGGCCGCCATGCCAGCCCTGGCCGCCGGAACCGACCATGACCGCGACAACGGGAGGAGTTACTCGCACAGCCAGTGGAGCGGCCATGACCACGACGGTCGCTTCGGCGACCGGGACCGTTGGGACCGGGACCGGGACCGGGACCGGGACGGGGGTTGGCACTGGGACCGGTACCGGGGTTGGGTCCGGGATTGGGGCTGGCACCGGGGCTGGGATCGGGACCACGGCTGGCACCACGGCTGGTACGGCGACCGGCACGGGGATCACGACGCCTACCTCGGCCACCGCTAGCCACCTTGGAGGCTGTGCTATGACGCGGAGGGCAACCACCCCCTCTGCGTCGTCATAGCCGGCACGGCCGCCACACCCCGCTGGGGGGCCGAAGACCGTTCCTTGCGGTCTTCGGCCCCCCAGCAGTCGTATCAGCTGCCAGCCCGCCGCGCCATTGAGCGGGACGAAGCGTGATCGCCAGCTGGATGAAGGAGACGAGGCCGACCGTGGCATGACTCGGGCGCGCTCGAGGTCTGGCTGGTTTTCGAATACGGGCCAGGGTTCTCGATGACGCCGCCGACCGCGCACACCTGGTCCCACCGCGGACGCACCCGTGTGGCGAAGAAGCTGGATTGGTCGCCGGCGGTGACCGACTCCCCCACGCGCGGGCGGCCCGTAGGAGCCCAAACCCGGTCCCTGCCCGGCCGACCGCGCACGGTCGGGCAACAAGCACCACATCCCCACCGACGGCCACGGCATCAAGCTCGCGGTGCCGCTGACCAGCGGCAACCGCAACGGCGTCACCTCCACGACAAGGACGCGTTTCCCTCTCCGGCCGAACCCGGGGAGGGCCACGCAAGACCAACGGATGGACGGAATGGCCGAAGTCGGGTGAAGCAAGCGGAGTTGGAGTCGGTGTTCGCGCGGGCGGATCTGCGGTGGCGGATGCAGGACCAAGTCCATGGCTTACTGGGGCAGGCGGTACGCAAGGGACTCGGACGATCTACGCGACGACGTCCGTGCGTGCGCGCTGAGCGGCTCGGATCGGATGGCGTGCTGATCATCGACCTCGGGTTCATCGAGACGGCGGGCAGCACCTCCCGGGCGTGATTCCCGGCTGCCGATGATTCCGTGTCGCCTGCTGGACAGATCCGCCGCCGGCCGACTAAGGGCTGCTTGGCCTGCCTGGCGTGCTCAGGCGGGGTACGCGGTGAGAGTGGCAGGTGGAAGGAACCAGTGATGCGCCGAGCAGAACAGCACCCGAAGCGAGAAGGCCGTCCGCAGGACGTCACGTCGGCTCCGAGCGGGCTGATGGACCTGCTGGGCGTCGCCGCGGTGCTCCTGGAGGCCGACGGCCGGATCGACATGTGGAGTCCGCAGGCCGAAGAGCTGTTCGGCTACACCCGCGGCGAGGCGGCCGGGCAGTACGCGGCGCCGCTGCTGCTGCGCCCCGAACACCGCGAGGCGGCGATCACACTGTTCGCCGAGGTGATGGGGACCGGCCGCGATTGGGCGGGGGCGTTCCCGATCCGGCACAAGGACGGCACCACCCGCATGGTCGAATTCCGCAACATGCGGCTGACCGACAACGCCGGCGACCACTACGCCCTCGGGCTCGCCATCGACCGGGCCACGCTGCGGCACGTGGAACGCAAGGTGGCACTGTCCACCCGGCTGGTCAGCCAAGCCCCGATAGGGCTGGCCGTCCTCGACACCGACCTGCGCTACCTGGCCGTCAACCCGGCCCTGGCGAAGATGCACGGCGTCTCCATGGCCGACCACATCGGCCGCCGCTTTCGCGACATCCTGCCCGGCGCGTCGTTCCGGGCCGCGGAAAGCACGATGCGGCAGGTCCTGCGGAGCGGCGTTCCCGTCATCGAGCAGCAGGTGACGGGCCGTACCTGCGCCGTCCCGGACGACGACCACGCCTGGACGGTGTCGATCTACCGGCTGGAGGACCACCACGCGGACGTGCTGGGCATCGCCAACGTGGTGGTGGACGTCACCGACCGGTACCGAGAAGCCAGGAAGGCCGACCGGGCCCAGCAGCGCCTGCGTCTGATGGCCAATGGCTCCGCCCGTATCGGCACCACCTTGGAGGTGGAACGGACCGCGCAGGAACTGGCCGATGTCGTCGTGCCGGGCCTGGCCGACATGGTCGCGGTGGACCTGTTGGACTCCGTCCTGCAGACAGGCCGCCCAGAGCTCGGCGAGGGCCTTCCATTGTTCCGCGCTCTGGCGGTGAAGACCGCCTATCCCACGGACGCGGCTCAGGCAATCGTTCCGCCCGGCCGGCTCGCCTCCTACCACGCCGACCACCCGGCGGCCCACTGCGTCCGCACCCGCGAGCCCTACCTGATCACCCACCTGGGCAGCGGCGACCACGCCCGGATCGCCGCCGACTCCCAGGCCGCCCGCCTGCTCGCCCATGCCGGGGTGCACACGGACATGGCGGTCCCGCTCATCGCCCGGGAAGAACTCATCGGCGTCATGGGACTGGCCCGTGCCCGCAATCCCCTGCCCTTCGACGAGGACGATCTCGCCATCGCCTGCGAACTCGCCTCGACCGCCGCGCTGAGCATCGACAACGCAGTCCTGCACCAGCACATCCGCAGCGCCGCCGAAACCCTCCAGCGCAGCCTGCTCCCGCAGCTCTCGCCCCAGCACCCCGGTCTGGAGGTTGCCGCACGATACCGGCCCGCGCAGGCTTTTAGCGAGGTCGGCGGCGACTGGTACGACGTCATCGCCCTGGACGGTGACCGCACCGCGCTCGCCGTGGGCGACGTCATGGGCAGCGGCATCCCGGCCGCCACCGCCATGGGCCGCCTGCGTACCGCGACCTCCACCCTCGCCGACCTCGGCCTCGAACCCTCGCGGATCCTCGCCCACCTCGACAAGATCACGCACGGTTTGGACCCGTACATCGCCACCTGTGTCTACGCGGTCTACGACCCCCACCGTGGCCGGTTGCAGCTGGCCTCGGCCGGTCACCTGCCGCCGGTCCTCATCCGGGCCGGCAGACCACCGGAACTCCTCGATCTACCCACCGGCACTCCGCTCGGAGTCGGCGGCGTTCCCTTCGAGACGACCACCCTCGACCTGGAGCCCGGTGACCAGCTCGTCCTGTACACCGACGGGCTGGTCGAAACCCGCAACGATCCCATCGACGAGCGCCTCAACGACCTGCTGCGCCAGCTGTCCGTGCCGTACCGCTCCGCGGAGGAGACCTGCGGCCGGCTCCTGCAACAGCTCCGGCACCCCGCCAGTCACGACGACGTCGCCCTGCTCATCGCCCAGGTACAAACCAGTTGATCAGCGACAGACCGCGGTCGGTGAACGGGGCGGTGGCCCGGTACCGGCTGAGGATGTTCACGCAGGTCCAGCCGATGCCGTGTGGCCCAGGGCGTCACGCATGCGGCGTAGCTTCTTGGAGCCGGAGGAACAGCGGGGTCGTGGGCGGCAGGCTCCCGTCGACGGACGTCACCTGCGCCGCGATCCGGGCCGCGGCGTCAGGGATGAAGGGCCGCAGCTCCTCGGCGAGGACACGGCACGCCGCAACCAGGGTGGACAGGACCGCGTCGAGGCGTTCGCCCGCAGCGGCATTGCCGTGGCGTTCCGCCCGGGCCAGCTCCCAGGGCCGCGTGGCGTCGATGCACCGGTTGGCCTCCTCCACGATGTCCCAGGTGGCGCCTGTGGCGCGGTGGAAGTCGAAGTCGGCCAGGATTCGTCACGCGTCCATGCTCAGCAGCCCCGTCGACGGGGCTGCTAGCAACCGGGCTTGCCGGCCGGCATTCGGTTTTCGTGAGGCCCCGGCTTGCATGACGAGGCAGCTCGGACGGTGGAGTGGCCGGCGCTTCACCGGCCCGACACAGGTTCGAGCCCTGCCCTGGTCCACGCCCATGGGCACCAGGAGGCTCTGCGGTGGATCAGGTACAGGGCGCACAATGGGTGCATGGCTGGTCGCTGGCAGTTCTGGATCGACCGTGGTGGCACTTTCACCGATGTCGTTGCGGTGACGCCGGATTCCGAGGTGGTCAGCCGGAAGCTGCTGTCGGAGCAGCCGGAGGCGTACCGGGATGCGGCGGTCGCCGGGATCCGTCAGATGCTGGGCCTGGGGGAGGACGAGCCGATTCCGGGCGACCGGATCGAGGTGGTGAAGATGGGCACCACCGTCGCCACCAACGCGCTGTTGACACACACCGGCGAGCCGACCGTTCTGGTCGTCACCCGGGGCTTCAGGGACGCCCTGCGCATCGCCTACCAGAACCGCCCCCGCATCTTCGACCGGCGGATCCTGCTTCCGGAGGCCCTGTACGACCGGGTGATCGAGGTGGAGGAGCGGGTGGGCGCACACGGCGAACTCGTCCGTCCGCTCGACCTGGACGCCGCGCGCGAGGCGCTGGCCGCGGCGTACGCGGACGGGTTCCGCAGCGCCGCGGTGGTCTTCCTGCACGGCTACCGCCATTCCGCGCACGAGGCGGCAGTCGCCGACGCGGCCCGCGCCATCGGCTATCGGCAGGTCAGCTGCTCGCACGAGGTCAGCCCGCTGATCAAGCTGGTACCGCGGGGCGACACGACCGTGGTCGACGCCTACCTCTCCCCCATCCTGCGCCGTTATGTGGACCAGGTGGCCGCTGAGCTGAACGGTGTGCGACTGATGTTCATGCAGTCCGGAGGCGGCCTGCGCGCGGCGGGCCGTTTCAGGGGCAAGGACGCCGTGCTGTCCGGGCCGGCGGGTGGGGTCGTGGGCATGGCGCGCGCCGCCACGGGCGCGGGCCATGTCAGGGCGATCGGCTTCGACATGGGCGGCACCTCGACCGACGTGTCCCACTACGCGGGCGAGATCGAACGGGTCCTGAGCACCCAGGTGGCCGGAGTGCGGATGCGGGCGCCGATGACCGACATCCACACCGTAGCCGCGGGCGGTGGCTCGATCCTGCACTTCGACGGGATGCGCTATCGCGTCGGTCCGGACTCGGCCGGCGCCGACCCCGGCCCGGTCTGCTACCGGCGCGGCGGTCCGCTGACCGTCACCGATGCCAATGTTATGCTGGGCCGCATCCAACCCGCCTTCTTTCCCCGGGTGTTCGGTAAGGACGGTGACCGGCCGCTGGACGAGGCCGCGGTCCGTGCCCGCTTCACCGAGCTGGCAGAGGAGACCGCCGCCGCGACCGGGCGGCGCCGAAGCCCGGAGGAGGTCGCTGCGGGATTCCTCGACATCGCCGTGCTCAACATCGCGAACGCGGTGAAGAGGATCTCCGTGCAGCGCGGCCGCGACATCACCCGCTACGCGCTGGTCGCCTTCGGTGGCGCGGGCGGCCAGCACGCCTGCGCGGTCGCCGACCGGCTCGGGATCGACACCGTCCTGATCCCGCCGCTCGCCGGGGTGCTGTCCGCGTACGGCATCGGGGTGGCGGACGCGGTCGCGCTGCGCGAACGCTCCATCGAGGCCGCCCTCGACCGGCCGGAGACGGCAGCCCGCGTCGAGGCCGTCCGCGTGGAGCTGGAGGAGCGGGCACGCACCCAGCTGCGCGAGGACGGCGTGCCGGACGCCACCGTCCGCACGGCCGCCCGCGTTCTGCTGCGTTACGAGGGCACCGACTTCTCGTTGCCCGTGCCGCTGGGCCCAGCCGAGAACATGCGGGCCCACTTCGAACACGACCACCGCGACCGCTACGGCTTCACCATCGGCAAGCCGCTGGTCGTCGAGGCCATCGAGGTCGAGGCCACCGGTTCCTCCGGCCCGCGCACCGCCGCGCCGGCCGTGCCGCCGCCGCAGACCGGGGCACTGCAACCGGCCGACGCCGTACGGATGTTCACCGAGGACCGATGGCAGCCCACCCGGCTGTACCGACGCCGGGACCTGCGCCTCGGCGACAGCGTAGAGGGCCCGGCGATCATCGCCGAGGCGGATGCGACCACGGTCGTCGACCCCGGCTGGCGGGCCGCGGCCGACGAGCACGGTGACCTCGTCCTCACCCGCTCCCGTCCCCGCCCGTCCCGTACGGCGGTCGGCACCACCGTCGACCCGGTGATGCTGGAGGTCTTCAACAACCTGTTCATGTCCATCGCCGAGCAGATGGGTGTACGGCTGGAGAGCACCGCCCACTCGGTCAACATCAAGGAGCGCCTCGACTTCTCCTGCGCGCTCTTCGCCCCCGACGGCAGCCTCATCGCCAACGCGCCCCACATCCCCGTACATCTGGGCTCCATGGGCGAGTCCATCAAGGAGGTCCTGCGCCGCAACCAGGGCTCGATCCGCCCCGGCGACGTCTACGCGATCAACGACCCGTACCACGGCGGCACCCACCTGCCCGACATCACCGTCGTCACCCCGGTCTTCGACGAGACGGGCGAGCGGCTCCTCTTCCTGGTCGCCTCGCGCGGCCACCACGCCGAGATCGGCGGCATCAGCCCCGGATCCATGCCCGCATTCAGCACCGTCATCGACGAGGAGGGCGTGCTGTTCGACAACTGGCTGCTGATGCGCGACGGACACTTCCGCGAGGACGAGACCCGCCAGCTGCTCACCAGGGCCCGCCATCCCTCACGGGATCCGGACACCAACCTCGCCGACCTGCGTGCGCAGATCGCCGCCAACGAGAAGGGCATCCACGAACTGCGCCGCGTCATCGACCAGTTCGGCCTCGATGTCGTCCACGCCTACATGCGTCACGTCCAGGACAACGCCGAGGAATGCGTACGCCGCATCATCGCCACCCTGGACGACGGCGAGCACCGCTACGAGACCGACAACGGCGCCGTCATCCAGGTCGCCCTGCACATCGACCGCGAACAGCGCAGCGCCGTGCTGGACTTCACCGGTACCTCACCCCAGCAGCCCGGCAATCTGAACGCACCCACCTCCGTCGTCATGGCGGCCGTGCTGTACGTCTTCCGCACCCTCGTCGCCGACGACATCCCGCTCAACAGCGGCTGTCTGAAGCCCCTGGACGTGCGCATCCCCGCCGGCTCCATGCTCTCCCCCGCCTACCCGGCCGCCACGGTCGCCGGAAACGTCGAAACCTCCCAGGCCGTCACCGGCGCCCTGTACGCCGTCCTCGGCGCCCAGGCCGAGGGCTCCGGCACGATGAACAACGTCTCCTTCGGCAACGATCGCTTCCAGTACTACGAGACCGTGGCCTCTGGCGCCGGCGCGGGCGAGGGCTTCGACGGCGCGGATGCCGTACAGACCCACATGACCAACTCCCGCCTGACCGACCCCGAGATCCTGGAGTGGCGATACCCAGTGCGTGTGGAGGAGTTCCGCATCCGCGCGGGCAGCGGCGGCGACGGCCGTCGGCATGGCGGGTGCGGAGTGGAGCGCCGGATCCGGTTCGCCGAGCCGATGACGGTCGCGGTCGTCTCCGGTCACCGCCGCATCCCGCCCTACGGCATGGCCGGCGGCGAGCCCGGCGCCCTCGGCGAGAACCTGATCGAACGCGCCGACGGCAGCACCCATCGGCTGCGCGGCTGCGACACGGCGGACGTCACGAGGGGCGACCTCCTGGTGATCCGCACCCCCGGCGGGGGCGGCTATGGACCTGCCGACGGCATCCCGCCCACGGACTGACGAGCGCACGACGGCTTGGTTCTCCACCACTGGATTCCACCAGCGGTCACAGCGTTCATGGAACCGGTCACCGCTCAGGTGCTGGCCCGAGTCACAGGCCGATGTGGGTGCTGGTTTCCGTCAATCCCCCGGGGGTCGGTTCGCCGAGGCGCTCGGCCAGCTGGAACAGGGCGGGCAATGCGTCCTCGATAGCCATCCGGGCGCTGTCGTCGAGCGCGGCGATGGCCGCGTCGATGCGGCGTTCATGAGCCGCGGTCCAAGCGGCGAGCCTCTCCTGTCCCGCATGGGTGAGGGATACGACGGCGACACGGTGATCGGCCGGGTCCACGTCACGTGTGACCAACCCGGCGGCGATCATCCGGCCGATCAGCCCGCTGACCGTACTCTGCGCCAGGCATAGACGGGCGCCCATGTCGCTGACCCGTGCCGGCGAGTGTTCACTGAGCACCTGCAGCAACTCGACCTGCGCCATGGGCAGGGTCTCCCACGGGTAGTCGGTGCGGATCGAGGAGCGCAGCGCACGCCGCAGCCGGGTCACCGCCTCAGTGAGCAGCCGGGCCTTCGGCTCCCCTGCGACCGGACCGGGAGACAACGAGGCAACCTCGGTATCAGGCTGCACGGCCATGGCACAAGGGTAGTCCGGGGCGTACCCGGAAACGGCCCAGCGGCACGCCGCATCGGCTCTACCCGCGCCGGGTATCGCAGACGCATGCAGGCATAGGCGGGTGCCGTGTGGGGCGGGACCCCAGTTGGAGACTTCTCTGCTGAGTGCGGTGCGGCGCATGCTGATGTGGTGTCGGCCGATGTCGATGTCACTGCGGGTGCCGGGGCGGTCTGAATCGAGTGGTGTCCGAAGGCACCGCGGACGCGTGAGCGCGAAGCTGCGTGCTTCGCCCCCGGCGGGCCTTCCTGGTCGGCACTCGCGCAGCCGGATCGGGCAGCGGGTTGGCCTGTGCGGTTTCAGGCAAGGTGTTGCCGGAACCAGGTGGGAGCGGCTGTCCTCGCCTGGGAGAACTGGGCGGCGTAGGGGTCGAAGTGGCGGCCCAAGGACCGTGCGAGAAGGCGGTGGGCGCTGCCCGTCGTCCGGGACGCGCTCTTACGGCATACGGACCACGAGCCGTCGTGGTGGCTCGACAATGTCCTCATGGAGCCGGGCCCGCATCCGATCAGATCCGATCCGATCCGGTGCTGTCACGCCGTATGAAAGGGTTGTCATGCAGGTAGCCGTGGTCACCTTCGACGGGTTCAACGAGCTCGACAGCTTCATCGCGTCCGCGCTGATCAACCGGTGCCGGAAGGACGGCTTGCAGGCCTTCATCACTACGCCGACGCCCGTGGTCACGTCGATGAACGGCGTCGAGGTGACCGGGCAGCGCCCGATGGAGTTCGTGACCGGGGCCGACGCCGTGCTGATCGGCAGCGGCGTGAAGACACGCGACGTGGTCGCCGACGACCGGCTGCTGTCCACGTTGCCACTCGACCCCTCGCGCCAGCTGATCGGATCACAGTGCTCCGGCGCGCTGGTGCTGGCGCGTCTCGGTCTGCTGACCGGCATGCCTGCTTGCACGGACCTGAAGAGCCGATCCCATGTCGAAGCCTGCGGCGTCACCGTGCTGGACGCGCCGTTCCACGCCGAGGGGAACATCGCCACGGCGGGCGGTTGCCTGGCGTCCCAGTATCTCGCCGCGTGGGTGATCACCCGAATGCTCGGGGAGAACGCAGCGCGTGACGTGATCGGCTACGTGGCTCCGGTCGGCGAGAACCAGGAGACCGTCGAGCGCGCCATGCGTGCCACCCACACCGGCCGGCTCGTCCAGCGCTGACGCCCCGCGGTCAGACTTCTCAGGGCGTCTACCGGCGAGCCGTAGATGGCGAGGGAGCACCTGCGGGGGTGCCAGGCACACGGCAGCGGGGCACAGTCCGCGCATCGGTGATATCGATCGAGATTCCGCCGGCTGGGCTGTACCGCCTGACGAACTTGCGTCGTGTCGCACTTCGGACACCGTCAGGGCGGTGACAGTGGACGTGCCGTACTCAACGCTGCTGCCATGAATTCGCGATCTCTTCTCCAGGTCGTCCTCGCAGCGAGTGTGAGCACAGTCCTCGTTGCCGCGACCGCCTCGTCCGCCGCGGCTGCCCAGCCCGTGGGGACCGCGCCGCGTGCCACGACGGCAGGGCACTGGCAGTCCATGGGCCCCGACTCGAGCGGCGGATATCTCGCGTTCACACGGGCGGCGCCATCCCGGCTGTATGTGCTGCCGGACGCCGGGTACAGCGTCTTCCGCAGCGATGATCACGGCCTCACCTGGCGTCAGCCGGGCTGGCTGGGCATGCCGGGTGCGGTCGGTGTGCGTGTGGCGGCCGACCCCGGCAATCCGGACGTCGTCTGGGTGACGGCCAACGCTTCCGGCGGTGACCACGGGTATGTGCTGCGCAGCGACGATGGCGCGGAGACGTTTCACCCGGTGCTGGACACGCAGACGGCGCTCGCCGACATCGTCGTCTCGCCTTCGGGGCGACAGTTGTTCGCGGCGGGTGCGGCCGGGGTGTACGCGAGCGTGGACGGGGGCGTGAAGTGGAGGTTGCTGCCCGGATCCCCCGGCGCGGCGCGTCGCCTCGCGTTCAGCGGCGGCAACCTGGTCGTGGGGACCGGGGACGGGCTCTACCTGATCGAGGATGCGCTGCGGAATCCGCGGACAGCGCGGAAGCTTCCCCTTCCGGGCAGCATCTTCACCACCCATCTGTCCGCGCACGGTGGTCTGGTCGTGGCCTCGCCGCTCAGGGACGGTAGTGCGGTCGTGTCCCAGGACTATGGCAGGACCTGGCGGACGCTGACCGGTCCGTGGGGCACGGACACCGTGGTCTTCAGCGCGGTGGCGGCCGGCGAGATCCATGTGCAGACACTTCAGGCGAGCGCCGACGGCCCCATGGCCCGGAAGAATGTGTGGCTCAGTTCCGATCAGGGGCAGACCTGGACAGCTCGGCCGGAGGCCACCCCGGCCGTCGATCTGTACTCCGACCTCGGCAGCTTTCCGGATCGCCCGCATCAGGAAGTGGTCACCGGTACAGCCGGGGTCTTCACCACGCGCGACTCGACCCACTTCCAGCGCATCGGAGTACCTGCCACCGCGGTCGACGCGCTGGCCCAGAGCGGGCCGGTACTCGTCGCCGGCACCGGCACCGGCAGTTACAGCTCAGCTTCGCCGCTGTCCCGCCATCTGCCAGCCGGCTATCAGGACTGGGGCTGGACGGGGCACTCGCCCGACACCCTGGGCAACACCATCGGCGCCCTGGCCGCCGTGCCGAACGGAATGCTCCGAGTGCGCGACGCGTACTGCCCGGACTCCTGCATCGCTCTGGAACAGTCGAGCGACCGCGGGGCCCACTGGCAGACCCTGACGTTCGCCGACGGGGAGTCACGGTCCCTGGCTGTCGACCCACGGCACCCCTCGCGTCTCTACATCGGTGCCTCCGTCATGTTCACCGGCGTCTACTCCAGCACCGACGGCGGTAGCACTCTCCAGCCGCACTATCTGCCCGGGTTGTCCGGCGTCCGGTCGGTCGCTGTGGATCCGCGTACGGACGGCTCCCTGTGGATCGGAGATTTCACCGGGCTGTATCGGAGCCGCGACGGCGGCGCGACCGTGACCAAGGTGTTCGCGGGAGACGTGGAACGAGTCGCGGTCGACCCGAAGGACCCGGCACACGTGGTGGCGGTCGGCGACCACCTCATCAAGGTCAGTCACGATGGCGGCACATCGTTCGATGACGCGTTCGGCCAACCTTCCGCGACCTACAGCGACGTGACGTTCGCCCCGGACGGGACCGTGTTCGCCGTGTCCGGCGACGCGGCGGACGGTCCGGGCCGGGGAGTGGTCCGCAGCACCGACGGCGGCGCCCGCTGGGCGGACATCTCCGCGGGGCTGCCCGACCGGGATGTGCGCTCGGTTCTGGTCTCCGCGGACGGGCAGTGGCTCTTCGCGGGAACCGGGCGCAGCGGCGTGTACCGACTCGCCGTCGGCTCCCGGTCCCTCAGGCCGTAGCCGACGCGGCCGCCGGGTCCTTCCCGCCCTGCTGCGGCGGGGCGGACCCGGTGGCGTTGTCCAGCCAGCCGAGCCTGCAGGCCTGCCAGGCCAACTGCATCCGGCCCCGGGCCCCGCTCCGGGTCATCAGATCCTGCACCCGCCGCTGCACCGTCCGCGAGCTGACGCTCATCTGCTTGGCGATCGCCTTGTCACTCACTCCGCCGATGAGCATGGACAGCAACTGTCTGTCCTCCGCGCTGAGGTCGCTGTCTGCGGCCTCGTCGATGTGTATCGGGGTGGCCCGCTCCCAGTGGCTCTCGAACAGGGAGATGAGGGCCACCAGGAGGCTCGTGCCGCGCACGAGCGCGGCCGTGGGTTCTCCTGTTGCCTCCTCTCCCAGTGGGCACAGCGCCACTGACCGGTCCGCGATGGCCAGGCGGACCGGCAGCGACGGAAGCACCCGAGCCTTCTCCCCCATCCGCATCCCTTCCTCCAGGCCGACCCATGCGCCCGGCCCGTCCAGCAAGGACGCCTCGTAGATCACTTTGAAACGCACGCCCCGCGCCAGTGCCCGGAACTCCTCGTCGTTGTCCGCCGCGGTCAGGGCTATCGGCTCCTGGCGGCAGAACCACAGCATTTCCTCGCGGGCGTCGCGCTGCAGACTGAGGGCCTGCTGCCGGATCGCCTCCGCACCGGTGAGCACCTCGACGAGCTGGGCGGAGTCACGCCGACGGACGTTCGTGCGGTACTGCTCCGCCAACTGGCCCACAGTCGCCCGGGCCCGCTCCAACTCCGCCTGGCCGTCCACCAGCAGCGGGCCGAGTGCGACATCCGGCGGAGCCGGCACGAACTGGTCTGCCCGCGTCCGGCTGACCAGCCGCTTGTCCAGCAAGGCCGTCAGCAGCGGCTCCACGTCGGAGACCGACATGCCGAGTCGAGCCGCAATCTCCTGCGGGCCGGACCTGTGTCCCGCCACGAGCACGCGGTAGACCCGCTCCTCGTCACCGCTGACGCCCAGAACTTCAAGCACGCTTGCTCACCCTGTCCGTTCGTTGCCTGCCTGTGGGTTGGTAGGCGAAGTGCCGACGACTGCGCTCGACGGGAGCACACAGCCAGACCAAGGATCGCCCACACAGTGCGCTCGGGCGGCGCCAGGGGCCGGGCAGCCAGTGGGTGCTCTCCCACGCGGGTGACGGGGTCGTGCGGGGAGCATCGTCAGCGGGGTCGCACGGCGAGGCTGAGGTCGCCCGAGCGCCCCGAGGATCTCGCGATCGGACCGCATGCCGATCATCCCTTTGCCTTATATCGTGAAACGAAGTGGTCAATCTTCCCAAAGCTGTCGAATCGGCTCATCGGGTCTGCCCGCGTGTGGGGCTGGAGCCGTGTGCGACCGTCCCGAGGAGGACGCGATGACGGACGTGGCGAGCAGGCGGGACGTGGGTGAGCGGCCTGTGGCCCCGGAACGGGTCATGACGCTCACGGTGAACGGACGGCCGTACGCCCTGCGGATGGACACGCGGGTCACCTTGCTCGACGCCCTGCGGGACCGGCTGGGCCTGGTGGGTACCAAGAAGGGCTGTGACCAGGGCGCCTGTGGCGCCTGCACCGTCCTCCTGGACGGCCGCAGGGTGCTGGCCTGCCTGACCCTGGCGGCGCAGGCGGAGGGCCGGGCGATCACCACCATCGAGGGCATCGCCGACGCCGACGGTCCGCACCCGGTGCAGCAGGCGTTCATGCACCACGACGCCTTCCAGTGCGGCTTCTGCACGCCGGGGCAGATCATGTCCGCGGTGGCGCTCATGGCCGAAGGCCGGGCCGGCTCGGACGAGGAGATCCGGGAGTTCATGAGCGGAAATCTGTGCCGGTGCGGTGCCTATCCCAACATCGTCGCCGCGATCCGCGAGGCGGCCTCCCGGGGAGGTCACGATGCGCGCCTTTGACTACGTCCGGGCCACCGACACCCGCGAGGCGGTGCGGTTGCTGGCGGAGGATCCGGCGGCGTCCTGCCTCGCGGGCGGTACGACACAGCTCGACCTGATGAAGGACGGAGTCCTGGAGCCGCCGCGGCTGATCGACATCACCCGGCTCCCGCTGCACGGCATCGAACGACGCGGCGAGGCCCTCCACGTGGGGGCCCTGGCCACCATGGAGGAACTGGCCGCCGACGCCACGGTGACCGAGCGCCTGCCCTTGGTGCGCGAGTCCCTCCTGCAGGGCGCGTCGGTGCAGCTGCGCAACATGGCCACCATCGGCGGCAACCTGCTGCAGCGCACCCGCTGCCGCTACTTCCGCGACCCCACGGTTGGCGAATGCAACAAGCGCACGCCGGGTTCCGGCTGTGCCGCGGTGCAGGGCGCGGCACGTATGCACGCCGTGCTCGGCGCGAGCGAGCGGTGCATCGCGCTGCACGCGTCCGACCTGGCCGTCGCCCTGGTGGCGCTCGACGCGGTCGTGCACATCCAGGGGCTGTCCAAGGCCCGCACCGTGCCGCTGACGGACTTCTACCTGACGGCCGACGAGAGCCCGCAGCGCGAGAACGTCCTGGAGCACGCCGAACTGATCACCGAGGTGGAGATCCCGCTCCCGCCGCCGGCCGCCCGGTCGGGCTACCTCAAGGTCCGCGACCGGGCATCGTACGAGTTCGCGCTCACCTCGGCCGCGGTGCTGCTCGTCGTGGAGGCCGGCACCATCCGTCAGGCCCGGGTCGGCCTCGGCGGCGTGGGCACGAAACCCTGGCGGGCCTACGAGGCCGAGCACGTGCTGACCGGCGCGTCCGCCACGACGGCCACGTTTCAGGACGCGGCCGAGACGACCATGCGCGACGCCTTCACCGTCCCCGGAACGGCGTTCAAGGTGCCGCTCGCCCGGCGCACCCTGGTGCGCGAGCTGCAGACCGTCTCAGGAGTGACCACATGAGCACCGTGGAAAGCAGGCCGCGGGTCGGCGCGGGCGTCAACCGGGTCGACGGCCCGCGCAAGGTCACCGGCACCGCCCCGTACCCGATGGACTTCAGCGTCCCCGGTCAGTCCTACGGTGCCCTGGTGCAGAGCACCGTCGCCGCGGGCCGGATCGTCCGCATGCACACCGACGCCGCCGAAGCCGCCCCCGGCGTGATCACAGTCCTCACCCACGAGAACATCCCGAAGGTGCGGACGGGTCCCGTGACGGCCATCGGGCCGTCGCTCCCTGCACCGTTGCGGAACGACCGGATCCTTCACCACGGGCAGCACATCGCCTTCGTCGTGGCCGAGACTCCGGAGCAGGCCACCGCCGCGGCGCGCCTGGTGCGGGCCGACTACGAGGCCACGGAGCCATTGCTGGACCTCCATGACGCGCGGGCCGAACAGCTCATCGATCCGTGGGAGACGGACACCGCGCGCGGCGACACCGCCGCAGCGCTGGAGTCCGCCGAGGTGACCCTCCGGGCCACCTACACCACGTCCGACAACACCAACAACCCGCTGGGGCTGTTCGCCACCCTGGCCGTGTGGGAGGGCGACACCCTTACCATCCACGACACCAGCCAGTGGCCGTCGATGGTGCGCACGACCCTGGCCATGGTCTTCGGCATCCCTGAAAGTTCGGTACGGGTCCTGGTGCCCTACGTCGGCGGGGGCTTCGGCGCCGGGCTGCGCGCGTGGCCGCACGTGACCCTGACCGCGATGGCCGCACGAATGATCAAGCGACCCGTCAAGCTGGTGCTGACCCGGCCGCAGATGTTCACCTCCGTCGGGCACCGGCCCAGCGGGGTGCAGTGGCTGAGTGTCGGTGCCACGCGTGACGGCGAGCTGGTCGCTCTGGACCACCGCAGCCTCAGCTCCCTGAGCATGGAGGGCACCGACTATGAGCCGTTCGCGTCGGGAAGCGCCTATGCCTACCGGTGCCCCAACGTGATCACGCAGGACCGTCAGGCCCGTCTCAACATCGCCGTGCCGATGTCGATGCGCGCCCCGGCCGAGGCGCAGGGCAACTTCGCGTTGGAGTCGGCGCTCGACGAACTGGCCTGCCACCTGCACATGGATCCGCTGGAACTGCGGCTGCGCAATCACACCGACGTCGACCCGCGCAACGGGCTGCCCTGGTCAGGCAAGGCGCTCCTGGAGTGCTACGAGGTCGGTGCGCGACGCTTCGGCTGGTCCGACCGGACCCCCGAGCCGCGCTCCATGAGAGACGGCAACTGGCTCGTCGGCTATGGCATGGCGAGCGCGTGGTTCCCCTATTTCGGGCAGCCGTGTTCGGCGCAGGCCACCATCAACAGCGACGGTAGCGCGTTGGCGCGCAGTGCGGCGACGGACATCGGCACCGGCACCTACACGGTGATGGCCCAGCTGGCCGCAGACGAACTTGGACTGCCCCTGGATCTGGTCCGCTTCGACCTGGGCGACTCCGACATGCCCAACTCGACGATGGCGGGCGGCTCCGGCCTCACCGGCGCGCTGGGCAACGCCGTACACGACGCCTGCCGGCGACTGGTCCGCTCCTTCGCCGAACTCGCGTGCGGCGACACCGACTCGCCCCTGCTGGGCTGCTCCCCGGACGACGTGGAGTGCACCGACGGCAGGGTGCACCCTGCGGGCCGCCCGGACCTCGGAGAGTCGTACGCCGGCATCCTCGCCCGGCACGGGCTGTCCGAACTCACGGCTAACGGCAACAGCACACCGCCGGTCGCCACCGAGCTGGGCATGTCCCTCGCCGGCGCGTACGGCGCGAAGTTCGTGGAGGTCCGGGTCGACGCGGATCTCGGCCTCATCCGGGTGGCACGGGTGGTCTCCGCGATCGACGGTGGCCGCATCCTCAACGAGAAGACCGCGAGGAGCCAGATCATCGGCGGGACGATCGGCGGCATCGGCATGGCCCTGTTCGAGGACACGGTCACCGACCCGCGCACGGGGCGCATCGCCAACGGCACGTTCGCCGACTACCTGGTCGCGGTCAACGCCGATGTCCCGGACCTGGACGTGGTCTTCGTCGGCGAGCCGGATCGCGGTACCGCCACCGGCACCAAGGGTGTCGGCGAGGTCGGCCTGGTCGGCATCGCGCCCGCGATCGCCAACGCCGTGCACCACGCCACCGGCAAGCGCATCCGCGAGCTGCCGATCACACTGGACGCCATGCTGTGAGTCGCCGTCGAAGCGGCGTTGTCTTGTCGTAGCCGGGCGTCTCGTCGGTTTTGGCAGGTCCCGCGCGTGCCATACGCGTCGCCCCTGATGCTTGAACCGCCCGTCAACGCCCCGTTCGGTTAGGTCGAGGTCATTCCACTGTGTGATGCGCAGTGGATCAAGCACCAGCCGACGATGACGGCGGGGTGACGCGGTCCCGGCAGCCACCGGAGAACGCCGATGGGCGCGTACGCCGGCACGGCGTCGGGCTATGCCGCCGCGCTGGATCGCCGCGCGGGGCGGCCCATGCTCGGCCCCAGACGTGCAAACGGCGCCCTCTCCCTGTCCCCGATGGTCCCCGGCAAGGGCCGCGCCGGAGGGGTCACTCCCTTGGCGGGTCTTGAACTCGCTCTCCCGCTGGAGGCCGCGGCGATGCGCATTCTGTCGCTGTCGCCGAAACCTAGCGGGATCGAAAGTGCCACTTAGAAGGACTTCGAGCATAGTGATGATATGAGCATATGGGATAAACGGGACGACATGATCGTGCACCAGACCGAGCCCTACAACGCTGAACCACCTCCTGGCGCGCTCATGGACCCGGTCACCCCTCTGGACACCTTCTATGGCCGCAACCATGCCCCGATCCCGCGCGTGGACGGGGCGAGCTGGCGGCTACGGGTGGACGGCATGGTCGACCGCCCGCTGGAATTGTCACTGGACGAACTGCGGCGCCGCTTCCCCGAACGGAAAGTGCTCGCCACTTTGCAGTGCGCAGGCAACCGCCGCGCCGACCTCGTGGAGTTCCGCGACATACCCGGCCAGGTCCCCTGGGGCCCCGGAGCCATCTCCACGGCATGGTGGACCGGTGTGAGCCTGGCGGATGTACTGACCGAGGCAGGGCTGCAGGCAGAAGCGGCCCACATCGCCTTCACCGGTGCCGACGTGTCACAGGACGCCGACCCGCCACAGCCCTTCGGCGCATCCATACCAGCGGCGAAGGCCACCTCCAGCGAGGTGCTCCTGGCCTGGGCGATGAACGATCAGGCTCTTCCCGTCGCGCACGGCGCCCCGCTGCGTGCCGTCGTCCCGGGCTACTTCGGCGCCCGCAGCGTCAAATGGCTCCAGCGCATCACCGCACAGACCGAACCGTCCGACAACTACTTCCAGTGGGAATACAGCATCCTGCCTCCCGAGGCCGACCCCCACAAGGCAGGACCGGGCGACGGCATCACGCTCGGGCCGGTCGTGATTCACATCGCGATCCTGCGGCCCGGCAAAGGCGCCCAACTGCCGTCCGGACCTACCGAGATCACCGGCGTGGCCTTCGCCGGCGACGACCGCACGGTGACACGCGTGGACGTGTCCCCCGACGGAGGCACCACGTGGGTCCACGCCGATCTGAACGCACCGGACAACCCATGGACGTGGCAGCACTGGCGCGCCACGCTCACCCTCCCGGCCGGGGACGCAGAACTCCTCGCCCGCGCCTGGGACTCCACCGCAGCCGTACAGCCCGAGTCCCCAGCGACGGTCTGGAACCCCAAGGGCTACGCCAACAACGCCTGGGCCCGCCTCCACGTCACCTGCGACCGCTGAAAGCCGGGCGGCCAGGCCGCAGATCCCGACGGCACGCCGACGAACCCGCGGACACCTCCGCACCGCTCAACTTCGAGGGCCCCCTTGACGCAGCACGATGGCCGCGATTGGCGTCGAAACGGGGTAGTGAGCACGCGGTTCAGGACAGGGACGCGCCCCGGAAACCCGTCACATCGCGGCACAACCGGTGACGGGTCCCGGGCATGTCAGATCACGGCGCAGTGGCCTACGCCTCAGATCCGGCCTCGCAGCAGGTGCCCCGCGACACGAACGGCAGCTTCGGCAGCCGCGGGAGGGGTGACCGTGCGAACTGGTCACGGGTGAGGTCGGCCTCGGCTCCCAGTCTCAAGCGGTTCCTCCGTGGTGGCCCCTGAACCGGCGCGCCACACTACAACGCCGCCTCCCCGGCCGTCGCCTGCCACGCGGTCCGGGCGGCCTGCCGAGACTGCGGCGGCGGCACGGGCTGAAGATGCTGGGCGGCCTCGGCGGCGGTGTAGGAGGAGGCGAAGGTGAAGGCACGCGGAGACGGCCCGTGCGCCCGCAGGTCCGCCAGCCTTTCCATGGCCTCCGCGACGGTCGGGAGATGACCGGCGGGAACCCACCACAGCACCAGGTGCGCCGTGGCGTGCCGCTCGAACCACTCGCGGCGCCGCCGCACGACCTCCAGATGTCCGCTGCGGTAGGTGAAGTCCCACAAGGCCTCCTGGCTCTGCCACACCGTCAGGTTGACGATGACGTCCTCGCCCGCCGGCCGCAGGCCGGTGGCGTCGGCCGACCCTTCCTCCACGAGCCGCCACACGAAGCCGGGCGCGCCGTCGGCGGCGGCGTTGACCGGGTCGAGCATCTCGACGAACGGCGCCATGCGCGGATCGTCGAGGGGGTGACGGAGCGTGGCGATGTTGAGCTGGGCCAGGTGGGCGGCGTGCGTGGATGCGGTCATGGCCACATCTCAGCACCACCCCCTTTCTATGTCAATCAGGATTGTTTTTAGAAGTCTCGACCACCACGCAGCACTCCCCCGGCCGGGCGTCCATGCGCGCACGCACGGGACCGTCCTGGCCGAGCAGCCCCTCCAGCAGCGCGAGATTCATGCCGCAGACAAGCGGCGGAAAGCGTTCCGCGACGGCGTGGAAGGGACAGTTGCGCATACGGACGACCCGCACGGCCGGCTCGGCCGCCCCTTCGGCGGCTTCGGCTCGGACGTCCTCTGCGTCTTCAACGCCTTCCAGATACGGCTCGTAGCCGCGGGCGGCCAGCATCTCCATGACCTCTTCGAGGCCGCCGCAGGGCGCCGCCGATCCACGCAGGGCCTCGCCCCGGCGGCGCGCGGCCGCGCAGAGCCCGGCGTCCAGCCCGGCCTGCTCGGCGGCCTCGGCGAGCAGCTCCGCGGCGGTTCGGTAGTCACGGGCGGGCAGCGCCACCGACCGCTCGGCCCGCGCCCGCGTGTACACCTTCGCGGGACGACCCGCCCCCGGCCCCGAACGGCCCGTCAGGCGGCGACTACCGGTCTCCAACAGCCCGGCCTCGGCCAGTCTGTCCAGATGATGCGCAGCGAGCGTACGCGCCACCCCGGCCGCCTCGGCAGCCTCGTTGCGGCCGACCTCACGACCCTGCGTCACCACGTACTCGTACAGGCGGCGCCGCACCGGATCCTGCAACACCGCGATCGCATCGATATCCTCCACCCGACCATTCTAGATACAACACAGGTCGGAGATAGAAAGGGCGAACGGCACCGCCCAGGACCAAGGCGGCCACAGGCGCTCACACACCCTGGAACACGGTCGCGCGGTAGCCTGCTCGTGAGGGCAGCAGCCATGGCCGATGGCGTACGTATCCGGCTCCTCGGCGGGTTTTACGTGACGGTCGGGGACCGTCCGGTCGCCGCCGGGGCGTGGCGGCTGCGCAAGGCCCGGAGTCTTGTGAAGGTGCTCTGCCTGTCGCCGGGTCATCGGATGCACCGGGAGAAGATCTACGACCTGCTCTGGCCGGACCTCGACCGGGGAGCGGCGTCGAACAACTTGCACCAGGTTCTGCATGCCGTGCGCCGTGCCCTGGCCTCCGCGGGGACGCCGGACGACATCGTCGTACTGCGCGATGACATGGTGCTGCTCGGACTCGGCGGCGGCGTTCGGATCGACGTCGACGAACTCGACGCGGCGATACGGCAGGCCATGAGCAGCGGCACGGAAGCGGACTGTCGTGCGGCACTCGCTCTGGCCGAGGGTGAGCTGCTGCCCGAGGACCGTTACGAGGCCTGGGTCACCGAAGCGGCCGAGGCGCTTCGGAGGCGACGGACGGTCCTGGATCTGGAACTGGCCGAAACGCTCGAACGCGATCACCGTAGGGCCGAGGCCCTCGACGTACTGCGGTCGCTGGCCGCCAGGGAACCCTTGGACGAGCCCGGCCACCGGGCGCTGATGCGGACACTGGCCGACGCCGGGCGGCGCCGGGAGGCTCTGGCGGCATACGAGCGATTGCGCGACGCGCTCCAGCGGGAAGCCGGAGCGGACCGTTCCTAATCAGTGAGCAGTAGTGAGTCTTGGACCCATACCTGGTCACTGCGGGCATCCCGAACGGTTTTGGATGTCCTGGTCGCCCGCTTT
>NZ_JBFAWG010000087.1:0-22117 GCF_040680215.1 Streptomyces sp. NPDC052107
AGCGGGTACTTCCTCGGGGCAGGCATCGTCTGGGCTCCTCTCATGAGACCCATCTGACCTGCTGTCACCTTTCCCCGCATCTCGGGGGAACCTCACTTCACCGACGTTGGCGGAGGTTGTGGGTGCGTACGCGGACGCAGCGGCGTTCCTCGCCTTCTGCCTCGCAGCCTGCGGTACAGCAGCAAAGTACCGCAACCGCACTGACCAGTGTTGACCGTCGCCGCCCCTCACAATCCTCCCGACCTGCGCAGCAAACCTCAGCGGCCTTGCAGCCCGTAGTTCGCATCGAGGGGCGAACAGGTTGAGCGACGCTTGACTCGGTCCTTGAGACTCCGCCGAGCGCGTGATCAGGGTCACCGAGCCGTGTCACGAGCGTGCCAGATCGAGTGGGGAGCCGCGGGGAATCACGGAGACTCGCGGTAGCCGTAGACGAGATCAGCCCCCGACCAAACTTGCTGGTCAGGGGCTGATTCCCGTTACTGTGGCGGCGCCAGGATTCGAACCTGGGAAGGCTGAGCCGGCAGATTTACAGCCTCCTGGCCGGCCCACGCGAGAGCCGCAGCAAACCCGCTGCAACACGGGGCAGAGCCAGCCCCAAGTCCCTCACCCGGCGCCGGAGCTCCACGCGCGCGAACCGGCCAGCTATCCGGCAAGCGCCTGTCCCGCCGGGTGCGGCACCACAGGTGCTGCGCATCGAAGCACGGATCCCACACCACAGACGCCCGGTCCGGTCGCAGCTTCCGACACACCTCCGACACACTCCGGGTCGCAGATGCTCTCCGACACACTCCGCCGCAGGTCAGAGGGCTATGAGGGGCGATCTACGCATTCACTCCGGAGCCGTGTGCGCAGGTTCGAATCCTGCCGGGGGCACCCAACGTGAGGTGCCCAAAGACCCCGTCACCAGCGGAAACGCTGAGGCCGGGGTCTTCGCGTATGTGCAGGCAGATGCCGCCGGAAGCAGCCGTTTGCCACCGCTCACGTAATGACGACGTAATGATCTTGGCGGGCTTCGTAGCAGGTCAGAGCATGTTTCGCGAGGCGCTGTACGTGGCCGTGTGGACCACCTGTGGACAGGCCGAAGCCCCGGACCGAAGTCCGGGGCTCCCGTGGTCGATCGGATCTTCGTGTCAGTCGGCCGGGTCCTCCCCGAGCCCCTGCATGATCCGGTCGTTCATCTCCTGCTCCTGGCCGTCGATGCACTTGGCGTAGATCTTCAGCAGCACGTCGACGGAGTGCCCCGCCCGAGCGGCCACCTCCGGCGCCGGCACACCGGAGTTGAGCCACTGGGACACCCCCGCGTGCCGAAGGTCGTACGGCCGAGCAGCCATCACCGAGTCGACCTGATGCGGCAGGAGCGCCAGGGCTCGCGCCTGCTTCCACGCCCGGGAGTACGAGGACGCCGCGACGACGTTGCCCCGCTCACTGGCGAACAGCCGACCGTCCTCCGCCGTGCCGAACTCCTTGACGTGGTCCTGGAGCAGCCGCACGAGCGGCGGCGGAATGGGCACGGTGCGCACTTGCCCGGCCTCACGCTGTTTGAGCCCACGGCGGTCGTGCGCCTCGCCGGAGTCCGTCCACGCCTTTCCAGCCGTGGGCCGGGTCTCGGCCAGCTCGATGCGGCCCCATCCCTTCTCCGGAAGCGTGCAGTCGGCCAGGCGAAGGCCCAGTGCCTCAGCAGGCCTCATCGCGGCGTAGTACAGGCAGCCGAAGAACGCCTGCAGCCGTCGCCCGCTCGCGCGGTCGTATCCGCCCACGTAGGTGAGCGCGGTCAGCAGCTCCCGAGCCTGCCGAGGGTTGACCACCACCCGCCGGTCAACTTCCTGCACCGCCCGCTTGCCCCGCTTGCGGCGGACCCGGGACAGCGGGTTGGACGTCAGCGCCTCCAGCTCGACGGCGTACTCCAGGACGTTGAAGACCACCGCCCGGCGACGCCGGTAGGTCTGAGTGGCGGCCGGCTTGCCGTCGAGGCGCCGGGTCAGGGCGTCGACCAACTCCTGTGCCCGGCTGCCTTCCGACAGTTCGGCCACGGGCAAGGACGCCTTCGACAGCCAGGCCAGCGCCGCGGCGATCTCCTCGGGCCGGTCCCTCTCCCGCCGAGGCGGGGGCAGCAGATAGGACCGCAGCGCCCGCCGGAGTACATCCAGGGCAGGGCGGCCCCGCAGCGCCTTGACCGGAACCGGGAGGACCGTGGCCAGCGCGTCGGTCACGCTGTCGCGCTGCTTGGCCGACGCCTCCGGCCACCGGGCATCCAGGTACTTGAGGGCCAGCTCCAGGAAGCTCAGAGCGACCTTGCCGTCGCGCAGGGAGTCGGGCAGCCCCGTGACCGTGTCGAAGGCCTCTCCCCTGTCGGCGGCCCGCAGCAGCTTCGCGCGGAAGCGATCGGCCAGGGCCTTCGTCCTGTGCGACTCGTGGAAGGGATCTCCGCCCACCGACCACCGCACGAGGTAGGTCGGCTTCTTGGCGGAACGGTTGATGCTCAGCTTCCAGATGACGACCTTGTACGACTTCATCGCGATCCCCCGTCCACGTCTTCCGCTCGCTCCTCCACCCAGGCGTCGAGCACGTCACGGCGGACCCGGAGTTCGCCGTTCGGCAGCCGGATGCAGGCTGGGGCGAGGTGGAGTTCACGCCAGCGGTAGAAGGTGCGGCGGGAGACTCCGCCCAGCTCCTCCAGGACCTGCCGCACGGTGAGGAGTTCGACGGCACTGCGGTCACGCACCATGCGGACCACCGCCCTCCCTCACCGAGGCCGCGAGCAGCGCCGCTTCCGGGGAGTAGCCCCGCCCGGCGTAGCGCCACTGCCCGACCACGGCCACGGGGTGACCCGCCAGGCCGAGCGTGTCGCGCTGCTCCTCGGCGCGGTGGTCGGCACGGGCGCGGCGGAGTTCGCCCAGAGTGGTCGAGTACCGGCGGGACTTGGTCGAGAAGTGGCCGCCGTAGCCGAGCATGTGTGCCCACCGCCGCAGGCCGAGATCAGCAAATGCGGGCAGGCCGCCGAGCCACCAGCAGGTAGCGATCATGCGGAGCACGTGAGCCCGCACCGGCAGAAGGACCATCTCCCGTGCCGACCGAATGCGTCCGTCGACCGCGCCGGCCGACTCCGCACCCTTGGTCGCGTACTTGGCGATGTACCCGGCCACCGCCCCCGACGAGGGACGCTCCCCCATCTCGGAGGCGGCGACCGGACGCACGTCGACCTGAGTGCCGAAGCGCAGGTCGCGCGCTCCGACCACCGACGCACCCGGAGCCCGAAGGCGCACCCGTGCGACAGCGGCCGAAACAGCGTCGGCGAGCAGGTCGGTGGTTGCCCAGGAAGGCGGTAACGAGCCGGGCCCGTCCGGGCCGTCGAGCCGGACCACGGCATGGAAGTGCACCAGGCCGCGCCGCTGGTACTCGGCGACCTTCGCGTACGAGACCCTGACCACCTCGGCCAGCTCCTTACGGGGCAGTCCGGCCTGTCGAGCGATCTCCCGCCTGAGCTCAATCCCGAAGCGGTGCCACAGCAGGCCCGCGCACGACTGCCAGAGCACGGCCCCGGCGTAGTCGTAGCAGTGCGGGCATAGCGGTTCTCCAAGGCAGGCATCCTCAGAGGTATGCCGAGCGGTGCAGCCGAGTGGGGCCCCGTGCGGGCAGTGCTGCACGTCCCGCCGAGGGCGACACGGGCGCACGCGACCGGAGTGCTCCCGGCGAGTGTGGACCGGCCCGAAGCCGGGCGCGGTGAGAGTCGCGAACACCCGAGGGTGCCCGCTCACCGACGGCGGCACCTCCTTGCCGCCGACCAGGCCGGCGCGTACGAGCTGATAGGTGTCCGCCTGATAGAGCCGGGAGCAAGCCGGGCACACCGAGGAACGGCGGTTGCCGCACGCTGTCAGCAGCCGCATCCCGGTCGGCTCGGAGCCGCCGAGGGCAGCCAGGGCCTCTCCCGTGCCAGTGTCGACCAGGACGGCGGAGCCGACGAGGTGAATCGGATTGGTACAGCCGCCGAGGCGAATGACTGCGCGGCGCCAGGCGAAGAAGTCCGGCTGGGCGGCCCGCTCCAGGAGAGCGGCCACGTCCGGCGAGAGCGTGGGGGCGGTCATCGGCGGTCACCCCCCTGGGGACCGAAGGCGTGCCCCATGACGGAGGCGATGGCTTCCGTTCGAGTCTTGACGCTGAACCGGTACGTCGGGTCGGTCAGCCAGACCGCCGCGGCATGTCCGGGGCAGAGCCAGCGTTCCGTGCCGTCGAGGGCGACCAGGACGATCTGTTCTCGGCCCGCGCAGGTCGAGGGGTAGTCGGTGGAAGCCCGGAGGTCGCAGTCCGGAGGGTGGGATTTGCGCGGACGGTAGGCGGTGGACACAGTGTGAGTGCTCCTTTTACTGCTCATGTGGCGGATGGAGTGGGCTCCCGGCGGGGTCGGGTTTGGCGACTTCGCGCCCCGTTGGGAGCCCTTGAGACGTGCGTTCACTGCCGGTCCTCGGACGGGATGCCGACGACCGGGTACAGGCGGTTGACGTGGTCTGACACGACCGAGCACCTTTCGTTCGGACTGTTCTTGGGGGTCCGGGGGTTGGTGCGTGGGCTCAGAAGTGGATCTGGCCGAGCAAACCGTTCACTCCGGAGAGCAGGAACGAGACCAGCGGTGCGGCAAGGGTGTGGGAGAGCAGGAAGCCGAAGGCGCCGCAGAGCAGGGCGTCCAGCCAGCGCAGGTAGCGGATGTGCAGCAGGAACCAGATCGCGAGGCCGAGCAGCAGCACGGCCGAGGTGGTGACCAGCACTGTGACGCTCCTTGTCAGGCCGGGTCGGCGGGCAGTTCAGGCAGCGTGGGAGTCAGGTGAGCGTGGGCGGCGGCGATGTCTTCGGCGTCCGCCTCGGTGATCAGATGCGACCGACCGCGTTCCCAGCCGTCGCCGGACGCGAGGACGGCAGTGCCGGCCTTTTCGGGCGCGATGGCCTGTGCGGCTTTCAGGGCGTCCGGGTTGAGGTCGCCGAGGGTCATTTCCGCCGTACCGGGGTCGGCGACGCGATGACAGACCCGGCCGCCGAGCTGAGCGCGTAGGGCGGTGACACCGGGCCCCAGGTCGGATCCGACGCGCTGCCCAGCGACGACGAGGAACACCCCGAGCGCTGCTCCGAGTTGGGCGAGGCGGATCAGTGCGGTGCCGGCTGCCTGCGCTTCGTCCTTCTCGTGGCGTCCGGCGACGAGGAAGAGTTCGGCGATCTCGTCGACGATCACGACGACCGGTACCGGCCGTTCTTTCTCAGCGAGGCCCCAGATGTTGCGGACTCCGGCGGCGCGGCAGACCGTCATCCGGTCGAGGGTGAGATCCACCAGCGCGGCCAGCAGCCGTACCGCCTGCGCCCGGTCTGTCGCCAGGGCTGACAGGCGGGGGCCGTAGAGAGACAGCTCCATGCCGCCCTTGCAGTCGATGCCGACGAGGGCGACCGGCTGCGGTGCAAGACCGGCGACGAGGGCGTTGATCAGGGTCGACTTGCCGGAGCGCGTGGCCCCGACGATCAGCCAGTGCGGAACCCTGCGCAGGTCGATCACCCAGGACGAACCGGTCTCCAGAGTCCCGACGACCACTCGCAGCAGCCGTCCCGGTTGTCGCATGCTCGGTGCGCGGGGTGCGGCCAGCGGATCGGCGTACATGGCGGCGATGCGTACGACGCCGGGTCGTCGAGGGGTGACCCGGACCGCGTGCACTTGCCACCCCTCCGCCATGGCGGGGGCCGCCTTCACGAAGTCCGCCGGGAGTTGCCCGGGGAGCAGCCGGACCAAGAGGACGAAGCCAGCCCGCGTGGGCCGGATGAGTCCGTACCGAGGCACGCGCGGTTGGGGCGGCGGAGCGCCGTTACCGACGAGCCCGGACACGACGGTCAGCGCGGGACGACGACTCACAGCGAGCCGACAGCCGGCCATCAGCGCCCGCCAGGTACGAACGACACGGAAGGCAGTCGCCGGGTAGCCAAGTAACAGCCACCAGGCGGCCGGATACCTCCGGCGCAGAGCCGGGCTCGCGATCAGTAAGCCCGACACCACGACTGCGGTGGCTACGACGATCCGCCCCGGCCAGGTCGCCCCAGCGGACGGGTCGGGAGCCAGGACTATCACTGCCCGCCCCCCTTGGCGGCGGGCGCCGCGTGCAGGGGACGGATCTCGGCGGCGCGGTAGGCGATGCCATGCCGCCCCTCGTTTTCCCAGGGCACGGCGACCAGGTCCCGCACGGCCACCGGAGTGCCAATCTGCAGACCGGACGGCTCGCCGGGGACGCTCACGTTCACCACGTCCGCCGAGGTGCCCGCCATCAGGCAGAGGCCGACCTGGTACAGGGTCTTGCCGGTCTCGCGGTCCACGCGGACCTGCCCGGTCTCACGGTTGGCGACCCGTGGGGCCGGGGGCACGGCGCAGATGATCCCGGTGAACTTCGCGGTGTCGATCGGAAGTGTTGCCACTGACGTTGTCTCCTCATCCAAGGCACCCGCAGGCCGATCCTGCGGGTTGCTAGACCACCCGTAGTACGGGTGACCGGAGACCAGATTGGCGACCCGTAGTACGGGTTGTCAACCGGGTTGGGATAGGAGAAGCTGTCCACGTTCGTGGGCAGGGCGTTCACGACGAAGCGCAAACAGCAGAGGCCACGGCCACGGAGGGTGGGCATGCCGCCGAAGAACACGCAGCCGAAGTACCGGCAGATCGCCGACTACCTGCGCGAAGGCATCCTTGACGGCACCTTCCCCGCCGGCCGGCCGCTCCCCTCGGAAGAAGCACTGGCCAAGCAGTTCGGCGTGACCCGCCCCACAGTCCGTCAGGGACTCACCGAGCTAAGGGCGTCCGGTCTCGTAGAGGCGATCATGGGCCGCGGCACCTTCGCGCGCTCCCCGCACAACCGCCCCAGCCTCACGCGCCCCCGAGGCGTCCGCCGCACGGCAGACGACCAGTACGCCGAGGCCGACGGCATCCGTTGGGCAGACGCCGAAGAGCCCGCGGCCACTCGCACAGACGCCCCCCTCGCCCTCGCCGACCTGCTCCGCATCCCGCCAGGCGAGCCCCTGTTCACCTACGACGCCTTGCAGACCGCCGACCACGGCCGCCTCCGCCAACTCCACCGCACCTACGTGCCGTTCTCGGTACTCCTCGGCACCAAGTACGAGGATCAGCCCCCACCGCCGGCCCCCCAGCTCTACAACACCCTCGCCGAGCTGGGCCACGAACTCCACTTCACGGAGTACGTCCGCACCCGCATGCCCCTCCCCGACCAGGCCCAGGCCCTCCGCCTGGCCGAGGGTGTACCGCTGCTGCAGGTCATCCGGGTCACGCTGACAACCGACGACAAGCCGCTAGCTCTGGAGGAATTTCACCTTCCCGGGCACGACTTGGAGCTTGCGTTCCGGCTGTAGCGACTGAGCCCAGCACAGCCACGCGGTTCAGACCTTCTCTACTTCATCAAGGCGGCTCGCTCCGCTCACCGCGCGCGGCCCGGCCCCCGGCCGGGCCTGCGCTCCTGTCTTCGCCCCGCCCAGCCCGGCCGGCACCCGTGCCGCGCTCAAAGCATGCAGCCGTCTGATACCAGAGAAGGGGTACGTCGTGGCTGGGGCGGTCGACTCCACGGCTTTACGGAGCCACTTTGGCGCGAGCCTCGAAGATCATGGCCCCAACGTCGTGCTTTACCGGGCAGGTCCACAGACTGCCCGACGCGCCGGAAGCTTACGGGGCCATGATCACTCGCGCCAAAGCAGCACCACCCCAAAGCCGTTCCGCCGACCTGTCTGGCCATGCCCAGTCATGTATGCACGCCCGGCACTCCTGTGGTTCCGGATGTGTTGATCTCTTCAGATAGATAGAAGCCCCAACCTTCAGTACCGTATGGGTCTGACAAGTACGGAGGGGTACAGATGGCATCAGCTGGCGGAAAGCTTGGCGTTGTTTTTATCCACGGATTCCGTTCCGACCCATCCATGTGGGATTCATTCGTTGAACTAATCGATGGCGATACAGATCTGAATTTCACCCACTCGCTTCTATTTCGCTATGCCACAGCATTGAGGTCTTTTCATCCTCTCCGTCGAATTCCAACTTTCGAAAATATCGCAGACAGCCTTAAGGAGTTTCTGGACACGGAAGGTCAGAAATATCAAAACCTAATGCTAGTGTCCCACAGTCAGGGCGGCCTTGTTGTCCAACGATATCTCGCCCGTATGCTCAATGACGGGAGAGGCGGGGATCTTGCCCGCATCCGTCGTATCGTACTGTTCGCCTGCCCGAACAACGGCTCAGATATAGGGCTGTCCCTACGTCGGCGCTGGATGCCATTCAACCCTCAAGAACGACAGCTAAGACCTCTCGACGAGCAGGTCACTGAAGCACAGCGAATCGTAATCAATCGGGTCGTTAATGCCACCCAAACCACAAGTCACTCATGCAGAATTCCCATCCAAGTTTATGCGGGTGAGACTGACAACGTCGTCACCCCTGCATCAGCCCGCAGCATATTCCCTGACGCCACTGTTCTTCCAGGAGACCATTTCTCCATCGTCCGTCCGGACTCTCACCAACATCGTTCATTTACTGCACTCAAGCGTCAGCTAATGTTGGCAGAAAGTAACGCCCCGCCGGTTGAGACGATCGGAACTCTACGAGCAGAAACACTTGAAGTTCACGTTGCGGTATCGCCCGGCGAAGCCACCAAGACCGGTGTTGGACTAACACCCTATCTTGCCCGGGTTCATGACGAGGTCCTACGTGGGGCGCTTAAGTCAACTATTGCCGGCGGGCCGTCGATCCTCGTCATTCTCACAGGTGACTCTTCGACAGGGAAAACGCGTGCGCTTTACGAGGCACTCCGCGACTTGGCCCCTGACCGTCCACTTCTGCGCCCAACGGCATCCGATGACCTCCTTGAGTTGATTGAAAGTCGTCGTCTCGTATCCGGTAGTGTGCTGTGGCTCAATGAAGCACAACGATTCCTTTATGGCTCGTCAGGGGAGCGGGTCGCCGTAGAGTTGAAATCGACGCTTGAGCGCCAAAGTGGTGTGATAGCAGTTGGTACATTGTGGACCGAGCCATACTGGAATGAACTGACGGCGCTCGGAACTCCAGAGGACCCTTACGGAAAAGCGAGGGCGCTGCTTACGCATCCAGGCCTGACTGTGCGCATTCCAGTGTCGGCCGAGCTTACGGAAGAGGATCGCAACCGCTGGAAGGATCTCGCCCGAAAGTACGGCGATAATCGACTTAGCCAAGCACTGGACGCAGGCGCTAACGATGGGCATGTAATTCAGCATCTGAGTGGAGGACCGGAACTGCTTCGCGCCTACATCGAAGGGCCAGGGGTTCACTTCACTCATATCGAGCACGCGGTTATTACAGCTGCACTTGACGCGCGTCGGCTTGGCCATCGAACGCCCATCGCAGCAGATCTGTTGTCGGTAACAGCTGATGGTGCCCTAGACCCCCGTCGTCGCAGTGCAGATCCGGGCTGGGCCGGGGAGACGCTTCGGTCTCTTTCCACGGGGGTTAGATCTGACGGCACACGCACTGATATCCGAAACACACTCGCTCCTCTAGCAGCGTACCGGACTCGCTCTGGAGCGCCGGCGAGTTATGAACCCGCCGACTACCTGGACCAACACACTCGCTCTCAACGAGCCGATCAGCTTGGAATCCCGTCACTCTGGGAGGCGCTGAAGGTCCATACTCATGGCCCAGACGACCTTGAGCGACTAGCCGATTCCGCCTGGAAAAGAGGTTTATATAAAGATTCGTTCCGGCTTTCTCGGAAAGCCATCCTTGCCGGACATCCAAGCGCGGCAGGAGATCTTGTGCGACGCCTTACCCGCACACTCGATCCGGAGTATCGCGGTTTGGAATGGGTTGCCAATAATGCAACACTTACTGATCCCGGCGTCGTCGCACGGCTACTTTCTCATTTTCGCAGTTCAGGTGCTCGTAGAGCGCTGGCTACTCTGCTTGGGCGAGACCCGGCGGCTCATGTCAACTTGGAGGACCCTTTTGCGGTTTCGCAGCTTATAAATTCCCTGATAAAGAGCGGCGCGCATAATGCCGCCTTTCGGCTTGCCGCTCGTAAGCCAGCAGAGTACGTGACGGCCAGTGATCCGCGCGCTGCAGCTCAACTGTTCAGTTCGCTACGGAAAATAGATGAAGATCAAGCCTCGGTGGTCTTGGATCAGATAACAACGGTCAGTGCTACTGACGCTGGCGCCATCGCATTCCGCATAGGGCAACTTCAATCCGGCGGAGCGACTCAGGCGATTGCCAAGCTGCTAGATTTGAATCCAGCATCCAGAGTAGGGTTGCGAAATCCAGGTGCTCTAGCACAACTCATCAACGCTCTAAGGAAGAGCGGATCATTTGATGAAATCTCCGCTCTGTTGGCTCGCGATCCCGTCACAAAGGTAAATCTCGAAGACGACCGAGGTCTGATTCAATTGCTGAGGCAGCTGCGACAAACAAGCGGTGCTGAAGGTATGGTTGCCGACCTTGCACTGCGTTGGGCCGATCATGCGGACTTGAGAAGTCCGCAGATCGTTGCTCAGATTCTGAAAGAGTCCCGCAGCGTGGGTGCGCATCAAGCTGTGACAGCCCTCCTAGCGCGTAATCCCGCCGCTCACGTAAAGGTCAACAGTGCCTTCGCGGTAGCCGGACTGCTCACCGAGTTGTGGGAACTGGGTGATCACGAGGCCGTTGACGTCTTGGGGAATCGACTTGTCTGCGACATGTCCTCTCGGGAACCAAAAACGATTGCGTCAATTCTTAGGGTTCTTCACCCTGCCAGAGCAGAGCGGGCGATCGCCGCGCTTCTTGCACGCAACCCGGAAAGCCAGGCAAGGCTCGATAATCCGGGAGACGTCGCACAATTGATCAAGCAGTTCAGAGCAGTGTCGGCGGAGCGGTCAATTGCTGGGCTTCTTGCGCGCCACCCGGAAAGCGAAGCAAGGCTCGATAATCCAGGAGACGTCGCACAATTGATCAGGCAATTGAGAGCGCTGCCAGCGGAGCAAACGATCGCCGCGCTTCTTGCAAGGAAGCCGGAAAAGCATGCGTCCGTAACCAACGCCCGCGCTGTTAGGAGGCTACTTAAGCAACTTCGGCAAGTCGGCACAGCCCAAGCCACAGAAACCTTGACACGCCGTGCGATGGACGCTGGCGTTGACTTGCCTGAGCGCTACAAGGCGTACGGGCGGGAGGTTAACGGCCTCGCAGCCGACCCATGGGCTTGGGACCAGATTTTCGGCTAACGGTCACCCCCGGCCCTGGTCAAGAAGCCAACGCGTCGGACACTGAGTCCGGAGGCACAGACGACTGCGAAGGGGAGCTCACGGCAGAGGAAGAAGGGGCGAACTTCAAGGATCTCCATGACAAGGCAGGGCGCGACCCCGGCCGCCGTGAGCAAGGTGGCCGTCCCGTGGCGAGCGTCGTGCAGCCGGATGACGCGGAGGCCGGCGGACTGGGCGACGCGGTGAAGGAGCGGTACAGGTTGCGCGGCTCGACGGGGCGGCCGGCGCGGGTTGCGAAGACGTAGTCCGACTCCTGCCACCTCTCCCTCGCCTTGGCGCGAGCGTCGGCCTGCCGTAGGCGGCGCCAACGTGGAGGCGCAGTGCAGAGGGCGGGCAACGGCACCGCCCGGCGATGGCGGCTCTGGCGGGTCGCCGCCGCTGGGGCCGTCGATGCGGATCACGGCGTGGAAGTGGACGGCCCCGCGCTTCTGGTACTCGGCGACCTTGGCGAAGGACACGCGCGCGTGCTTGCGGAAGCGCTGCTGGGACAGGCCGGCGCGCTTGGCGCCCTCTCGGCGCAGGTAGGTGGGAGTGCGCCGCCAGAGCGGACCGGCGTGGGCGTTCCAGAGCACGGCGGCTTCCTAGCCGTAGGTGATCCGGGGCGAGCGGGGGAGCCGAGCACCGCCGCTGAGCCCGCAGGCCGCCGCGAACCGGACGTCACACAAGGTTCCTTGACTTCAGCAGTACAGCGGAGAGGCCTCCACCTGCTGAGTGGCCGGCGACGGGGAACAACCCGAACCGATCAGGCCTGCGGGATGACGAAACGCGCTAGGATCGCCGCACGATTTCCCGGGAGATCGCGCGATGACCGTGCACGAGGTAGTGGTTCCAGAATTACTTTCAATCGGGCGCGGTGTAACGGTTGCAGCACGCACTTGCTCAGCTCGACGCTCGCTGAGGGGACACGATGGACGATGTTTCAGGGCTGCCCGAATTCTGGAAGGAGTTCATATCTCTGGGACAGGAAGTTGATTATTTTGTGACCGCCCGACTGTTCGACGGAACACCCGCGGTGTGGCCTCAAGAAATCAACTACATCAAATGGCGGCATCTGGTTGCAACCGAGCTGGGCGTGGATCCGATGGCTGTCCAACTGGTCGGAAGCGCTCGTTTGGGTTACTCCATGAACCCGGAGAAGAACTTCAGAAAATTCCATGGAGGTTCGGACTTGGACATCGCGGTGATCTCACCAGAGCTGTTCGACAAGGCATGGGGCGAGCTCCGAGAGATAATCGAGGACGAGCTCTTCTCCCAGAAGAAGAACTACCTGCGCAAGCTGGTTTTCGAGGAATGCATCGCCCTCGACATCGTGCTGCCGAAGCTGTCGTTCGGCGAGCAGTGGTCACGGTCCAGAGACCTCTTCGTCCAGGATCTCGGTAGCGCTTTCAGGAACTGCGAGATCAATTACCGCCTGTACCGCAACCATAGGTCACTTAGAAGCTATCAGGTGAAAAGTGTGAACATCGCGCGCGATCGCGCGATTGAGGAGGGCGTGGACCATGGCTGATCACGGACTCAAGTTCGAGATCGAGTCGAAAACGGTGGCGGAGTTCCGGTCGCTGGACAAGTCCGGCGAGCTGATCCTCCAGCCTGAGTACCAGCGCAAGGCCGTGTGGCCCGAGCGCGCCAAGGTGTCCTTGATGGAGACCATCCTCCTTGGGTATCCGATCCCGGAGATTTACCTCTCGTATGAGACATCGCCGGATGGGGAGCAGATCGCCTCCGTTGTCGACGGCCAACAGCGCCTCACCTCCTTGCTTGATTTTCTGAAAAACAAGTTTCCGCTTGACGGCCTGGAGGACGAGACGCTAAGCAAGAAGTTCGAGGGGAAATTCTTCAAGGAGCTGCCCGACGACGTACGTAAAGAGTTCTTCCAGTACCGTTTCCCGATTCGACGCCTCTCCAACCTTGCCGACGAGTTTGTGCGGGCGGTTTTCGCTCGCGTCAACAGGGTTAACATGGTATTGACGGAACAAGAGCTCCGAAACGCTTTGCTCCCTGGCCCGTTCAACGACTTCCTCAAAGACTGCGCAGCTCATCAGATCAGCACAGTATCCGGCGTCTTCAGTGGTGAACGACGTAAACGAGGCGGCGATCTTGAGTTCTATGCCGAGGTCTTCGGCACCTGCATCTTCGGGCTGTCTAATAAAAAGACCGAACTCAACGAACGCTATGACAAGATTTCCGCAGATTTCGAGGAATATCAGGACCGTTCGGTGGAGTTTCTCGGACTGCTGACACTCCTCAGTGAAACCATAAAGTGGGTGGGCCGAACCAGGTGGTCGAACATTGTCGATATGTTCACGCTGCTACATGCCTCCTGGGGGCTGCGCGAGGAACTTGGAAACGCCACCCCGAACCAGAAAACGCAGATTCGGGAACTTCTAGATCTGTTCCAGCGTGCGGTCTCGGCTAGGAAGCGCAATGGCGAGAACGGTGAAGCTGTCGACCTCTTGGCATCTCTTGCAGATATGGTCGAGATGACGGCCGATGAAGTCGAGGGGATCATCGAAGAGTACATGTCGGGAATCCGGAACTCGTCCGACCTGGGCTCGCGCCGAGTTCGCTCTCAACAGCTGACGTTGGTTCTTGCGAAGAAGTTGAAGAGCTGACCGGGTTGTGGCTGTGGGCATCCACCACGGCCGCACCACAAGCGCACCAGATCCAGCGGGGAACAGTGGGAAATTACGGTGAAGGCAGCCGAACGCCGCAGGGCTGTGTCCAGCTGTCTGCCCAGGTCAGCGCCCAAACCGTCCGCAAATGATCGCAGCTTCCCAAACTGAGTGTCTCCTGTTGTCTGTGCCGGGTGGCCCGCATGCCGCGGACAGTCGTCTCGTGTCGTTGTCGCCAAGTAGCCTGCGTCCAATGGACTTTCTAACCTTGGAGGTTCCGTGGACGTGACTGCCCTCACCAGTCCTGCACAGCTGTGGTCGGCGCGAGAGGTCTTGGAACGGCAATGCCCTGTACCAGCAGCGGCCGGAGTCTACGGGTGGCACTTCAAGGAGGCACCCCACCCCGACTTGACCCCCGGACGACTGCTTTACGTCGGCATAGCTCCGCGCCACATGTCCAACCGGACCAGCACGCAGAACCTGAGGAAGCGCGTCCGGTACCACTACCGGGGCAACGCGGCTGGATCGACTCTGCGGCTCACCCTTGGCTGCCTGCTCGGGCTTGAGCTACGCCGCGTAGGTAGCGGGAACCGCCTGACGTTCGGCAAGAGCGGGGAAGCCGACCTCAACCATTGGATGGCCGGTCACGCGCAAGTGTGCTGGCTGGAACACGACGAACCGTGGACGTTGGAGTCGGAACTCATCGCTCAGCATGACCTTCCCCTAAACCTCGACCAGAACCGCCACAATGGCTTTCACGACCGCCTCAAAGAACTGCGCGCCACCGCTCGGCAGCGGGCGAGAGCCTTGCCCATCAGCGCGTAGGAGGAAGCACAGGTGAGCAACGCAGACCTGCCCTCTCGTCGGCGCAGCGAAGCCAAACGCGCCCAGGACCGGCGTCGCCGTGAGCGCATGCGGAGCAATGGGAGCGTCGAACGCTACACAGCGGTAGAGATCGGTGAACGGGACGGCTGGATCTGTGGCCTGTGCCGAGATCCAGTGGACCAGGCCTATCGGCATCCAGACCCTCGGTCACCGAGCATCGACCACGTCCGCACTATCGCGGCCGGCGGCGCTGACACGCGCGACAACGTGCGCCTCACCCATTGGGGCTGCAACCATGAGCGCAACGCCAGCGCCCCGCTGCGGACTGTCGAGGAAGCCGAAGCGCAGCGCGCTGTTCTCCTCCGGATACCCGCGCTCCAGGCCTACGCAGAAAGCCTCAGGGCCGAGGACATGGTCCGCCGCTCTCGGGCTTACCAGGCACCTGAGAGGTATCGCGCCAAGTTGGCGCGTCGGGTGGAACGCTACGAACGCGAAGGACGCTGACAGCACACGCCTCTACGAAGAACGCGCGTGCCACAGCCGTGCCAGATGTGGGGGTCAGGCACGGTCAACCAGGGGGGCTGATGGGCGCACTCATGCCCGCTGGCTCGGCCAGCAAAGCCGCAGGTCACCCGCCCTACGGCCCAACCTCTCTCCTAAAGCGGGTATCGCAGGATCTAAGAATCCAACTGCTGATCGATCGCTGCTTCGTAGAAGGCATCCGCGAGGGAGACGATAATCGAGCTGATAGCCGGCCCGTCGGTGAAGAAGTAGTCAGCCATCGTGTTGTAGGCGTCCTGGTTGTCTGCTACCGCTTCCGTAACGGCTGCTTGGAAGTCTGGTGACTCCAGGAACTGCTTCTTGGAGTTGACCTTGGTCTGGTTAATCAGGTTCGGGTCTGCGAGCAACCTCTGGACGAGGCCCTGCACGAACTCCCTGACCTGGTATTCGGCGAACGATTCGGCACCGAAGAGGTCGTTCATCTTGTCTATGACGACCTGGAGCGCGACGTACTTCGGATCCTTCTTCATTCCCGTTCCGGCTGCGCTAATGCCCTTTAGCTGCCCGTCGCCCACGAGCGAGATGTCGACCGGGATTGCCTTGTTGTGCTTGACCCCGACCAGCACCACGTCGGAAAGGTCCACGTCGGCCGCCCAGGCGGACTCGGCGATGACCTTCTCCAGCAGGCGCAGGAAGATCGAGAGCATCTCCATGTAGGGGTCGCCGTAGTCGACGATCTGGGACATGAAGTCATAAAGACGTACGTAAGTGGAGACATCCTTGCGGAACAGGTCGAGCTCCTGGAGCGTGACCTTGTCCTCCTCCTCGATCGCCCGCGCGTAGCGCCGCCGGAAACCGTGCTGCGCCGGGCTAATCGCCGCCGAGAGCGCGTTGTTGCCCTTCCGGGTCACCCATAGCTCGGCAACCTTGCGAACGTCGTCCTCGGTGTAGATTCCGGCCTGCGCAAGCTTGTTAGCCAGGTGGACGACGACGTACGGATCGGTCTCGGTCTCCAAGGTCGCGTTCTTGAAGTACGGCTCGAAGGCTGCCTTGATGTCCTCGGGCTTGTTGGCGAAGTCGATGACGAACGTCTTGCGCTTCTGCTCCCCACCAGCGGTGCGATGGGTGCGGTTGAGCCGCGAGAGCGTCTGCACTGCAGTGACCCCTGACAGCTTCTTGTCTATGTACATCGCAGAGAGTAAGGGCTGGTCGAAGCCGGTCTGGAACTTGTTGGCGACCAGCATGATCTTGTACGTCTCGCCCTTGAATGCGGCTGCCAGATCAGCCCCGGCGCCGGGGTTCATGTTGGCCTCGGTGAACTCGTCATCCTTCGACGGCTGCGGGCCCCAATCGCTGTGCCAGGTCTCATCCTCGGCCATCGTCACCCCGGCGGAGAAGGCGACCAGGGTACGGTAGTTGTACGAGGCGTCCTCGGTGCGGCGCCTGGCGATGTAGGCGTCGATGGCCAGCTTGTACTTCACCGCGGACCTACGCGAGTCGGTCACCACCATCGCCTTCGCCTTGCCTTCGAGGAGGTAGGCGACGTTGGCGTGGAAGTGCTCGACGATGATCTGCACCTTCTGGCTGATGTTCGTTGGGTGGAGCTGCACCCAACGCATCAGACCTTTGCGGGCGGCGGCCTCCTCGACCTCTCCCCCGTTGCCGCTCTCGGCCCTGCCAGCGATCTTCAATGCGGTGTCGTAGGACTGGTAGCCCTTGAGAACGTCGAGGATGTAGCCCTCCTCGATCGCCTGCTTCATCGAGTACAGGTGGAACTCGCGCGGCTTCCCGTCGGCACCCTTGCGGCCGAACAATTCGAGGGTCTTGTTCTTCGGCGTCGCGGTGAAGGCGAAGTAGGAGATGTTCTCCGACTCGGCCCGCTCGGTCATCTCCGAGGCCAGCACCGACTCCACATCGACCTCGCCGCCCTCCTCGATCTCCTTGACCTCCTCGGCCGTCAGTACCTGCTTCAGCTTCGAGGAGATCTGACCCGACTGGGAGGAGTGCGCCTCATCGGCGATGACGGCGAACCGCTTGCCCTTGAGGCCAGCGTCGGTCCGGATCTCGTCCAACGCATGCGGGAAAGTCTGCACCGTTACCGCGATGATCAGCTCGCCGTTCTTCAACGCTTGCGCCAGCAGACCCGACTTCGATTTCGCGCCGGCCTTGCGGACGTCCTCGGGGCTGATAGTCGCGACGATCTTGCCGGTGCCGTCGATCTGCCGGATCGCATCGTGCAGCTGGGAATCGAGCACAGCGCGGTCCACGACCACGATGACCGAGTCGAAGACCTTCCGATCATCGACGTGCAGCCGCGCCAGCCGGTGGGCCGTCCAGGCGATGGTGTTCGTCTTCCCCGACCCGGCCGAGTGCTCAATGAGGTACCGCTGCCCGACACCCTCCTCTTTCACCGCGTCGACGATGCTCGTGACGGCCTCCCATTGGTGAAACCGCGGGAAGAGCATGCTCGTACGCCGCACCGACGTGCCCGTGGTGACGTCCCACTCCTCCTTGGTCTGCACGATCATGAGCCGCCCGATAATGTTCAGCCAGGCGTGTCTCTCCCAGACGCGTTCCCACAGGTACGCCGTCGACGACCGTCCGTCCACGCCAGGCGAGTTGCCGGCACCGCTGTCGAAGCCGATGTTGAACGGCAGGAAGTGGGTCTTCTCCCCCTCCAGCCTGGTGGTCATCGCCGCGAGGTCGTTCGAGACCGCGAAGTGGACCAGAGCGCGGTGTCCGAAGGACAGCAGCGGCTCGGGCCGCCCATTAGTCAGTGGGTTGCGGTCCTGCTTGTACTGGTTGATCGCCTCATCCAGCGACTGGGTGAAGTCGGTCTTCAACTCCACCGTGGCCACCGGAAGGCCGTTGATGAAGAACACCAGATCGAGGATGCGCTGGTCAGCGGTCGAGAAGTGCACCTGCCGCACCACCCTTACCCGCATCGCCTCGTAGTGCGCCGTGGTGGTCGCGTTGAGTGAGGTCTCGGGGCGGAACTGCGCCATCTTCAACCGGCCGCCACCGATGTACTGCACCCCGTTGCGCAGGATGTTCAGCGTGCCCCCGCCATGCTCCAGCGGCCTGTCCAGCGCCGCGGTCAGCACGTCGAGGAACTTCGCCTGCGAGCCCGCCGCCTTCAATGCCTTCTCGTACGCCGGCTTCTGTGTCTCCTGCAGCCACGCGTACAGGTCATTCGGGAACAGCGCCCGCTCCCTGTCGTACTCCCCGCCGTCACGGTCGTTCTCCGAGTACAGCCAACCGTGAGCCTCAAGGTACTTACAGATCTCCGTCTCGAAGACCACCTCGTTGTGATCGGCCATCACGCCCCCTCGCGTACGTCAATCTGCCCCGTCACCACCGCCGTGATCAACGCCGACCGCCGCTCCTTGGAGAGCTCGATGAAGCGCTCGGTCTGCTCGATGAGCGTGTCGATCTTTGCGGTCTGCTCATCGAGGGATGCAGCGATGTTTCGCTGTTCGTTGATGGGCGCGACTGGCACACGAAGTCCCCTGATGTCATCGAGCCCCAGCTGCATCTTCGCCCCGCCTGCAGCACCCTCCTTGAGCTGATCTTGGCCCGTGGTGGTCAGCATGAACCACCCAATGAACCTGGAATCCACGTGCTCTGACTCCAAACGGCAGAGAGCCACGTGCTGGCTAACGTACGCGCCGACCCAGTCGCCCCCAACCACGGCGACCGATCCCAAGTAGGCGGTGATGGAGAAGAGCAGATCTCCTGCCTCCAGCATCGTTCGCGAGCCCTCAGTCACATTCGCTGGCAGGTCGACGAACTGGACGTCACCTCGAAGGTCGAGGCTGGCTCGCGGCAAGTTCCCGATGCGGACGAAACGCTCGCCCGCATCCGCGTAGTAATCGGCCCACCCGCGGGAGCCACTCGTTAGGAATCTGAGATATCGGCGCAATTGCACGCAAGACTCACCAAGCACCGAAAAGGTCACATCGATGATGGCTTGGCGTCGCTCGCGGAGCATCTCGATCAACCGCTGCTGCTCCTCGATGAGCGTGTCGATGCGGGCCGTCTCGCGGTCGAGGTAGTGGGCGATGGCTCGCTGTTCGTCGGCCGGGGGCAATACAAGAGGAATGCGGGCGAAGGTGCTCCAGTTACGGAAGTCAACGCTGCGTTCGCGGACGTTCGGCGCCTGGGTGGCGAGGAACCCGGAGGTACCAAGGTGGCGTAGCAGGCGGGCAAGGTAAGCGGGATCGTCGCCCACCACAGGTTCGCAGACGTGGTAGACGGGTGAACCGTTGCCATGGCTGTCCGAGACGCCGACGGCGCCAGCAAAACCGTCGAGGGCGTGGAAGACCAGGTCGCCGGGGCGGATCTCCTGATAACCGTTCTCGCTATCAGAAAAGGTGTAGCCGTCCTCTCGGCGGTTCGAACGCAGAGTGACTGTGCCATCCCGATAGGCGGTGATAACACCGAGCCCCGACCGAGCAGGTCGGTCCAGCAGGCGCAGCACTCGCCGCACCGTTGTCTCACGCCAGTCGGGCGGCGGGGTGGTGATCACTGCTCCACCTCGCGGAGGAGATCAAGGATCTTGGCAACCTGCTTCTCCAGGTCGGCGTCGATCTCGGCGAGCGGGCGGGGCGGTACGTACTTGTAGAAGTGGCGGGTGAAGGGGATCTCGTAGCCGGTCTTGGTTTTGGACCAGTCGATCCAGGCGTCAGGAACGTGCGGCTTCACCTCCGTGTCGAAGTACGTCTGGATGACCTCGCGTTTTCCTGTCGCACCGGCGGTTGAGCCACCGTAGGTGAAGGGCACATTTTCGGTGTCACGCTTTTTCGAGTCGGGCTTCGGGTCGCCCTTGCGGTCGACGACAGGGTTTCCGTCCTCATCAAGCAGGGGACGCTCGACGGTGATGGTCCAGTAGCCGAACTCGTCGTTGCGCAGCACCTTGGAGTGGTCGGGGTCGGCGTCCTCGAAGTCGGCGTACAGCCGCACGACCTCGGCGCGGTCATCGTCGCTGATCTCGCGTCCCTTGGCCCCGAGGTTCTTGCGCATCTTGGTCCAGAACGACGTGCCGTCGATGAGCTGGACCTTGCCCTGACGGTCTGGGTGCTTGGTGTTGTCTAGGATCCAGATGTAGGTGGCGATACCGGTGTTGAAGAACATGTTGGTCGGCAGCGCGACGATCGCCTCGACCAGGTCGTTCTCCAGCAGCCACCTGCGAATGTTGGAGGGGCCGGATTCGGCAGCGCCGTTGAAGAGCGGCGAGCCGTTCATGATGATGCCGACGCGGCCACCACCGTCCTCGGGGGCACGCATCTTGTGGGCCAAGTGGAGCAGGAAGAGCATTTGGCCGTCCGAGGTCGCGGGGAGCCCCGGCGCGAATCGGCCGTACGGGCCGGCGGAGTCACGCTCCGCCTTGACTGCCTTGGCGTACTGCTTCCAGTCCACCCCATAGGGCGGGTTAGACATGCAAAAGTCGAACTGGCGGCCCTTGAAGGCGTCGTCAGTGAGCGTGTTACCAAAGGCGATGTTGGTCGCGTAGTGCCCCTTTGCGAGCAGGTCGGACTTGCAGATGGCGTACGACTGCGGGTTGTACTCCTGGCCGTACAGGCTGAGCTTCGCCTCGGGCTTCTGGGCGAGCAGGTGCTCCTCTGCCAGGGAGAGCATGCCGCCTGTGCCGGCGGTGGGGTCGTACAGCGTCCGGACGATGCTGCCCCCGGAGGGGGCGACGTCCTTCTCAACGAAGAGCAGGTCAACCAGCAGCCGGATCGCGTCGCGCGGCGTGTAGTGGTCTCCGGAGGTCTCGTTCGCGGCCTCGTTGAACTTGCGGATGATGTACTCGAACGCATCCCCCATGTCGGCGTTGGACACCACTTTGGGATGCAGGTCGACGGCGCCGAAGGACTTGACGATCTCGCGCAGCAGTCCAGCCTTCTCCAGGGCCAGGATCTCCTTCTTGAAGTCAAAATACTCGAACACGTCCACATCGGCCGAAAACCGGTCAATGTAGTCGGCGAGGTTGTCCACCAGCCCATCCGCATCGGCCAGCAGGTTCGCGAATTCGTAGTTGGAGGTGTTGTAGAACGTCCGCCCCGTGGCCTTCTTGACCTCGACCTTGAGCCGGTTCGGGTTCTCGTACCTCGCAGCCAGCTCTCGTACCACCGCACGGTCCGGCTCAAGTACGCAATCGAGCCGTCTCAGGATCGTGAACGGGAGAATCACAGTCCCGTACTGGTTGGGGCGGTAGGGCCCCCGAAGCTGGTCAGCGATCGACCAGATGAAGCTACCGAGCGTACTCACAAGGTTCCTCACGAGAATCGTCTAGCAGTGACGATCACTTTGCCAAAGGGAGCAGCCAGCATCCCATGGTTCAGCTATGAGGTCCCTCGACGTGCTCATGCCGATCGCCCCGGGTGCTTGCATCCGGGGGTGCACCCCCGGCGCCGCGGACTCTATGACAGTCCCCCAGGCTGCGCGGAGTCGTACCCCGACACCCGGATGACCTACCCGGCCGTTCTGGACTTTCCGAACGACGGCGGTGCGCAACCCCCTGAGTACGTCTGTGTCGTAGCCAACGCCGGTGCCTGAAGCCCAGGCCCGAGCAGGACCGCAATCAACCACTGCTGTACGGCAGCGGAGTACAGCAACCACCATGACCGCAGCCAACCGGCAAAGGCCGCCCAAGGCCACACGGCCAGCGCTCTCGACAGCAATGGCCGTCCGGCCGATAGTTCGAGACGAAGAGTTCGTGCCATGGACGTGCCAGATCGTGCGGGGAACCACGGCGAGCACCGGGAGATCGATCGGCCCGCCTACCAGGAGTCGGCCCCCTTCCCCGGGTTCCGCAGTTAATCGGGGTTCTGGGCTTTGGATGAGGTCGAACTTGCTGGTCAGCGGTGTGGCAGTTGGTGGGAATCGAAGCTCGTCCT
>NZ_JBFAWG010000088.1:0-21934 GCF_040680215.1 Streptomyces sp. NPDC052107
GGCCCGCATCAGCGGGCCGCCCCCTCTCTCTTCGCATCGCGTAGCGATGCGACCGCCCGCTTTTTTTTCGGGCGTGCGCAGCACGCCCGGTGTTTTCCGTCGCGTAGCGGCGGCGCGTCGCGTCTGCGGAGCAGACCGCGCGCAAAATAAGGAAATGGAGAAAGGGAAAATTGGAATTGTGCGCTGGGTGTTTTATGTTTTGTGGCTGGCGGGGAACGGCGGATCCGGTGGGTCGGCAAACCCGGGCCGGAGATTCCCCGCCAGCGTTGCCTCTTCTCTCAGACGAGGTGCTTCTATCGTAGGTGATATCTGGATCAGGTGGGGCGGTGCTGCGCCCTGCCGGAGGGAGGCGTGGGAGTGGTTGTGTCGGGTGCCGGGGATGATGGGCTGCGCCGGGTGCATGAGGGCCGGTGGGTCGTCAGCCGTGCCTGGATTGGGGAGTTGACGGGTGCGTCGGCGGCCACCTTGGCCCGCTGGTACGCCCAGCGTCTTCAGCAGCCCGAGGAGCGGCGGCATCCAGAGGTGGCGTGCATGGTGGGCCGCACCTACTACTTCGACCAGCAAGCGGTGGAGGCCTTTTGGGTCGCGTGGCAGGAAGACGTCGGCACCGGGCTGCTCGGGGCGGCCGGCCGCAGGCGCGGGGATGGGCGCGGCGCCAATGGCGGCGGGCCTGGGCGCGAGCAACGTGGGGAGGCTGTGTCTGTGGCGCTGCAGGCGCTGCGTCAGGCCGGCGGATACCACCGCGGCCTCGCCGCGCAACTGGCGCGCGAGCACGGCGGTGTCTCCCGCACCTGGCAACGCGCCGTCAACGAGGCCCGTACCCAGTACGAGGCTGAGCAGGGTGAGGAAACCGCCGGCACGCCGTCGTGACGACCGCGTTGTGATCAGGTCCCACTACACCTCGCCCGCCTGCTGTTCCGTCCCCTGTTCGCCGGGCAGGGCCCGGCGTCGAGCGCGGAGGCTTGGCCGACGCGCAACGGAACCCCGGGCCGCCCGATCCCCCGGCAGTGCGCCCGCCCGTCCCGCCCTTTCCTTCCTTCTTCCTGTCTGGGCTGGGCGCGGGGGTGTGCAGAGGGGATGTTGGGCTACCGACCACGTCAGAAAGGGCGTGGTGACCTGCGGTTACGCCGCGAATCGCCAGATGGGCGCGGGCAGTTGTCAGACGGGTTGTCGGCGGGGCTTTCGGACCGGTTGCCGGGCGGGGTTGTCGCATCGTGGTCGGTGCGGGCCGCCTGTAAGCATGGTGGTTGTGAGTGCGGTGCGCGGTTTGCGGCGTTAGCGCCACGGAAGCGCCTTGTCGAGCGGGCTGGCAACGCGAGTGGCTACATCGCTGCCAGCGACGAAGGTGAGCGCTCCGGCGACTACCAGCGTCCAGCGAAGGCTGCTCGCCAGTGCGGGCTGCTGCGCCACGGCTGGAATCAGTGGCAGCAGGACGCCGCTGGCTATGAGCGCCACCGCTGGCCAAGCCCGTGACACAACGCGACGCACCAGTCGACGCTGTGCCACCTGTTCAGGCGCGTTGTCCAACAAGGCGGCACGCTCTCCAGCGGCCAACGCGTCGGCGGCTGCCAGCAAGGAGGCGACCAGCGGATCTGCATCATGCGGGTGATCCACCAATGTCAGGGGCATTTGGTGGGCGCGGTAGACCGCTGCCACCCGGAGCGCGTCTGGCCGCAGGGCACGGCGTATGTGGTGGGGTGCCCGGTAGGGCAACGTCAGATCGCGTTCCGCCATGTAGGCCAGGTGCTCCAAGTCGCGGCAAAGCGAGCGGCATCGCGTGGGGGTCAGACGGCGACGGGTTCGTGCGTGTATCTCGGCAGCGGTCGCCAGTGTCTGGATGAGGAGGCGGTCGGTCGGTCGGCAGCGCCCGGCGATCCGACGAGGTAGGGGCTGCTCGAACAGGACAACGGCAGCCAGGGTGATCAATAAGACGCCGGTGACGTAGTAGTAGCCGACCCAGTAATGCCACCAGGCGGTGTGCGGGGTGATGAGGGAGAAAGGGATCTGCACGGTGGCGGCGGAGAAGCCAGGCAAGGCAGATGCCACAGCCAGACGGCGGCCGCGGGAATAGCTGACGACAGGCAAACGGCGCGCCCGGGCGACTACGACGTTGCAGATGACCGCCGTCGTCATTCCGAAGATCAGCGCCGTGGGCGAGTCGATCACGGCTGGAGGCTGTGCACCTGGTGGTGTCGGAGGTGGCGGTACATAGTCCGCTGCTGCATTACGGATGCGGGTGACGAACGCAGCGATCGTGAACGGAAGGAGGAAAACGATGGCATTCATTCGGATCCGTCGCATAGCGACGGCTTCGGTCCCGCGCAGTCGCAGCGAGGCGAACAGCAACGCCCTACGCCGAGCACCGTCGACACCCACTGCGTCGCTCGGCAGAAGATCGAAGAAGCCGAGATCTTCCTGAATCGCTCGCGTCAGGACCCGTCGCCCCGGCGACGATACGACCCACCGCCGCAACCGACTCCATTGCTCCCCCAGCACCGCAACACCCTACAAGCCCGTACTGGTTGGGCAAACACAGCGGCGCACACTCGTCAGAGCATTGAGGCCATGCTGTGTGGCCGCGCGGAGGCGCCGCCGAAGCGCAACACTCCACAGCCCCGCCCCGATCCGCCGGCCGCGCGCCGCAGCCGCAGCCCGTCCCTCCCCTCTCCTTCCTTTTTGTCTGTGGTGACACGGGGGTGTGCGGAGGGGACGTCGGGCTGCCGACCAGGGCCTGGTGGGCGCCACGTCCCAGACACGCCCACACAGCGGTCGGACGGGATATCGGTCTGGATGTCGGACCGATCGGGGGCCCCTTGTCGCATCGTGACCATGGTCGGGCCTTCATGGTCGGTGGTCGGGTCGGGGCCGGCTGATGGCCTGCGCCGTACACGCGGCACCCAACAAGGGATAGTGCCGCCCCGTACGTGAGGAGCACCCGGCGATGACCGATGTCGACGCAGGCGGCCGTGACCGGCTGGCACTGGCGGTACTGACCCAGTACCGAATGGCCACCACCGAGCAGATGCACCTGATCCTCTCCCCCGATGTACGCACCGAGCAGACGAGGCGCCGGCTGATGAAGCTGCGCGCCGAGGGGCTCATTGACCGGGTCACGCTGCCCCAGGCCGGGCGCCTGCGGGTCTGGTACCCCACTCGGTACGGGGCGCAGGTCGCGTCCGAGTGGCCCGAGCTGCGCGGCCGACGGCCGCCGAAAACGGCGACGGACCCCACCGCCGTGCGCCTGGCCGTCGGGCACGCCCTCACGGTGACCAAGACGGGACTGCAGTTCCTCCAGGACGCCCGCAAGCGTGGTGACCTGTGCCAGCCGCTGGACTGGCTCCCCGAGGTCTACCACCCCCTCGGCGCCGGCGAGGCCGTCATTCCCGACGCCCTCCTCTACTACCGCAGCCGCGACACGGACAGCGGCACCGGCGGGTCGATGATGCGGGCGTTCGTAGAGGTCGACCGGGCCACCATGGGACCCGAGCGCCTGGCCGCCAAGCTCGGCAACTACGGCCGGCTTCACCGGTATGTGCCGACACCCATCGGGCGGCGGCCGACACTCGAGCCCCTGCAGGAGGAGTGGCGGCGCCGGTATCCCCTCTTCCCGCGGCTGCTGTTCGTCCTGGACGGCACCGGCCCGGCCGGCATCGACACACGCGTACGCGCCCTGCATGCCGCCACCGCGGATCCGGCCCTGACTGCCCTCCTGCACGACGTCCCTGTACTCGTGGCACCCCTGGTCGACATCCTGCAGCACGGTCCCTCAGCACCCGTCTGGCGTCCCGTCCAGGACCCCGACAGGCGGGTCCGCTGGACCGATCCCCGCCGCTAGCCCCCGCATCGTTGTCGGGGTGCCTGGCACGTCCAGGACCCCGACCACGACGTCCCAGACCCCCACCACAGGCCCGACCATCGCAGGTCTTAGCGCTGCGCGTGGGGCAACCGGGGCTACTGGTTCACGACTTGGGCTTCGCTCACGTGAACGCCGAGGTTGCTGGTGCGGGTCTCGGTCCACTGCCCGGCATCGGTCTCGTTGCCGTCCACGTGCCAGGTGATGGTCCAGGTGGATGTGGCGGTGAGCGGGAAGCGGCCGTCGGGTGTGCTCGGGGTGGTGGCGTAGAGGTGGCCGCAGTCCGGCGATGCGGCCTTGCCCGCGGACGCGGTGTACGGCGTGCCGGGGCCGGTGCACACCACGGGGGATGTCCTGTCGCCCATGTTCCAGCTGACGGAGGAGACCTTCGCCGTGGCTGTCACCGTCACCCCGCCGGTCGTTGCCCTGGCGCTCTGCGGCCCGTACGTCGTCGGCGTCTGGTCCACCCACATCCACATCGGCATCCCGACCAGGTACCGGCCGGCTGCGCGCGGGCTGGCGATGTCCGGGCCGCGCAGCGTCATCGAGTCGGCCGCGCGGCGGGCCAGCATCTGAGGGTCGACCGCGGGCTGCACCGGGGCCGCACCGTCCGGGACCCAGACCACGCCGAAGCGCCCGCTGTCGCACCACACCTGGTACACCGCGCCCTTGCCGCCCCTCCTCTTGCCGTCCTGCATGGCCAGGTTGTTGGCCGGGGGCTGAGGGTTGAGCTTGCTGTAGGTGCACTTCGGGGTGCCCGAGCCGCTCTGGCCGTGGTGAGCGGCGGGTGTCCCCGAGCCGCCGAAGGAGCCGGGCGTGGAGGAGGTGGCGGCCGCGCAGACGGTGACGACCACGGTGGATCCGCCGCAGTCCGGGTCGGCCGAGCTGTGTCCGTCGGCGGCGGCCGGGACGGTCAGTCCTCCCAGCAGGGCGGCAGTCCCGGCTGCGATGGCGGCGGCACGGCTCAGCATGTCCGGTCCCCGTGCGGGGTGTACTGCGTCACCATCCACCGGCCGCCGTCCCACCGCTCCACACGCGCGGTCGCCTGATAGCGCCGCGGCTGGTCGGACGGCAGCGGAATCGCCTGTCCGGTCTTGACGTGCTTCTCCTGCCAGTGGGCCAGGTCCAGGCAGTCCGTCACGGTCGCGGTCGGCGTCGAGGCGTGCAGGTCCAGCGCGGTCACCTTCGGGCTGTGCCCGAGGCTGCCGGTGGCGACGACGCCCGAGCGGCGCATGTGGGCCAGGTCCAGACGGAACGTCGCAAGCGCGTCCAGCGAGGCGTAGCGGGTGAGCTCAGTGCCCTGCTCCGACGCCTTGCCGTAGGCCTTCATCTGTTCCACCCACATCGCCCGGTAGGCCGCTAGCGCCCGGGCCCGCTCGGCGGCTTTCGGATCCGCCGGCACCGACGGGCTCGCCGAGGCGTCGGCACCGGTCGGTGACGCGGGCGTCGACGGTGCCGGTTTGTCATCCCCGCCAGAGCCGCATCCAGCCAGCAGGCCAGTAAGTGTCACGGCGCCGCACAGCGCAGCGGCCCGCAGAGTCCGCGAGGTCACGCGCATACCTGCCCCCCGTGATCAGCATCAGGTCAGGCAACACCGTAACCACACCAGCACCCTCCGTCACAAGGTGATATCCGGCCCCGCCCCACAGGGACGCGGTCCCCATGCCGGAAGAGCTTCGACCACCACCCCGACCAAGCCTCGCGTCCACCCGCTCCAAGCCCGACCACGGCTGGTCACGAGGCCACGGCCCCCTTCCCGTGGCCCACGGCGCCCCACCGAAAAGAACCGATGCTCCCGCCCCGGTGTGGGGGCGGAGGATCAGTGTGGCGGAGGCGCGGTCGGTCGCTCGGGAGTGGAACCGGTCATCCCTCTTGTTGCTCCTGGAGCTGCCGTCGTTCCTGTTGCAGGGCGTCTCGGGCCTGGGACAGCGCCACCACCTTGGCCTCAAGCTGCTCAACGGACGGCGCGCCGTTCACACCCAGTTCGGCCCTTAGCGCCTCCCGAAGCAGATAAACCGCATCAGAGAGAGGCCCCGCAAACCACCGCTTCGCCTGGATAAGCTGCGCGTCCGTACGCGGTAGAAGCCCCGCTCCGGAGGTATCCAGCGGCAGGTGCCGAACCAGGTGGTAGCCCGCACCCAGGCACTGATTGACTTCGCTGGCCACGTCAAGAGCAGTTGCGCCAAGGACCATCTGGGCCTGCGCGTATTGGTCGTAGTACGCCTGGCGTGTGGCATCAAGGGCGTCCGCGACCACGGTCTCCCCACGCCTGAGGGCAAGCACCGTGTCTCTGCCCGCAGTGCGATATGCGCGGGCAGTCGCATTAAGAGCGGCATAGAGTTCGCGCTTGGTCTGGACTGCTCGGTCCTCCCGGTCCTGCAGTCGCTCGAGCGCCGCACGCCGATTCTGTTCGGCAACCTCTACTCGGCGAGCGCGCTGAGCAAGCACTGTCGCGCCCATGGTGCCGCCAACTCCGGCAAGCGCCACGGTGAGCGTAGTCCAATCCGATCCCGACAGCATCCGTGTCCCCCTACCCCACCCCAACGCCCTATGAGCGCCTGATCGCAGGCTATCGCGACCAAGCGACGGGAGGTGACGGTGCGGTCGTTGTGCGTCAATCGACCGCACCTCGGAGGCTTATACCGGGACTTTCGTGGGAGGTTCGGCCGGTACCGCACCCCCTTCCATGGAGAACGTCTCGCCGGTGGCAAGGGCATGCAGGCCGACCACGATGCGTGTCCGGGTGGTTGGTTGCACCTGGTCGAGGAGCCGCAGAGTTGGCATGACGCGCACGGTGGCACGAGGGTCGCGGTAGATCAGTCTTTCCACGGTGTCGGGGGTCGCGGACAGGACCGCCAAGAGGTGGGTGATGACCTTCCTACGTCGTGTCTGCACCCAGTCGACGGCGACGCGACGCAGCAGCTGCAGGTCGCCGGCGGGGCCGGAGAGGATGCGATGTCCGGCCTCGTGCAATGTCTGCCCGTCGTGCACGGCGCCGCAGGGCAGCATGAGCATTCCCTGCAGGTCGGCGACGACGAGGCAGTCGGATCCGACGGGGACCAGGAGCGCGACGCCAACCACTGGCGGCCGCCAGTTCTCATAGGGTGCGTGGCGCCTTGCGGGTGGTGCGGCGGCGGCTGGCATCAGGCCGGGCCGCCCTGGACGGCCGCCGCGATTTCGTTGAGGTGGCGGGGTTGGCTGGTGCCGGGGATGGGCGCGATGTGGGGCCCGTAGTTGAGGAGCCAGTCCAGTGCAGGCCGCGGCCCCTGCGCTTGGGTGAGTACGCCGGCGTCGAGCGGCCGGTAAGCCACATACGGGATGCCCATGTCCCGGCACAGCTCCACGACCGGGTCGAAGCGGTCGTTGGTGTTGAGGACGTTCTGTACCGCAGCGATGGGCCGGTGCTTGACGACCAGGCCAAGGTCTTCACGGGTGACCTTCGACAGCCCGATGTGCCCGATCTTCCCCTCGTCCTGCATGGCCTGCATGACGGCGATCTGGTCGTCGAGCGCCACCTCGGGGTCGATGCGGTGGAGGTAGCACAATTCCAGCCGCTCGACCTGCAGGCGGCGAAGGCTCGCTTCGACGCAGGATCGCAGGTAGAACGGGTTGCCCAGTGGCCTCCAGTGTCCCGGCGCGGGGCGGACCATGCCAACCTTCGTGGCGATCAGCACGTGTTCCGGGTACGGATGCAGCGCGTCCCGGATCAGGTTCTCGACCGTGTGGGGGCCGTAGGCGTCGGCGGTGTCGATGTGGCTGATGCCGTGGGTGTGCACGGCCTGGCGGAGCAGGCTGAGCGCCATGTCGCGGTCGGCGGGGTCGCCCCAGATGCCGGGGCCGGTCAGGCGCATGGTGCCGAACCCGAGCCGGGACACAGTCTTTCCCGCGATGGTGATGGTTCCCGCAGGCGGCTGGGGGGTCATACCAGCGCCTCCTTCAGACAGTGCCGAACGGTGACCTCGACGGCGTGGGCCTGGCTGTCCGGATCGCTCGTCACGCGTTGGTGAGGGATGTTGTCGTCGATCAGGAGGCGGTGCGCGTGCTGGTCGACGAGGCGCCGGTAGCGCGGGTCGTAGTCGTGGCTGGTGTCGACGGGCACAGTTTCGTCAAGGACTGTCGCGAACAGCAGGTCGTACTTTGGGAGTTGCGTGGCGGCGAGCGTGAGCAGACGCTCGCGTTCCAGGCGGGGCGCTGTGTCGCCGCGGAATTCCAGGGCGGCGAACCAGTAGGCGAGGGCGTCGTAGGAGGCCCGGTCGGCGAGGACGACCTCGGCGCCGAGGGCGAGAGCGCTGATCTCGTCGGTGATGCCCTGCGTGATGATCCGCTCAGTGGACTGTTCGGTGTGGTTCTGCATCTTCGGCAGGCCTGCCTCCGCCGCGCGTTTGCCGAGGCGGCCGGTGCGGGCCACGGTGAGGCCGTGGCCGCGCAGCTCCATCTCTATGCGCTTCAGGAGCGTCGTCTTGCCGGTGGAGTGGGTGCCGATCACGCCGATGCGGATCGACTGGAAGCTGTTCACCACAGGGTCGGATCCTTCTCTGGTTCAGGGGCGCCAGGCAGGCCGGGTGGGACGGCCGCAGCGACCAGCTGGTTCCAGGTCTCGTATCGGGAGGCCATGGCGATGAGGAGCTGTGCCGTGGCGTACGCGTCGAACGCGGCTCGGTGCCGCTGCCCGGGGGCCTCGCTCAGGTCGGGCTTCACGTGCTTGATGAGGGCATCCAGGCTGTAGCCGCTCAAACCAGGGAAGGTCTTCCTGGCCAGGCGGAGGGTGTCTAGCACCCCGGCCGGCTGCCACATCGGCAGGTGCGCGGAAACGACGCCGTAGTCGACGTGGGCGTTGTGTGCACAGATCCAGGCGGTCCCGAGAAAGCTGTGCACCTCCGCCGCGATCTCCGACCACGCTGGCTTGTCGGCCAAGGCGGCGTTGCTCAGGCCGTGCACCCTGGTCGCGAACGGCGTGACAGGCCGGTTCGGGCGGGTCAGCCACACCTTCGCGGTGGTCTTGTCAGGGCGGCCGTCCCGGATCGGCAGGGCGGCAATCTCAACGAGATCGGGCGGGGTGGTGCCGTTGCCTTCGACATCGACGACGAGCAGCTCAGGCCAGGTGCCGTACATCATGGGGTGTGGGATCCGTTCTCCGCCTCCCAGCCGATGGGGGCCCGGCCGTGCTGGCGGTACAGGTGAGGCTTGGCGCGGTCGTGGCACTGGAAGCCGAAGCCGTGCTGCAGGAAGTAGCGGGGCGGCTCGTCCAATCCCTCCACGACGATGGCACGGTCGTTTACCTCAACGTGGCCGATCGCCCCAAGGGCGCGCGCCTCGCGGGTGACCTCCCCTAAATCCGGCTTGACCCACGCCTTCTTGCACAGCTCGATCTGCTCGGGCGGGCAGATGTCGCACAACTCCTTGATGCCGTAGTGGCCGTTGTAGTCGGCCTCCCCATGCGCATAGGCGACACCGCAGCTCGTCTTGCGGAACAGCGTCCCCCACGGAGCGCCGCCGGGCTCATTGCGGGACTCGTAGGCATCTGTGATCCGCTGCTCGGCCGGCTCGGGCATGATCTTCCGGCGCGCCGTGGCGTTGTACGGGGTCGGCAGGCCGTGCGCCTCGTAGTACTCCTTGATCTCGTTGCGGAAGAACAGGCCCGTGAACACTGTGGCGTGCGCGTGCAGTGACAGATGGCGGGCTCGTTCGATGTGCTCGTCGGAGTCGTTGAGCCCCGGCACGATCGGCCGCCAGTACAAGATCGTCCGGTAGCGTTCGGCGTTCTCGTACAGGGTGCGCAGGCTCTGTGCCGCGATGCTGGAGTCCACCGGCTCGATGCGCGGGTCGTCGATGCCGGAGTGGGTGACCAGGACGGTGAGACGCAGGTTCTTGAAGCCGTTGAGGACGGCGCAGTCCTCGGCGTCGACCCGCCACCTGGTGATGATCAGCACGTGGTTGGTCAGGCCCCGCTCGTCGAGCATGCGCAGCTTCGTGATCAGGTGGGGCTTGACGACCGGCAGCATCGGGTCGGTGGCCCGGTTGTAGAGCTGGATGGGCGTCTTGTGGGGCCGGAAGTACCGGTGGCTGACGAGGGCTTCGACGGCGGCTTCATCGCTCATCAGCCGCCGGGGCGTCTTCATCTGGAAGTTGTCGAACAGGTGCCGGACGCAGTATCCGCAGTCCAGCGGGCAGCCGACGATGTCGTTCAGCGACAGACCCGATTTGCGGTACTCGATCGGGTCCGCGAGTCCCGGCTTGAGCCGGCTGATCTGCTCAGGTGTCAGCAGGGGGAGCATCCGGCGCGGCATGGCGGGAGCGGTCACGTGAACCTCCGGGGGGTTGGGTGTCAGCAGTCGGTGTGGGTGGGCTGGATCGGCACGCCGGAGGTGGAGCTGAGCAGCAGGCGGCGGGCAGCGCCGAACCAGGCGCCGAAGTCACGGCGAGCGGCGTCCGGGTCGTCCGAGGTGTGCACGAGGTTGCGCACGAGACGCTTCTCGGCGAGGGCTCGTTCGAGGCTGTCGTTGCCGAGGTCACCGCGGATGGTGCCGGCGGCGGCCCGGGTCGGGTCGAAGTGCCCGATGAGATGACGCAGGCGGGCGTGGATGCCTGGTTCCCCGTAGGCGAGGGCGACCGTGACGGTCTTGCCCGCGTAGACGTCATCCAGGCACGCGGGAATGTCCCGGTCGGGGAACCAGTCGGCGTCGACGAGGAGATCCCAGTAGTGCACATGGGCCTGCCACGACTGCACGGTGACGTCGATGCGGTTGGCGATCGTGGCGCCGGCGGCGGCGAACCGGTCGAGTACGGCGCCGACGAGGCCGCGCTGCACCGCGTCCGGCTTGCACAGGATCACCGAGCACCGCTCGAAGTCGGACACCTGCAGACGGATACCGGGCCCGTACCAGGTGCCGTACTCGCGGCGGGCGGAGGCGGGGTCGTCGGAGGTGTGGACCAGGTTGCGCACGAGCCGCTTCTGCGATGCGGCGGCCGCCACGCTGTCCTCGCCAAGGTCCCCGCGGATCGTGCCGACTGCCGCCCGGGTCGGGTCTGTGTGGCCGATGACCTGCCGCAGCCGGGCGTGCACACCGGGATCGCCGTGCGCCAGGGCGACCGTGACCTTCCGGCCCACGTAGGCGGCGTCGATGTAGGACGGCAGGTCGCGCAGGTCGAGACGGCCAGTGTCGGCGAGGAGGTCCCGATAGACGACGTGCGCCTGCCAGGCCTGGGCCACCACGTCCATGCGGTCGCAGACCCGGATGCCCGCCGAGGAGATCATCTCCAGGATGCGGTTGACCAGACCGCGCTCCACGGCATCCGGCTTGCACAGGATGACCGCCCAGCGGGCGAAGTCGACGCCCTCCACCACGGCGCCGCTCATCGGCTTTACTGCGGCGCTCACTGCACACCGCCGGGCGCCGCAGCGCAGGCCGACCACTTGTGTTCCATGAGCCAGCGCAGGCCCGGCTCGAGGGCGTCGAGGAGGTCGGCGTCGACGGCTGTGGCCTTGTCGTGCTGGATCTGCCGGTACAGCTCGAACAGCATCACCACCTGCTGCCAGTACGCAGCGAGCGTCAGGCCCTTGATGTGTCGCATGCTGTAGCGGACCTGGTTGGTACGGAGGACCTCCTCGTGGTCCAGGACCGCGGCGATGGTGTCGGCGTTGGTGCCATCCGGCATGGCGGGGAAGTCAAAGGTGATCGGCGTGAAGCGGGCGTCGACCTCGGTGAGCACTCTGCGGACCCGGTCGGCGTTGCGGTCGTTGACGTGGGCGGAGCCGATCGTGTGGGTGTACGTGCCGAGCTGAAGACCGAGCTGGATGGCCGCGTACTCCTGGATCATGGTGAAGGAGAACACGTCGGACAGCAGCCCGCAGTCGATGTCGTTGGCGCGCATGTTGCACACCATGTGCAGGCGGCCAGCGCGGGCGAGCAGGTGGAGGCCCGCCAGGCATGCGACGTCAGGGTTGGAGCGGTCGGCCAGTTCTCGCGCCGAGAACACGGGCAGATAGCCGCGCTTGCTGTCTGTCTCGCTCCGTAAGAGTTCCAGGACCTGGTCGAACGGGGACTGCTTGCTGCCCTCATCGGCGGTGAAGAGGGTGTATCCGTAAGCGGATCCGCCCAGGGTGACGCCGTCGATGCTGCTCGCCCGCATCGACGGGGCGTAGTAGCCGATCATCTCAAGGTCGCGGCGGCCTGCGAGATACCACAGTGCCTCAGCGAACTGAAAGACGGGATTTGCCTTGCGCTCGGCAAGGTAGGGCAGGCGCTGCCGCGGGTCGGGGAGCCGGAAGCTGACCCCGATCAGTTCGCGGGCGGCGTTGCCTCGGGCATCGATGTGGTGGGCGTGCTCTCGAGTTGTGAGGCGCAGCAGTTCGACGTAGGGGCCTTCGACGCTGCGGTAAGTCTGAGGTGTGAGCAAGGCATTCTCCAGACGGGATGTGGTGTCGGAAACTGCTTCGCGGGAAGCTGTGGCCCCCGAAGGCGGCGATCTGCGCTTCACGCGTCGGGTGTTGTGCTCTGCCCGATGGCCACGGCCGGGCGTCATCCGGGCCACCGGGCAGGGGCTCTAGGGATGGCCGCCGCGAAGCGGACTACGGTTATGGGGCGAGGCTCACGGACGGCCTGGCGGGCGACCGGCCCACACACACCCTCCGGGTCACGCGCGAGTGCGTCCTGCACCGGGTCGGCGTACGCGACGCCGGACGTCGTGACCACCACGGAGGCGGGCGATGTGTTCTCGTCCGTCCACGGCGTCACGTACGGCGCTATGGGTCTGTTCACTGCTCTCCCCCGATGGTCGGCTGCAGAAATGTGAGATGAGGGCCTGCGGCCGGGGCTGGATCCGCCCCGGTCGCAGGGGTTTGGCCGTGCTCGTCAACGTCGGTCGCTCGTCGACGAGCACGGTGTCTTAGAGGGCGATGCCGAGCCGGGCTGAAAGCGCGGCGTGCGGAGTCGGTTCGGGCCGGAACCGCGCCAGGGCGTCGCGGAGCGGCCCCATCGGGACCAACCGGTCGCTTGCCGAAGGTCGGTGCCAGTACGGGCCCGGCGGGACTCTCCGGTTCAGGGACGGCAGCGTGATCGTGTGGGGCGCGCCCAGGCACACGGCGTGGGTATGGTGCTCCCACCGGTCGCAGGAGCCGGGCGGGACCAGCCAGTAGAACCAACCGTTCTCGGGGTCCTCGATCACGGGCCCGCATCCGCCCTGGACCTGGTCCATCAAGGCCACAGCCGAACGTGCCTGCACACCGGAGCTGGTGATGACGACGTCGAAGAGGTTCCGTCCAAGGCGCACGGTGGTGTCGCGGCGGGCCTCGACCGCCAGGAGAGTGCGGATCATCTCGGCGAGGTCTGCCATGTCGGCGGCCGGCTCTCGGGCCGCGCCGGCGGAGTCGACCAGGTGCCGCATCGTCTGGGCGCCGGTCGGCATGGCTGCGGCGGTCACAGGTTCGCCTCCTGGCCGGGGCACAGAGCAGCGCGGACGGTCTTGCCGCCGTTCTTGGCGTCGACGAACCAGGTGAGGATGGCGCCTTGTCGGGCGATCTCCCAGAGACCGCAGCCCAGTTCGCCGGCTACGGCCTTGTCGAACTCGGGGAAGGCGGGGTCGGGGTCCGTGACGTCGATGAGCAGTTCGTGGGCCTCGGTGATGCTGAGGCAGGCCCGGAGGTGCTGCCCGGCCTTCCCGGGGGTGAGGGCATGCTGCACGGCGTTGTCGACGAGGACATGCAGGACGTCGACCGCAAGGTGTTGATTGCCAGGCCAGCTCAGTACGGTGAGCAGGGTGCGGGCCTGGATGCGGGCTAATCCCGCGGCGCTGGGATCGGAGGGGAGATCTAAGGGGATCTCGTGCAGGACCGGCGCGGTCACTGCGGCGGGTTTCATGTCGGAGGATCCTTCGGTCAGGGGGAGAGTGCACCAGGTCGTCGTGCCATCGGGGCTGACGCCCCACTCCTCGGCCAGGGCCTGGACGAGGAAGAGTCCGCGGCCGCCCTCGTCTTCCGGGCCGGCCTGGCGCAGCCGGGGGCGGTGGGGGGAGCCGTCGTCTACCTCCATCACACAGCGGTCGTCCTTGAGGTAGACATGCACGTCGATTTCGGGGCCGCGGCCGTGGCGCAGAGCATTGGTGGCAAGTTCGGTGAGCAGCAGCTCTGCGGTGTCGACCAGGTCGGGGCAACCCCAGTGAATGAGGCCAGCACGGACAATGCGTCGAAGCCGTTGCGGCCATGCGGCATCCGCCACGGACAAATCACCGGAGTTTGAATCGGGGCGCCGCTCGATCGACATCACAAGGTCCGTACGGACGCCTTCTCGCTGCACAGATGCAGGTGGTGTCATGCCGAGACCTCCGGACGGCCGGTGAGGGGATTGGCACGACGCAAGGCAGACCACAGCCGGGTCGCCGACCGCTGTCGGCCACGCTGCGTCGTGGCCCAACTACTGTCTTGCATGGCACAGTTGCTATGCAATAGCGCGTGCAATTTTCACGACGAATGGCATATGCAATTGACCGGACTCTTGGCTGTGCAAGGCTGACCTGTGGTGGCACACTCTCAACTCGAGCAGGAGCAACGGGCACTTGGGGAGGCTCGAACCGGGCTCCGGGATGCGTGAACCGGACTCTGGGACGGGTGGACCCAACTCGATCGGCGCGTGCCTCGGCACGACAGAGGGGATGACAAGTGGCCGCACCGAAGGGGCCGACGAGCAGGCGGGTGCACCTGGGCAAGGTGCTCACCAGGATGAGGGAAGACCTCGGCATGAGGCGCGAGGACGTCGCCTCGGCCCTGGGTTTCTCCCCCGAAAAGCTGTGGCGCGTCGAAAGGGGCAGGACCAGCCTTCCCAATCCGACCGATTTGAAGAACCTCCTCGCCCACTACGCGGTAGAGGATCCCGAAGTCGTCGAGAGTCTGCTCGTCATCCACCGGGAGTCTCTGCAAGAGGGCTGGTGGGTTCCTTACTCAGCGCACCTGCCCAAAGGCATGCGCGAGTACGTGGGGATGGAGACTGACGCGCTGTCGATCGCGGCATGGCAGCCGTCACTCGTCTTTGGCCTGCTGCAGACAGAGCGATACGCCCGCGAGCTGCTGCTGTCCGCGAAGGGTGTCGACGAAACCACCACCGAGTTCATCGACGCCAACGTCGAGGTCCGCATGGCCCGCAAAGCCCTCATCACCAAGGAAGACCCGCGGGAACTGTGGGTCATCATGGGCGAGGACGCCATCCGTAGCACGATCGGCAGCCGTGAGGTGATGGACGAGCAGTGCGAGGAGATCAAGCGTCTGGCCTCCCTCGACACTGTGACCGTGCAAATACTGCCGTCCGCGTCCACGGGCTACCGCGCCAGTCAGAACTTCGCGCTGCTCGACATGGGCGAGCCTCTTGGGAAGATCGTCCAGGCTGACCAGCCCGGCGGGCAGGCCAGCATCACCGACAAGAAGCCGGACGTCGGTAAATACTCCCGCAGGTTCGAAGCCCTGCGGGCCTCGGCGCTCGCACCCCACGAGACGCCTAGTTTCATTGATGAAGTCCGTCGGAACCTTGAACGAAAGCTGGCACCGTGAACCGTACCCGCAAGCCCACTGACCTGGCCCCCGAAGACGCCTGGTTCAAGTCCTCGTACAGTAGCGGCTCGGAAGGCAACTGCATCGAGGCTGCCGACCTCGCACCCGAGATCGGGATCCGCGACTCCAAGAAGAAGGAGGGCCCCGCACTCCTCTTCCCTCGCTCGTCATGGGCCGCCTTCGTAAACGGCGTCCGCTCAGGGGAGCTCCCCGAGCACGCCTGACCACCCCACGCAGTGCCGTAGAAATATGGCGGCCCCCCTCAGACACGGTGAGGAGGGCCGCCACCGTCTTTCTGCCCATCTCCCCCCGCCGACGCGGGGGTGGGTCCGTCGTCCGCGGTCAGACCACTACGGTGGGACGACGGTACGGAAGAAGTCGTGGCGGATCTAACATCGGGGCGCGCGTCCTCCCCGACGCGTCCAGGTGGAGGCGCGGAGTCCCAGGCTTCAGCGAGCGGGAGGTGGTCGATGCCCAGGCCCCTCGGGCCCTCGAGGTATCGGTCGTCGTAGGGCGAGTACCACTGGCCTGCTCGAGTTACGACAATGCCCTGGCCGAGTCGTTCTTCCAGGGCCTGAAACGGGAGCTGCTCCACGGACGACGCCTCACCTCGAAGGCGCAGACACGGCTGGAGCTGTTCCGCTGGCCGGCCTACTACAACCGGCGCCGCCGCCACTCTGCCCTCGGCTACCTCACACCAGTCGAGTTCGAGCAACAGATGATCTCATCACATACGCTGTCCCTCGTCGCATGAAACCCGGTGTCCACTCCCGAGGTTGAGCCTCAGAGTCTGACCCTGCGTACCGGCGGTACACGAGACCCTTCTGACCGATGACCGTGTCCGAGCAGAGCGGCGGCAGGCTGTCGAGCAAAGCGTGGAACCTCGGCTCAGGCTGGAATGTGAGCTCCGACCCATAGTCGGCGAACTACGCATGAGGTTCTGTGAGCAGGGGAACACATGCAGTCATCAGGAGGGCCTGTGATGGGCTCCCGTCGGCACGGCGCTTCTCGAGGGAGTGACAGACGCTCGTGGTGAAAGCTGTTCTTTTCGATCTGGGCGACACGTTGATCCACGAGAAGGTGGATGATGCCGAGCCCCTGGACGTCATGACTCTTGAGCTCCAGCCGTATGCCGCAGACGCCTTGCGGCAGTTGGCGGAGAAGTATGCGCTCGCTATCGTCAGCGACACGGAGTCGTCACCGGAGACATCGGTACGCAAGGCGCTCAACCGTCTGGGCATCGAGAAGTTCTTTCAGACCGTCGTCACTTCCATAGACGTCGGCACGCGCAAGCCGGATCCGACGATCTTCCTCGAAGCGCTGGAGCGCCTAGGCGTGAACCCGCCGCTGGCGGTCCTGGTCGGCAACGACCCAGACAGCGACATCGCCGCGGGCCGGGCGATTGGCCTACGGACGGTTCTCTACCGGAGCAGCCGCTACCACCGGCCGGAAGCGGACGCCGACGCGGATTACGTCGTCGACTCACTGGCGGAACTACCTGGACTCATCGAGCGGCTTGACACGTGAGCGTCCAGTATTCGAGGGGGGAACTTGGACAGTGCGGAACTCCGGGGCACAGGGGAGCCCACCGCGGCTCCCGTCGGCAGCAATCCCAACAACGGCCTCGACCCAGCCCTGGATTCGGAGGACATCCGCGCGGGTTACATAGCCGCGATCCAGATGGTGGTCTACGACGGCCAGCTGTCCTGGCAGGTGACCGGGATCTACGTGCAGTTCGCCTTCGTGCTCATCGCCGGGGCCATCTTCCCTTCCTTCATCAAAACGACCAACAGCGCCTTGCTGGCCTTGTCCGGCATGGCCATAGCGCTCTGCGGAATCATCATCACGGCCATGTTCTGGTCGATGGTGTCGCGGATCAGGACCTACGAGGGGTACTGGGTCGTTCAAGCGGCTGCGCTGGAGCGCATGCTGGACAGAAGAGTGACGACCATCGCTGGCTCCATGCAGCTGTCGACCCGACGTTTGGTCCGGGTCGGCGATGAGCATGTCCGGATGAGGCGCGCGGCATCGGCGAAATCGAAGCACGTGCTCTCCGCGTTCCTTGCCGCTTTCCTGTTTACGTTTTTTGGTCTGTTCGCTCTCAACATCGGACGTCTGATCAAGGCCTTGTGAGAAAAGCCCGATCCGGAGGCGTCAGCATGCCGTTCTCACAGTCAGCGCACCTGTACGACGCCATTTACGGCAAGGAACGGGACTACGCTTCTCAAGCGGCGGCGATCGCGGACTGGATTCTCCGCCGGAACGGCGAGGCCAGTTCGCTGCTTGACGTGGCCTGCGGCACTGGCCTGCACCTATCCCACCTAGGTGATCGCTTCCAGGCCGCCGGCGTCGATGTCAGTCAGGCCATGGTGGGGCAAGCTCAGAAACGCAACCCCGCTGCGCGGATCGAGCGCGGCGACATGCGGTCCTTTCGGCTCGGCTGTCGCTTCGATGCAGTGACGTGCATGTTCAGCTCCATCACCTACACCGGTACGGTGGATGGCCTGAATCAAACGCTGAAGAACTTCGCTGACCATCTCAATCCGGGCGGCGTGTGTATCGTCGAGCCGTACCTGACTCCCCAGTCATGGGACGATGCCCACGGACCCGGACTTCGCACCGCCAGAAACGAGGAGTTCACCGTCGCTCTGGTAGATCGTGCAGTGCGCAACGGCAGGGACATCCAGCGTGAGATCGCGTACGCAGTGGCATCCGCGGACGCCACCCATCTCTTCCGAGAAATGCACGAGTTCAGGCTCTTCACGTCCGAGGAATACACCGCGGCCTTCCGAGGGGCGGGCTTTGATGTAACGTTCGATGCCCGGGGATTCGATGCCGCCCGGGGCATGTACTTCGGTACGCTCGTCGACCGATCGACCTAACCTCGCGCTTTCACGAGGCGGGCCGTCCGACTAGTGATCACGTAAGCAGAAAGTGCCCCTGACCAGCGAGAATGAGGATTGCTGAGGCACTTGTTCCCGTACCCGTCGGCCCGCGTTCAGCCGCCTGTGGGAGATCCGCAGGTCCGCCCGGCACCGCCTGAACGCCGTCTTCCTCGACCGGGTCCTGCGCCAACTGCCCCTGCCCCAACGCGACCTGCGCTGGAGCGAATGGGCTCAAGGCCGCGCCGGGGGACGGCTCACGGCAGACGTGGAACGAGCGGTCGACGAATGGACCAGGCGCAGCAGCCGCACCGAGAGCGACGACCTGGACGCCCTGGCCATCGCCTGGCTGCTGACCTTCACGAACACGGGCCTGCGAGATATGGCGGCGAAAGCTCTCCAGCGCTATGGCCGGCCGGAGCCCAAGTGGCTGTTCGACCTCGCCGCCCAGATGCTCGATGTCGATGACCTCTACGTCGTCGAACGCCTCGTCGCCGCCGCGTTCGGCGCCGCCAGCGCCCACCAGATGCCCGATCCCGGCGGCCCTGTGGAACATGCGCTACGGGACTGGCTGGTGCAGCTGCGCGACCGCTTCCTCGACGGCGGGAGCACACCCACGTCACACGAGCAGCTGCGCGGCTACGTGCGGGCGACATACGAGTTCGCCGGCGTCCTTCACCCCGCCGCCGTCCCGGAGGGGATCGACGCCTTCGCGCCGAGGTTCGCAGCCGTGCAAGCGGCCGAGACGATGGAGGACGACAACCCCAACGCCGAGGAGTGTGAGCGCACTCTCGGCATGGACTTCCAGAACTACATCATCGGGGCCGCCATCAACGGCAGGAGTAACTACGACTTCAACCACCCCGGCTTCCGCCGCGCCCGCGCCGAGGTCATGGCCCGGGTCTGGGAACTGGGTTGGCGGGAGCAGGACTTCGGCAGCATCGACCAGCGCATCGCCGCAAGCAGCGAGCGGCGTCACGACACCCAACGCAGGGTGGAGCGCTACGGCAAGAAGTACGGCTGGATCGCCTATCACGAAATGGTCGGCCGCCTCGTAGACGCCGGCCACGCGCCAGCCCCGTTCGGGAACGCCGAACGCCTGATGCCCGACATCGACCCGGCCTTCCCCGACAAGCCGCTGGCAGCGCCCATGCCCCTTCCGCCCTGGGCGCCTGAGGAGCCCACAGACAACCAGAACTGGCTCACATCCGGGATCATTGCCCTCCCGGACGACCTGTGGTCGCCCGAAGAGATCCACGGAGTCGACGGCGGCTGGCTTCTGGCCGAAGGGTTCCTCGAGCACCGCCGCCACGGGCGGGCCGTGTTCGGATTCTTCCGCACTCTCCTCCTGCAGCCGCACGACGCAGACTCCGCCACCCAGCTGGCCTGCGAGCATCCCTACCCGGGAAACGATTTCTTCCCCCGGCTGCCGATGGTCCGCGACGTGCTGGCCGCGGAAATGCCATGGAGTCCCAGGTTCAAGCTGGCCATCGGCGACGACTCCAGCGACACCTTCCCGTACCGCACGCTGCGCCATGACGGGCAAGACGACGGCATCAGGCTCGACCAGGTCACTGTGGACTTCTCCCCCGACAGCAATTCGGAGACCGGGCTCGGCAGCGGCTACGACGTCCCGTCGTACGACTTCGCCGCCCGCTTCGGCCTGCGCCAACTGCCCGGCACTGTGGACCTCGTGGGCCTGGACGGCCGACAGGCCTCTGCAGTGTTCCGCGTGGATGAGCCCTGGCGGGGCCACCTGCTATTCCTGCGCCGCGATCTCGTCGAGGACTTCGCAGGAGACCGCCGGATCATGCAGGCAGCCTGGGGTGAACGCGAGGTCAGCGCTGTCAACTGGCACGCTGTTCCACCCTGGATGCGCGAGGTGCACCAAAGCTACGCACACGTGTGGCGCCACATCCGCCTGCTCGGGGCAGATCAGCACAGCACAGAGAGCTGACCTGCCGTATGCCAACTTGGAAGCCGCCGGCTCCAGGCTCGCTCGAAGGATCAACCGAAGTCCGTCCCCTCCCGTCAGTCGGGGACGCGGTCACCGCAGAAGCAGCGCACGGCCTCTTTCCACAGGCTGCATGAGCCCCAGAGGGCATGCTGTTGCAGCATGTGGGCACTTTCCCGGGTCCCGGCCCCTTGAGTCCCTGCGCGTCCTGCACTAAGGACCGCGCTCGATCCCGGGCGGCTGCAAGACCTCCTGCTTCAGCGTCACCTGCTCCCACCCCGACAGCCCTCCTCTGAAGGCCTATAGGCGTTCTCACAACATCTGCGGCAGTCTCAATCGGCTTGCAGGATCGCAGATCAGGCGCGCTCCCCTCCCCGAAACCACTACTCAAAACTGTCTCAGCACATCTGCGGGATCTCAGGTCGCAGCCGCACGGTTACCGCAGCATCGATGAGACATCACAGGCGAGATCTACAACATCGGCGGCGGCACCGACCTGTCCAGCAAGGAACTGACGCGGGAGCTACTACGGATCTGCGACGCCGACTGGGGCAGCGTCACCTACATCCCGGACAGGCTGTCCAACGACCTGCGATACGCCATGGACTGGAGCAAGCTCGCCGCCCTCGGCTACCTGAAGTTCCCCCCGCGAACTGGACAGCGGGTGTTTACGCTGCCGGGGCGAGGTTCTGCCTGAGCAAGGATCTCGTTTCGAGCGGGGTGACGTACCCGTAGTCGGGGTGCCGACGGAGCCGGCTGCGGTTGTACTCGACCTCGACGTAGCGGAAAACGTCGGCCCGGGCGGCCTCGCGGGTCTCCCACATGGTCGTCCCGATCTCCGCTTTCAGGATGGCGAACCAGCTTTCCGCGGCGGCATTATCGTAACAAGAGCCGACGCGCCCCATCGACTGCCTCATGCGCAACTTGCGTATTTCGCTGCGGAATTCGTCACTCGTGTACTCGCTGCCGCGATCCGTATGCATGACGCAACCCTGCTCCAGGCCGCCACGCCCGGCCGCCATCCGCAAGGCGGCGACCGGCAGCTCGGCGCGGTGGTGGTCGGCCATCGCCCAGCCGACCACCTCCCGCGTCGCGAGATCGATACAGGTCGCCAGATACAACTTCCCTTCCAGCGTGCTGAGTTCAGTCATGTCGCCGACGAGCCGCATCCCGGGCCGGGGCGCGGTGAAGTCCCGGCCGATCAGGTCGAGCGCGAACACCGCCCGTTTCGCCTGCCGGGTCAGGCCCCGCCGCCGGCGGCGGGTGATCCCGACGATCCGGTGCTTGCGCATCAGCCGCTCGATCTTCTTGGAGTTCACCACCCGCCCGGCCCGCCGCAGGGCGGCGTGGATCCGCGGAGCCCCGTAGGCACCGCGAGATCCGGCGTGCAGCACCCGGATCTCGCCCACCAGCACCTCCTCGGCCCGCTCCCGCACCGTCCGGGCCGGCCGTGACGCCCTGTGCGCGTAGTAGGTGGAACGGGGCACTCCCAGCACACGGCACAGAAACGCGACGCTGTGACCTGCAGGATTACCCTCCGATGCCTTCTCCGCATCGATGAAACGACACCGTGCCACGGTGTCTACCTCATCTTGTCCTGAGCGAAGAAGGCGGTCGCTGAGATGTGAATCCGGAACTGCGGGGCAGCGCGTAGTGCCCCGAGTGCCGGGTGCGATCGAGGGGATGGCCAGAGAGCGAGGCTCAGGTTG
>NZ_JBFAWG010000089.1:0-21561 GCF_040680215.1 Streptomyces sp. NPDC052107
GATGTCAGCGACCGGAATCAGGTGCAGGAACTGGTGGCCAGGATCGAGGAGCAACTCGGTGCGGTAGACGTACTCGTCGCCAACCACGCCTACATGTCCATGGGCGCATTCCTCGAGAGTGACCTCGACGACTGGTGGAAGGTGATTGACACCAATCTGGGAGGTACCTTCCATCTCATCCAATCCGTCCTCCCCGGGATGCGCAGGAGCGGAGGGGGACGCATCGTCGTCGTGGCCAGCGAATGGGGTGTCACGGGCTGGCCGGGGGCGACGGCGTACGCGGCCTCGAAGGCCGGTCTCATCTCCCTCGTCAAAACTCTCGGCCGCGAGCTCGCCCCCGAAGCGATCATCGTCAACGCCGTCGCCCCCGGCGTCACCGACACGCAGCAACTGAGGGTCGACGCCGACGACGCAGGACTGAGCCTGGAACAGATGCGCGCCAGCTACGCCGCCGGCATTCCGCTGGGACGGATAGCTCGGCCCGAGGAGATCGCCGACGTAGTTGCGATGCTGTCCGACTTCCGCATCTCGGCCATGGTCGGACAGGTAGTTCAGGCCAACGGCGGCTCCACCCGGACCCGGGCCTGAGCCCCGCATGAGCCGTCCTACAGGGAAACCAGAAACGAAGGAAGGCAACTTTGACTGAGCAACACGTGCGGTACGCCAATGGGGTGGTCGGCCAGGTGGACGGGATGCACGCTCCGCGGTACGCGGGCCTGACCACGTTCGCACGGCTGCCGCGCTTGGAGGACGTCGAGACCTATGACGTGGCCGTGGTCGGTCTCCCGTTCGACAGCGGGGTGACCTACCGGCCGGGGGCGCGGTTCGGCCCGTCCCACATTCGGCAGGCCTCGCGGTTGTTGCGCCCGTACAACCCCGCCCTGGATGCGGAGCCCTTCCGCGAGGCCCAGGTCGTCGACGCCGGAGACATCGTCTGCAACCCCTTCGACATCACCGAAGCTCTCCAGCAGATCGAACGGGGACTCCTGCCACTCATCGGCGACGGTCGACCGGTTCTCGTCCTGGGAGGGGACCACACGGTGGCGCTCCCAGCGCTTCGGGCGATCAACTCCGTCCACGGACCCGTCGCGCTCGTGCATTTTGATGCACATCTGGACACGTGGGACACCTACTTCGGTGCCCCCTGCACACATGGCACCCCGTTCCGGCGCGCATCTGAAGAAGGGCTGCTGGTCAAGGGCAACTCCGCCCATGTCGGTATCCGCGGCTCGCTGTATGACCGCAAAGATCTACTCGATGACGCCGACCTCGGATTCACCATCGTGCACTGCCGCGACATCGAAAGAATCGGCGTCGAGGGAATTGTCCAGCGTGTGCTCGACCGCGTGGGTGATGCCTCGGTTTATGTGTCGATTGACATTGACGTGCTCGATCCGGCATTTGCCCCGGCGACCGGAACCCCTGAAGGCGGGGGCATGACCACCCGCGAACTTCTGGCAGTGCTGCGCGGCATGAGCGAACTACCGCTCGTAGGAGCCGACATCGTCGAGGTGGCGCCCGCCTATGACCACGCAGAAATCACTGCGGTCGCGGCGGCGAACCTCGCGTACGAATTGGTGACCATCATGACGACAGGGAAACATTGATGAGCAGGCCCGCAGACCCGGTGACGTGGCCGGAGGGTAAAACCGCCGCCGCCACCTTCAGTTTCGATATCGACGCCGAATCGGCTGTACTGTGGCAGGCGCCGCACGTCGCCGACCGCATGAGCGTCATGAGCCACCAAGCATACGGCCCGCTTGTCGGAATTCCGAGGCTGCTCGGGCTGCTGGAAAAGCACCGAATCCGATCCACCTTCTTCGTGCCCGGGTACACAGCGCACCGGTATCCGGGTGTGGTGCGCGACATCGTCGCGGCGGGACACGAAATCGGACATCACGGTTACTTGCATGAGCAACCCACCGGTATCAGTGCCGAGGAAGAAGCCGCTGTACTCGACCGGGGGCTTGACGCGCTCCAAGAGGTCGCGGGCATCAGGCCTGTCGGGTATCGCGCCCCTATGTGTGAACTTTCCTGGCACAGTGCCGCGCTGCTGGACGCGCGGGGTTTTCTGTACGATGCGAGTCTGATGGACGCGGACGTCCCCTACGAATTGGCGATCACTCCCGGGTCAAGCCGATCCATAGTGGAAATTCCCATGCAGTGGGCGCTCGACGATTGGGAGCAGTACTGCTACCTGCCCGATATTTACGGCAGCGGCCTGATCGAGACACCTGCCAAGGCAAGGGAGCTATGGCAGGCCGAATTCGAGGGCCTGCGCGTGGCGGGTGGATGCTGGGTGCTGACCAACCACCCGTTCCTCTCTGGTCGCCCGTCCCGCGCTCAGCAGCTCGACGAATTGATGGAGCACGTCCTGGGCTGTGCCGATGTGTGGGTGGCATCGATGGAGGAAATCGCGCGCCACATACGCGGACTCAGCCTTGCCCCACGGTCTATCGAGTTCCCCGCGGACCTGTCCTGAGCAGACCGTCGCACCGGCAGGCCGTCCTGCCGGTGGCAAGACGGGGCGACCGCCGGTGATGCCGCTGGCACCCCTGGCCGTGGGGACGTCAACCGGCCCGCACCCAGCACCGGGTTGACCGCGGGTCATACCGGAGCCGAAGGTGCCGGAGCGCCCACGTCCCGGGATACGGCCGGTCGGCTGGTCGGTGCCGCCCGGGCCCGCTGTGCAGGGTTCAGAGGCCGGTGTTGGCAGCGGGGACGCTGCGCACTCCAGGTCGGCATGGCGGCCGGGGGTGCGGGCCGGCAGTGTGCCGGGGGTGAGGTAGGCGGCGATGGACGCGTCCACACGAGTGTTGCTGCCCGGGGTCGCACCGTCGCTGGTGCCGCCCAGCACGCTGATAAGCGCCGAGTGCGTGAACCGCGCCCGCACTTCGAGGCTGCCCTCGAACGGTGTCGCCGCGTCCAGCGGCTCGCCGATCAGGAGTGCGGCGGCCACCTTCGAGCCGTTCACGTCAGTGCCGGCCTCGGCACCCCAGGTCCGGCAGGGCGCGTTGAACCAAGTGGTGCCCCAGGTGGTGGCCGGGGCCGGGGCCGCGGTGGCCTCGGTCGCGCCATCCCCTATCTGGTCACGCCCGAACATACCGCCCAGGCCCGCGAGATCCTCGGCGAGGGCCCGCTGCTCGCCCCGGAGCTGAACGTGGTCCTGGAGACCGACCCGGCCCGGGCCCGCGCCCTGGCCCGCGACGCCCTCGCCATGTACCTCACCCTGCCGAACTACACCAACAACTTCCTGCGGCACGGTTTCCGAGGCCGACCTGGCCGAGGGCGGCAGCGACCGCCTGATCGACGCGGTCTTCGCCTGGGGCGACGAGGACCGCATCCGCGACCGCATCGACACCTTCCACCAGACAGGCGGGGACCACGTGGCCCTCCAGGTGCTCACCGGTACCCACAGGGACAAGCTCCCGAGGGAGGAATGGCGCAGGCTCGCTTCTCTATTGGGATAGCGGCCTCGGGGAACACCGGAACCGTGGTCATCCTCGCCGAGGGCGAAACGGTCGAGCGACCTGACTCACTTCGGGGCCTACGAGCCTTGCTCTGCGAGTGTGACCTTCCGGCCCGCGCGCGCCGCCTCTCGGATCCGCTCCAGCATGCGGTGTCGCCGGACGGCGTGCCGGAAGTCGGGAACGCCGTCCTCATCTGGCGCGAGGTTCCCGGTGATCTGGTCGCGCAGAAGCGCGTACTCGTGGGCGACGTTGCAGGCGGGCTCGGTGGATCGCTCGGTCCATTGCGTCAGTGACCGCTGATAGCGGGCGGGAACCGGTAGCTCGGCCAACATGCCGTCCTCCCCCCGGGCTCCGTTGAGCCGCAGCCCCCCGTACCACCACTGAGCCTGGTCGGCCTTCACAACGAGATCGCCGTCCGTGCCGTTGATCTCCCAGTGAAACGCGGTGGCGCGTGACGTCCCACCGCGGATGTGCATCGCGGCTACGGCCCCCGACTCCAGCACCCCGGTGACGGCGATCTGGTCCTCTGCAGTCTTGGCCGCGACCGCCCCGCTCGTGACGTGGGTGACCTCCGGGCGCAGGTTCTCGATGTGCGCCGACACCTCGCGGAACTCCCCCAGCACCATGGTCAGCGCGTCGACCGAGTGCCCGAAGGGGATCGACAGCAGCGTGGCGCCGCTCGTGCCGTCCAGCACGTACGCATAGTTGTCGTCGTAGGTGGCGCCGCCGATCCAGCCCGACCCGAGCATGCTGGTCGACAGCACCCGCCCCACGTAGCCGTCGGCGACCAGGTCCCGCAGGTACCGGAGCGGCGGAGCCGACCGGGCCTGCAGGCCGACGGCCGTGAGCACACCCCTGCGGTGCGCGAGGTTGGACAGTTCCTCGGCCTGCGCGAGGTCGACACCGAGCGGCCATTCGCTGAACACCATCTTTCCCGCTTCCAGCGCGGGTCTGATGAGTTCCAGGTGATGAGGAACCTTCACCGTCACCACCACGAGATCGACTTCCTCACTGCGGGCCAGCTCCTCCGCGCTGCCGTAGGCCAGCGGCACTGCGTACTTCTCGCCGGCCGCACGCGCGGATTCGGCGCTGCTGGCGCTCAGCGCCCGCAACTCGTATCCATCGAGCTCGGCCAGTGCCGGCACATGGGCGGTGGCCGCCCACCCGCCGCTCGCACTCAGACCTACGACACCGACGCGGATCGGCTCCCGATGAGGGGAAGTGGACGTCATGTGCACCCCAGCGTTCGCGGTCACCGGCTCTCTCATCTCAAAACGGCCCATGGGCATGGAGGACACGGTCTGAGCAACACGGTCAGCTACATGTCGGTTGGCTTGCCGTTCGTTATGGCGGCACCTCACTCGGCGAGTTCGCTCCGCCGCGCCCTGCCCTGCGGCTCATCGGCGCCTCCGACCCGGCCGAGGAGCAACCGAACGAACGACCGGCGCTGCTCTACATTGCATCCTGGGTCAGGGACAGCAGACCGGGGCCTACATGCTCCGGCACGCGATCGCCTGCTTCGCCACCGTCAGCGAGATTTGGCTGCCGTCTACCAGCGCGCCCGCGACTGAGCAGTTCGTCCCGCGTGCCGCCTCGGTTCCATCGCCACGGCGAGGCGGTTCACAGCGTCTACGGCGACGGGGCCAGCTCGATGGAAAGGTGCCGGGGGCCGCGCAGCACGGCGCTGTGCCGGTAGGGGGGAGGGTCTTCGACCAGGGTTGCGGTGGTGAGATGGGGAAGGAGTGCTCCCAGGGCGATCTGGGCTTCGACCCGGGCGAGGGGTGCGCCGTAACAGATGTGGACGCCGCTGCCGAATCCGAGGTGCTGGTTGTCCCGGCGGGTGAGGTCGAACCGGTCGGGGTCGCGGAACCGCTTGGGGTCACGGTTGGCCGAGGCCAGCGCGAGCACCACGGGTACGCCCTTGGGGATGGTCGTGCCCGCGACGTCGACGTGGGCGAGGGGCGTGCGGTCCAGCAAATGGACCGGGGGCTCGTAGCGCAGCAGTTCTTCCACTGTGCCGGGAAGCAGGTCGGGTTCGCGGCGCAGGCGCTCCAGTTGGTCGGGGTGGCGCAGCAGGGTGAGTACGCCGTTGGTGATCAGATTGACCGTGGTCTCGTGTCCGGCGACGAGCAGCAGCACTGCGGTGGCCCCCAGTTCCTCGCGGGTGAGCCCTCCGGCCGGGTCGGGGTCGTTGACGAACGCGGACAGCATGTCGTCACCCGGGCGGCTGCGGCGCTGTTCGGCGAGGTCCACCAGGTAGCGGCCCATCTGCGCCCGGGCCTGGTTGCCGGCCCGTTGGCGCATGGCGAGGTCCTCGCCGGGCCGGATGTCGCCGGAGTCGATGATGGCGCTGGACCACTCGCGGAAGGTCGGCTCGTCCTCGCGCGGTACACCGAGGAGTCGGCAGATGGCGGTGACGGGCAGGGGGTAGGCGAAGTCGTCGACGATGTCGACTCGCGTACGGCCCTGGAGCGACTCGATCAGTTCGTCGGTGATCCGGGTGATTTCGTCTCGCATCGCGTCGATCCGGCCCGGACTGTGCGGGGGACCGAACGGCCGTGTGGCCAGGCTGCGCAGCCTGTGGTGTTCGGGGTCGTCGAGCCGGATGAAAGGGTGGGGCTCTTCCTCTTCCGCTGGCAGGCCGCTGTAGGTGCCGGCGCGGTTGCGGCGGTCGGAGCTGAGCCGTGGGTTGTGGAACAGGGCGACGATGTCGTAGTACCCGCCGACCAGGTAGCTGCCGTCCGTCTGCCGCGCGACGCCCGCCTCGCGGAGTTCCGCGTACAGCGGGTAGGGGTCGGGGCGGTTGGCGTAGTCGGTGATCCGCTCCAGCAGGGTGTCGACAGCCATCGACGGGCTCCTCGTGACAGGGAAGGACGGAAGGGTCAGCCAGTGGGCCGGACCACGGTCAGTCGGCGGTCCGGCAGGTGACCGGTCAGCGCGACGGTGGGGCCGTGGGACAGTCCCTTCGAATCCGGCACGTCGGATGGGAGCGCGAATTCGGTCACCAGCGGGTGGCCGTCGGCCGCGCCGGGCGCGGGCGGGAACGGGGCGGCGGTCTCGATCAGGCCCTGGTAGTACTCCAGCCACTTGGCCATGTTGACGGTGACGGCGGCAGTGATGCGGCCCCGGTAGCCATAGACCGCCACCAGACGGCGTTCACTGAGTGAGCCCTGGGCGATGACCACCTGGTCGGAGTAGGTGGGGACGCCCACGGACTTGATGTTGACCCCGAACTGGCTCGACCAGAAGACCGGAACCGCGAGGTGGGGGCGCCGCGGCGGCCCGGGACTGACCATGTTGTGGGCGGCCACCTCGGCCTGCGCGACCGCGTTGCCCCAGTGCTCCAGGGAGAGCATCTGGTAGTCGAAGAGCGGGTGGGGGAAGCGGGAGACGTCGCCGGCCACGAAGACGTCGTCGGTGACGATCCCGTACATGTCGAAGGCCCGGCACCCCGCATCACAGGCGACCCCGTGCGGGCCCGCCGCCAGCCCGGAATCCGCCAGCCACTCGACGTTGCGGACCGCACCCATGGCGATGACGCACACGTCCGCGTCGATGTGGCTGCCGTCGGAGAGGTCGGCTCCGGTGAACCGCCCGCTGTCGTTCCCGCACAGCGCGGTGACCGTCACTCCGCAGCGCAGGTCCACGCCGTGGGTCCGCTGCAGGCCGGCTGCGAGCCTCGCCAGTGTGCCGCCGAGGGCGCCCACCAGCGGTGCGGTGCCGCGTTCCGCGACCGTGACCTCGATGCCCCGCTCCCGGCAGGCCGAGGCGATCTCCGAGCCGGTGAAGCCCGCGCCGATGACCAGCACCCGGCGCGGCCCGGCGGCCAGCCGTTCGGCCAGGCACCCGGCGTCGTCACGAGTGCGCAGGGTGAAGACCCCGTCCAGGGCAGCCTGCTCTCGTTGGGGCCAGGGGCGCGCCCGGGTTCCGGTGGCGATCAGCAGCCGGTCGTAGGGCAGGCACTCGCCGTCGGCCAACAGGACCTGACGGCCGACCGGGTCGAGCCCGGTGGCACGCACTCCGAGCCGCCAGTCGGCGTCCGGGTCGCGGCGCATCGGCAGCCCGGTGGTGTCCGCCGCCGACATGCCGAGCAAAACCTGCTTGGACAGCGGCGGCCTGTCGTAGGGCGGGTGGGGCTCGTCCCCGACCACGGTCAGCGAGCCGGTGAAACCCTCCTCGCGCAGCGTCTCGGCAGCCCGCAACCCGGCCAGCGACGCGCCGACGATGACGATGGGGCCCTCCCGAAGGTCACCGGGCACCGGCGATCACCGCCTCACCCACGAGGATCGCCTGGACCGGGCACGCCGCAGCGGCCTGGCGCACGCGCTCCAGCTGCTCGTCCGGGACTTCCTGGCGGTACAGCAGCGCTTCCTCGCCATGCAGCTCGAACATCTCAGGTGCGAGAAACACGCACTGCGCGTACGCCTGGCAGCGGGTGAGGTCCACGACGAGCCGCATCCCGAGCCTCTCCCTCCGTCGCCTTGAGCTCCCTGTCTCTTTCTAGGCTCGGAATGCGCCAGGCGCTCGCCCGGCTACTCCGTCGGGACCAGATCCAGCGGGTAAGGGCGTTGAAGAACGCGCAGGTGGGCCGGAACGAGGCTGTGATCGGGCACCGGGAACGGGAGGTGCCGTGAAAGAGATCAGTGTGGGGAGCATCGGCGCCAGCCCGACAGCGGGTACACGATCACACAGCGCTCTACCATCACGTCAGCCTCGCCCAGACCGGCCCTGACCGCATGCCGAAGAATGCAGACCGACAGTGACCGGCATGGCCACCGGATGCTTGGGCAGCGACCATCGTCCCGCCTGCTGCTGCCGTAACTACACCGCGTCAACTGCTCACGCCAGGATCAGAAACAGCTTCTTTACGGGTCGGGGCAGCCGTCGCCGAACCGAGCACCCGGGGAACTTCGCCTCGAGCCCGAACGGGCCGCTCTCGGGCATCGAGCCGCTGCTCGTGGTGTGAGCCTCTCCCGTCGGGCACGCCGACCAGTCCATGGACGTCATGGGCATGGGTGTCGGGTTTGGCATGTCCATCGCGACCCAGCCCGGAGTCAGCCGATCGCGAGCTGTCCGCCGCGTGCCTCGAGAACCGCGCCGGTGATGTAGCTGGCGCGGGAAGAGGCAAGGAACACAACCGCTTCCGCGATTTCTTCAGGCGCTGCGACCCGCCCCAGTACGGTGGTTCGCCCGATCACCTGGAGGGTTTCACCTCCCATCTCCTCCGTCCCGGGGGTATAGACCGGGCCCGGGGCCACGGCGTTCACGCGGACGCCCTGGGCACCGAACTCGTCAGCCCATACTCGGGTGAGAAGTTCGAGTGCAGCTTTGGACGCCCCGTAAGCGCCCGTTCCCCGCACCGGCGTGGTAGCCGCCGCCGTGCTCACACTCACGATGGCGCCACGCCCCCGCGCAGCCATTCCCGGGGCGAGGGCACCGACCAGGAGCACCGGCGCGCGTGAGTTGACGGCCATCTGAGCGTCGAACATCTCGGCGGTGGTGTCCGGCGTACTGGCGAACCGGTAGATACCGGCGTTGTTGATCAGAATGTCCACTTCGCCTGCTTCAGCGGCAAGACGCAGGACATCTTCAGAGCTGCTCAGATCCGCAGCAACGAACCGAGCCTTCCCGCCTGCGGCGGCGATCTCTTTGACGGTCTCAGCACCTCGCTGCTCGTCCCGCCCATGGACGATGACCGAGGCCCCCAACGCTGCCAGGCGAAGGGCGATGGCCCGGCCGATGCCAGCGGTGGCACCGGTGACAAGAGCGGTGGATCCGTCCAGTTCTGCAGCCATGGAAAGCTCCTCCAAGCCGAGAGGAACGACATGCTGTCGGTTGTTCCTCGTGTAAGTGATGATCCTGATGGTTCATTCCATGGCGGGGACGGATCCACGCCGGGCCGATCGTTGATCATGCAGCCCGGGGCCGTGGCCCACGTGGTCTCGGGAGGCCGGTGAGCTCGCCTTCGCCGATCACGTCCGCGGGCGACTGGCGCGTCGCACTGCTCGTGGAGATCGACGGGTGCGCTGCGTCCAGACCGGTGACGGCGAATGACTGGTCGAGCACATCGGTGAGGCCACTGTGGCGCCGTTCAGCAGCCGGCTGGACCGCGGTGTCCGTCTCGCCCTGTTCCCGGCTCAGCCGTAGGGTGCGAGGTCCTCGCGGCCATCGCCTTCCTCGTCATGCTCGGGCGCGTCCGAGTTACGAAAGCGCCGCAGAGCGGCAGCCGCGGGGGTGGAGGCGCCACCCGCCGTCGGGCCTGCCACTGCCCCGGCCCTGACTGCGGCTCAGCCTTCCGGGTACCCGGCCGACGAGGGTGACGGCCCCGCTCGGGCGCCTGGTCACGTTCACCGCACCCACTCGTACTCGTCGTCCGCGTCCCATCCGGCGTCGTGGTCACCGTCGAGCAGATCGTTGATCTCGTCCTCAGTGAGGACGTCGCGCACATCGTCCATGGCCATCATGATGCCGACCTGGCCCCCGGCCTTCATGCGGCCTGGCCGAAGCCCGCCGCGGCCGGGGGATCCCGTATGCCGCGTCGCCGGTCGCTGAGCTGCGTTTCGCACCGCCGCAGCGGCACCCGGGGTGGACCGGGGTGCGGGAGGCGGTGCAGGCCGGACCGGCCGTCCCGCAGGCGGCCTCCCGGTTGGAGCAGGTGATGGGGCACCGCGTGCCGGACTGGAACGAGTACGGCGGCCTGACCGTCAACGTCCACACTCCGCTGCACGCGCTGGCCGGTGGTGAGCCGCGCCCGGTCCTGGTCTGCTGGCACGGGGGCGGATTCACCAGCGGCTCGGGCGGCTGGGACTGGTACGACGAGGGCCGCCTCGCCGCCCTCGGCGACATCGTGGTCGTCACCGCCAATTACCGGGTGGGCCCGCTCGGCTACCTGTACCTGCCGCAGATCAGCGCCGCCGATCTCCGCGGGACCAGGGCGCCCTGCTGCGCTGGGTCAAGGACGACATCGCCTCCTTCGGCGGCGACCCGCGCGACGTGACGGTCGGCGGACAGTCCGCCGGAGCGTACTCCGCCCTGTCGCTTGCGCTCGATCCGCAGACGACCGGACTCGTCGACCGGGTGCTGCTGGAAAGCGGCCCCTTCGGCCTGACGCCCCAGGACCCGTCTTCGGCCGATCCCCAGGAGTCGTCAGACCCTGGCATCATCGGCGGGTTACTGTACGGACACGCCCCACGGCCGGCTGAGGAGGAATCCTGTGCCATCGCCCTGCGACCCCCAGCACGCTCCCGTCGGCGATGTCGGCGCAGCGCTCATGATGATCGACTCTCGGCTCAAAGCCGTGTACGACGAGAAGACCCACACCGATCCCGAACAACAAGCGCTGACCGACCAGTTCGCCGCGTCCTTGGGCCCCAGTGGAGTCGATGACATGCTGGACGGCGCGTGCACGCTCATCTACATGTTCATGCAGTGGCTGCGGATGGCCTACGAGGACCACGACAAGGACGTCATTGAGTGCGTGGTGCCCAACCTCGTGGCCACGTTGCGCATGATGCCCAAGAGCGTGCGTCCCGAGGCCATCCCCACCATGGCCGGCCTGCTCATCGCTGCAGGCACCGGCCTGAGTCCCAGCCTGTGGCGCAAGCAGTACGGATACTGGACCAAGGACGAGATGAACCCCCTGGAAGCCACCGCCTTCCTGCTCGCGGAACACATCAACCGACTCACCGACGACCGCGACTTCGCCACCCGCCTGATCACCGAGGCTCTGTCCAGTGCGGACGAAGGCTGACGTACCCCCCAGGTGATCAACCTTCCGGGGCAAACGGCCAAGATTCCGTGGCACGGAACACATGCTGTGGCCGGGGCGACCAAGTTACTTCCCGACGAGCACGACGTCGACGACGGCTATGTCACCGCACCCTGGCCCTCGGGAGCGTGCGAGGCGGTGTACCCCGTTTACCTGTCAGGACCTCAAGATCACCCCATCGTCGACCACCGTCGTCCGTCCGCGGTGGTTGCGCTTCGCGGTGGCAACGCCGTCGCGCCGCGTCCGACGAAGCGGAAGCCAGCCCGGCTTCCTGGGCATGGACCGAAAGTGGACAGTGTTCGCTAGTCCGGATTGAGGGGTCGGCCGCACGTCTCGCACGCGAAAGCATGGTCTACCTCACCAGACCAACCGCATTCTGGACACGAGGAGAAACGTGGTTCGCAAAAGCCTTGTTCGGCGGCTTGCCTGGGTGGCTTCCATTGCCGCGCTTACGACCCTCGGGCTCGTCGGCACCGCCGAGGCGAACGACACCGGATCCTCGCTGCCGACCGCAACGCACTGGTACATGACGCCGAATCCCGGCAACGATTGCGCTCTCAACATCCGCAACTCGGCAAGCACCAGCGGCACCATCGTCGGCCATCTGCCGAATTGCAGCCAGGGCGCCTGGTGTTGGTACCAGACATCCGACTGCGGTCCAACCGTCACGGGCGGCTCCTACACGTGCAATTACGCAGACGGAAGTAGCGGACTGCACAGCAATGTGTGGGTGCGCGTGACCGATAAGAACGGAAAGCTCGCCTACGTGGCCAGGTGGTGCGGTTTCGCTCAGCAATTGTAGAGTCCCCCGGCCCATGCGCAGCCGGGAACCTGCATTCCGGCGGACAGGACGGCCCTGACGGCGGGGTGTCGGTCAAAGTAGAGGCAGTGCAGCCCGCCCCATCGAGGCCCATGGCTGTCCGAGTGCACTCGGCGGTGGGCACCGTTGCGATGCTCTCGCGGCCGGAGCGGGAACACGGTGGTACTGTGCCGGCTGCGGCGACGGGTGCTGCGCAGGCGGACGTCCCTGCTGGCGGCGCGGGAGACTTGGGTGTCGAACGGCAGGGCCAGGTGGGCAGGGCGGTGCACCGTTGTGTCGGACGGTGCAGTCCAGGGCGGTGTTCTTGACCGTTTTCGGCGGTGCCGTCGCGTCGCAAGGTGGCGATGTGCGCCTGGCGTTCCGATGGCTAGCAGGTGGCATTCCGCTGGAGTACACGCTGTTTCAAGATCGTGTCGCCAGAGTTCCGCCTCGTGCCTACCTCACACTCGCGTGCCGGCGTCGCCTCTGTATGCGCCGCGGCTTTGACGCTTTCAGGACTGTTCGTGACGGGAATGGTTGCCGCTCAGCCTGCGGCTGCCGCGGACCCGGCTGGCTACCAGAATGTTCGGATCAACGAGGTCACCTCGTCGAACAGCGACACGGTGGAGCTGTACAACACCGGCTCGATGGCAGTGAGCATCAGTGGCTGGAAGATGTCCGACGACAGCTTCTCACCGCAGACGTTCAGCCCGTCCTCCAGCACGATCCCGGCAGGCGGCTTCGTCACCTTCAACTCGCCCAAGGGGCTCGGTGATTCGGACAAGCTGGTCATCTACACGGCCAGCGGCGTGGTGGTCGACCGCGTTGAGTGGGCCACCAACGGGGCGAAGCCGGCGATGGCGCGTTGCGGCGGCGACGGCACCGGGGGGTGGGTGACCACGACCGCGGCGTCCACGTTCGGCGCCTCGAACGCCTCGGGCTGCCCGTCGTCGATACCGGCGGCGAGCCGGGTGCGGATCAACGAGGTCACCTCGGACGGCACGGACACCGTGGAGCTGTACAACGACGGAACGAGCGCAGTCAGCATCGGGTCGTGGAAGTACGTCGACAATGACACCACCCACTCCCCGGTCTCGATCTCGTCCACCTCGCCGAGCGCGACCAGCATCCCCGCGGGAGGCTACGTCACGTTCAGCTCCACCCTCGGTCTGGGCGACAACGACTCGGTCTTCCTCCTCGACAGCAACGGCAACACCGTCGACTCGGTGACCTGGGCGACCGATGGCGCCAAGCCGTCGGACGAGCGCTGCGCCAACGGCACCGGCTGGTTCCAGACCTCCACGACCGCGACGCTCGGCAGCGCGAACTCCTGCTCGGGCAGCGGCGGTGGCGGTGGTACCGGCGGTGGTGGCGGTCAGCTGCTGGGGGGCGGTGGCTCGCTCACCAGCGGCTGCACCCCCGAGGCGCCCTCCGGTACGGGTCCCACCCCGGCGGGCACCCTGGCGTGGCCGGGCGGGCTGGACGTCACGATCGCCGACAACGTCTGCGCGTTCACCACGTCCACCGGCCCTGAGGGACGGGACCTGAGCGGCCTGGCGTTCGACCCGGCGAACCCGTCGGTGCTGTGGGCCGCCAAGAACAAGAACTGGCTGTACAAGCTGGTCAAGAGCAACGGCAAGTGGATCCCGGACGCGTCATGGAGCGCGACCGGCAAGCAGATCCGTTTCGCCGGCGGCACCGGCCAGCCGGACTCCGAGGGGCTGACGGTCGGCGCCAACGGCCACATCTACGTGACCTCCGAGCGTGACAACACCAACAACTCGGTCCCCAAGGACACGATCATGGAGTTCGACCCGGCCGCGACCGGATCGACGCTGACGCCGATCCAGCAGTGGGACATGACCTCGCAGTTCCCGCAGCTCAACACCGGCAGCAAGGACGACGCCAACCTGGGCTTCGAGGGCGTCGGCTACGTACCGGACAGCTGGCTGACCGCGAACGGCTGGGTCGACCCGCTCACCGGCGCCGCCTACAACCCTGCGAACTACCCGCTTCACGGGTCGGGCCTGTTCTTCGCCGGCCTGGAGTGGGACGGCACGCTGCATGTCTACGGCCTGAACTCCGACGGCACGTTCACCACGTTCGGCACGATCGCGACCGGCAAGGTCTCCGTGATGGATGTGACGTTCGACGCCGGAACCCAGCGCATCATCGCGACCTGCGACAACACCTGCGGCGAGACGCACACCTTCATGAAGGTCAACGCCGGCCGCGCGATCGTTCCGGACGTGACCTACACGAACCCGGCCGTCATGCCGACCGACAATTTGGAGGGCTTCGCGATCGCGCCGACGTCGACCTGCGTCAACGGATTCCGCGAGGCGGTCTGGAGCGACGACGGCATCTACGGCTTCGGCTCCGGAAGCTCTTCCTACGGACACGCTATCTACAGCGGCACCTTCCCCTGCTGATCCTGCCGACCGCGGGAGACGGCTCACGCACAGGGCCGCCTCCAAGGTGAGGCGCCCAAGCAGTACGCAGCGATGAAGCTCCCGGCAGACGGGGTGACGACCAAGACCACCCGCTGACTACCAGGAGCTTCGTCGTGCGTGTCCCGAAACCGCCTTCCGCCTGTAGACGCCGGACGCGGCTCGCGGTCGGGACGTGTTTCGGTAGTACGGCTGTCAGTCCCTTGACTGCAGGGCACAAACAGGGGTGAGCAGGGGCGCCTTGGAATCAGCCAGGAGCGAGGGGCCCAAACGGACCTCCGTCCGTCGTCGCCAGGCACAAGCATCGCGGTAATTAGTCACCAGCCTCAACATTCCCAGGGAACGGCGTGGTGATCCTCGCCGCGAGCGCGCACGACAACGAGGCCGGCATCGCCCTGCTGGACCAGGCGGCCGAACGATGCGGGATGCGCCTGGAAAAGGTCCTCGTCGACCAGGGCTTCAAAGACGCCGTGATCATCCACGGGGCGGTGAAAGACATCACCGTCGAGGTGGTCCGCCGCAACCCCGACGACAAGGGGAAGGGGTTCGTCCCGCCGAGCAGCACTGTTTCTTCCCGGAGCGGTTCACTTTGGGGCAGTGGCTGACGGACTGGCTCGACGGCAATCGAGCCTTCCCCGAGCCGCCGCCGTTGACGGACTGTCCTGACTGCCAGACCGAGGGGGCGTGCTGTGGAGAGTCGGCGGTGGCAGATGAGGGCCGCCGCGATATCCGTGAATGCCAGGAAGTGTTCAGGCTTGCGCTCATAGCGACGGTGCAGGCGCCGGCACCGGCCAACCAGGCCACGGTTCGCTCCACGACCCAGCGGCACCGGCCCAACCGTTGCGAGGAGTCGATGCCTTTGCGAGCGATGCGGGGGGTGACACCGCGCTCGCGGAGCCATCGCCGCAGGTGGTCGTAGTCGTAGCCCTTGTCACCGTGGAGTTTCGTCGGCCGCCTCCGGCGAGGCCCCTTCCGCGAGCGGACAGGCGGAATGCCCCGGACTTCTCGATCAAGGACCCGTCATGACGAGCTTCGCCCCCGTCGGCGCCGGCCCCGGTCTCGGGCTGGCCAGCGCCCGGCGATTCGGAGCCGTCGGCCACGCCGTCGCTCTCCTCTCCCGCGGTGCTCAGCGCCGCAGGGCGTCAGCTGTCCGAGGTAGTGGTGCGCGGCATCTGCTCTTCGAACTGGGTCTGAGCGTTGGCTGCCCAGGCGGCGAGGAGCTGGAGTGCGTCGTGGTCGGGTGTGCCAGGGGCAGCACTGAAGGCGTGGACGGTCAGTCCGGGAAGCACAGGGAGTTCCATCGCGTCGAAGTCCAGGGTGATGAAGCCGACGACGGGGTGGCGGAAGGCCTTGCGGCCGGTGTGGTGCAGGCGCACGTTGTGCTTGGCTCAAGCGGAAGCATCAGGAAGTACGGGAGGACCATGGTCATGATTCTCTGAGCGGATTGACGGTCGCGTAGGTCGGGTCCGTTCGGCATCGGGGGCGGCCCGTCCCGACGCGATGTGTGGTGCGTAGCCGCGCCGGGCCCGAGCGCGGCCGCCCCGAGCAAGAGGAACGGAAGATCGGACGGCGCCCCGCGAATTCGCAGTGTCCGATCTGCCGCACCGTGGCGCCTGTGCACCTGCAAGCATCACCCGTGTCCCAAGGGGAACCCCGAATGAGCAGGGCGTGGCCAGCACATTTGCTCCGGTGAGGGGAGGCAGGCCATGACGGGCCACACTGGCTCTCAGGGGGCGGTTGTCAAGGCTCTGGACGCCCTCGGAACGGGTGCTTACCTGGCGGACGAGCGGGGCTCGATCGTCGCCGTCAACACCCGCGGCGAACAGCTCCTGGGCCGTTCCGCCTCGGATCTGGTCGGCCAGGACGCCCACGACCTGCTGCATCGCAACAGCTGCGGGGAACCCGTGCCGAGGGCCCAGTGCCGGATGAGGGAGAGCATCCTGGCCGGGCGCACGGAGCAGGGCGACGACGTGTGGCTCGAGCGCGGCGATGGCACGCTCCTGCGGGTGGCGTGGCTGGCCACTCCCTGCGGCGTCGGCATCCGACCGTCGGCCACGCTCGTCCTCTTTCACTCCTCTGGACGCTCCGGACGGCCCGCCCAGCGGCCACCGGCCGGCGGGCGGCTGTCGGAGCTGGAGAGGCTCGCGCTGCTCGCCGAGACGACCACCCTGCTCACCTCCACCCTGGACATCCACGAGGCGTTGCGCCGTCTGATTGGCCTTGTCGTGCCCCGCCTCGCCGACTGGGCCGTCATCGATCTGATCGGTGAGCGGGACGATGTGTGGCGCTTCGCCGTCGCCCATGCCGAGGGCGGCACCGTGGTGTTCCGGGAGGACCTCCAGGGGCCCATGCCGCCCGTGCCACAGGAGTCCCCGATGCCGCTGTCCCGCGCCCTGCGCGGCGTCGCGTCCTCCCTCGCCGGGCCGGAGACCTATCAGGGCCCGCCCGATTCCGGCATCGCGCTGGAACAACAGCGCCTGTTCGAGACGACCGGCATGCACTCGGCAGTCCTGGTTCCCCTCCGCAGCCTGCACGCCGTACTGGGCGCCCTCACCCTCGGGCGCGCCGACCAGCCCGAACGGTTCACCGGTAGTGACATCGTCCTGCTGGAGGACATCGCCCGCCGCGCCAGCCTCGCCCTGGAGAACGCCCGCCTCTACCAGCGACAGCGCAAGGTCGCCGAGACCATGCAGCGCCATCTGCTGCCGAAGCTCCCGTGCACCGCCAACCTCGGCATGACCGCCCGCTACCTGCCCGCGCCGGACGCCTCTCAGGTCGGCGGCGACTGGTACGACGCGTTCACCTTGCCGGACGGCGCAACCGCCCTCGCCATCGGCGACGTCGTCGGCCACGACCTGGACGCGGCGGCCGGCATGGCCCAGCTGCGCAACATGCTCCGCGCGTACGCCCTGTCCCAGCAGAAGCCGCCGAGCAAGATCGTGGAATGGCTCGACGAGGCGATCCTGGACATCGCGGAGGTCTCCATGGCCACGATGATCTTCGCTCGCATGACGGAGAACGACGCCGGCCAGTGCGAGCTGTCCTGGACCAATGCGGGCCATCCACCTCCGCTGCTCGTCACCCACGAGGGTGCGGCCCGCTATCTGACCGACGGCCACGGGATCCTGCTGGGCGTCGCGCCCGAACAGGTCCGCCCCGACGCGACGGTGGACCTGCCGCCCGAAGCGACCCTGCTCCTCTACACCGATGGCCTCATCGAGTCCCCCGGCCACGTCCTGGACGAGGGCCTGAACCGCCTGCGCCGGCATGCCGCGTCCCTGGCTCACCGCCCCCTGGAGTCCTTCACGGATCACCTGCTGGCACGGGCGCGCCCACCGGACAACGACGACGACGTGGCCCTGCTGGCCGTTCGGCACATGCCACCCTGCTGATCAACACGTGGGCCCTGCAGCGCGTTGCCGGTCCCGGCGGGGAGGAAGCCGTGCAATGTGCCGCCCCGGTGGTGGGGCGGCACGGCGGGACATGGTCTGCCGCCCGACGCATCCGCGCGGGTCAGTCGTGGTCGGTCGTGACGGCGACGTGCCGCCAGGCGTCCATTTCCTTCTTGACGCCGGCCAGCTTGGCCTCGAAGGCCTGGACGGTGTCGCTACCCAGTTGCAGGCGCAGCGGGGGCTCGGCGGCCGCAGCCATCTCGACAATGGCCTTGGCGCCCTTGACCGGGTCGCCGGGCTGGGCGTGATTGATCCCCGGGACGGCATCGCGCATCGCGCCGGAAGTGGCCGCGTAGTCGTCGATCACGTGGACGCCCGTGGCCAGGCTGCTCGGGTCGAGGAAGTCGGTGCGGAAGAAGCCCGGCTCCACAATCGTCACATGCACGCCCAGCGGGGCGAGCTCGGCATGGAGCGCCTCGGTGAAACCCTCTACGGCGAACTTGGTTGACGCGTAGACGCCCCACCCCGCAAAACTAACGAAGCCGGCGATGGCGCCGATGTTGATCACGTGACCGGAGCGCTGGCGGCGCAGGACTGGCAGGACGGCGCGCTGCACGGCAAGCACCCCGAAGACGTTCGTCTCGTAGACCGCGCGGATCGCGTCGGCGTCGGCCTCCTCCACCGCGGCGAGCAGACCACTGCCGGCGTTGTTGACCAGAACGTCGATGCGGCCGAAGCGCTGAACGGCGGCGTTTACGGCGGCCTCGATCTGGCTCTGATCGGTTACGTCCAGCGGTACCGCCAGCAGGGCATCGCCGGCGTCGGGGAACTGCCTGCTGACGCTTTCCGCGCTGCGGGCGGTCGCCACGACCTGGTGGCCTGCGGCCAGTGCCACGCGGGTGATCTCTGCGCCAAGGCCACGGGACGAACCTGTCACAAACCACACACTCATCGATTACTCCTTCAATGCTCTCCGGCTCCATGGCCAGCGGTTCTTGGATGCCGGCACCGCGGCCTCCTTGGGTGTTGCACCGGGGCGGGTTGTCCGTCCCCGGACAGGACATTCAGACAAGCAACCTTCTGGAGAAGCCATTTCCCTAGAAGATTTTGAAAAATAAACTATGTCGGCTGGGGGCGACCTTGACGCCGGGAAAGTCGAACATGACGGTGCGCTTTCACATGTGCGGCGGAGCCGACTGACGCTCCGATTCCAAGGACAAGCGATTGCTTGAACGCTTAACACAATCGCTGGCAGCAACGGTCGAAGTCCAACAAAAGTCGCAGACCGCTCCCATCTCTCTGAGAGATACTTGGGGGGTGGAACTGCGCCAGCTCGAGCACTTCGTCGCCGTCGCAGAGGAAGCGAACTTCACGCGTGCAGCCGCACGGCTGCACGTCGTCCAGTCCGCGGTCTCCGCCACGATCAAGAGCCTCGAGCGAGAACTCGGCACGCCGCTGCTGGACCGCAACTCCAAACGCGTGCTGCTCACCGACGCCGGTGCTGCCCTGCTCCCACGCGCCCATGCCGCTCTCGACGTCGCCCGAGAGGCCGTGGACGCGGTGGCCGAGGTCCGCGGAGGACTGCGCGGCACACTGCGGCTGGGCACGATGATCTCGGTTGGACTCATCGACCTTCCCGCGCTCCTCGGCGAGTTCCACCGGCGTCATCCCGGCGTGCTACTGCAGACCAGCGCCGCCCCCACCGGCTCCCAGGGCCTGATCGACGCCCTCCTCGAACGGCGGCTGGACCTCGCCTTCGTTTCCCTGCCTGGACCGCGCCCAGCAGGCATTACGCTGACCGACCTCACCGCCTCGGTGCTCGATCTCGTCGTGCCAGCCGACCATCCGCTCGCGAAACGCCGCACCGTGCGGATCGCCGACCTGGCCGGCCTGGACTTCGTCGACTGCCCCCTGGGCTACGGCAACCGGACCGTTGCGGATCGGGCCTTCGCCGCCGCCTCCGTGACCCGCCGCGTCGCCATCGAGATCACCGAACTCGACACCGGCGTGACTTACGTCCGCAACGGCCTGGGCGTGGCGCTGCTGCCACGGTTCGCCCTCGGCAAGGCGGAGAACGTCGCCACGCTGACCGTCGACGACGCCGACCTGGACTGGCCGATGTCCCTGGCCGTTCCGTCCGAGCGCACGCCCAGTGCCGCGGCACGTGCCATGATCGCGATGGCGTGCGAGTTCCTCCCCTGAGCGACGGCCACTCGGTGATCTCGTTTTGAGCCATGCGGTGAGTTCTGTGGGCAGGGCGGTCTCGTCGGTTTCTGACTCGATCGGGTGGAGGGGGGCCTTGGCGAGGAGTTCGCGGCCCAAGTAGCGGCGGGTCTCGGTCCATTCGTCGTTCTGCCCGGCCAGGACCTTCCCGACCAGGCGGATCAGGGCTGCACGGTCGGGGAAGATGCCGATCACGTCGGTGCGGCGGCGGATCTGCTTGTTCAACCGTTCCTGCGGGTTGTCGGACCAGATCTGCCGCCAGATCCCACGCGGGAAGGCGGTGAAGGCCAGCAGCTTCCCGTACACCACTTCCTTGGACGCAACCGACTGCGGTCCCGGACCGGGATGAGCGTGCCGTCCACGATCCACATCCGCTCCGGGGCATCAGCCGAGCGAGAAACCGGCTCGAGCGCGAGCAGTGGCCCCAGCCGCTGGATCACCCGGCACACCGTGGAGGAGGAGACGCCGAACAGCGGGCCCAACTGCCGCATGGTCAAGTTCGTGCGGTAGTACACCGTGACCATCAGGACCCGCTCGGCCAACGGCAACGACCACGGCCGACCTCGCAGAGTGCCGTTGCCTCCCCGCTCCCGCACCACCTTCAACAGACCCGAAAACTGCGTCATCCGCAGCCCCGTGAACGTCTCCACCCACACCCGGTCAGCCTCTAACAGTCGGGTCGCCCGGGGGAATCTCACCCCCGGGCTCCCACGGAACCGTACGTGACAGTCTCCCGTCATACGGCTCTTGTCGTTCTGGACCTCGCCCCTGCCGGGGCCGCCCAGGTCCAGTGAGCGAAGTACTTCGGGCGCAACGTGTGGCCTCGGGCCAGCCGTTGCAGGGCTTGTTTCATCCCGACCCGGTACTTCTTGTGAATCCACCGCAGCAAGTAGGTGTTGATGCGGTCGAACAGCGGATACAGCGCCGAGCGGTAGAAGCGCCCGTAGTAGTTCATCCATCCCCGAACCACCGGATTGACCGTCCGGGCCAGATCGGATGACTCCTGCGCCGTGTGCCGGTGCAGCCTCCAGGACCGCACCGCCCTGCTCAGCCTCTTCAGGGCTTGGTTACTGATCGCGGGCAGGAACGCGGTGAACATCACCCCGTGTCTGTCCTTGGCTCCTCGCGGCCGGAACGTGAACCCCAGGAACGTGAACTCGGTGACCGGAAACCGGCCCCGACGGTTGTCGTCCTTACAGTACACGATCCTGGTCTTGTCCGGATGCAGCTCCAGACCGACCTCGGCCATCCTGGACCGCAGCGCGGCCAGGACACGTTCCGCTTCCGCCAGGGTGCGGCAGTGCACCACCGCATCATCGGCGTAACGCTCGAACGGGCAGCCCGGGTACTCCCGGACCAGCCACGTGTCGAGTAGGGTCGGGGACTGGCGCGGTGGATGAGTCTCCGTTTCCAGTCCCCGCCGCTTCAAACCGGACATGCGGTTCTCCCGCATCCGGCT
>NZ_JBFAWG010000090.1:0-21537 GCF_040680215.1 Streptomyces sp. NPDC052107
GCGGACGCGCAGTTGAAAAGTCGCTGCCGCGCTTCATGTTCTCCACGTCCACCGAGGAGAACCGGCGCTCACAGCCGACCCACGTGAACGGGATCCTGCCGTCCAACGCCCACTGACGAAGCGTCAACGGGTGTATCCCGAGACACTTCGCAGCCTTGGACATCCGCAGCAACTCCATGCACAGAACTATACGAGCACAACACCCGGGATAGTTAATGAAGTTGTTGAGCCTGACGGCACGTCGGCTCCCCGCACATCGGGGGAAGTCCCCCATCTTGCGTGTCGGGGTATCCGTAGGGGCTGCTCTGTCACATGCCGTCGATGCGGTCGAGCAGCGCCCGGGCCTCGACGGTGCGGCGATGGTCCGGGCCGAACCCCGCCCGACAGGTGGCGTGGGCGGTCATGGCCAGGGTGCGGGCCTCGGCAGCGCGGCCCAGCCCCAAAAGCGCGGTGGCGACGGCCAGTTCAACGGCCCCGGTCTCCGCGCGGGAGAGGCCCTCGGGCAGTTTCCGGCACAGCGCGCCGACACGCTCCGCTTCGGCAAGAGCCTCCTCGTGGCGGCCCTGACCGTTGAGACTGCGAGTCAGGCCGAGTTGCAGGACCAGGGCCAGCCGGCTCGGTGCGCCGTGGGCGGCGAGAGCCTCACGGGCGAGTGTCTCGGCCTCCTCGTGGCGGCCCTGCTCGTTGAGGGCGAAGACCAGTCCGTTACGGGCAGCCCCGGCTATGAGGGACATGTCCGACCCCACCCCGCGACCGGCGATCCGGGCCACGGCCGCGCACTCCGCCTCGCATTCGGCATGCCGGTCGAGCGCGGCCAGCGTCTGCGCGCGGTCCGAGCGGAGTTTGAGTGTCTGCGGATGCTCGGCGCCGAAGGTCCTGCCGAACCCCGGTAGCAGGTCGTCGTAGGCGGCGAGGGCCTCGGCATGCCGGCCCTGGGCGCTCATCGCGAGCGCGGCGACGCTCAGGGCCAGCGGTGCGTAGGAATCGAGGCGCAGCACCGACCGGGCCTCGGCGACGGCGCGGGCCTCGGTCTCCGCCTCGGCATAACGCCCGTCCTTGTACAGGGTCATGGCCTGGGTCAACGGGGATGTCGCGGTCTTTTCCGCATCGTTTCGGCCACGCGACCGGAAGAATTTCATGCCGGGAGCATACGGATGCCGCACACACAGGCTGGGGGAGTGGCGACAGTACGCCGCGGGCCATGCCGGGGACCCGCCTCCCTCACTTGCCGGTTCGGTGGTCGGCGTGTTCGGCGCGCAGACCTTGGACCAGGAGGTCCACCAGCCGGCGCGCGTCGTACCGGGGGTCGCTCTCCGCGCCGATGCAGAGGTTGCCGACACCGCGCATGAGCTCGTAGGCCTGCAGGTCGGAGCGAATCTCGCCGGCGGCGGCCGCGGCTTCGAGCAGCTCGGTGCAGACCGGGACGAGCCGTTCGAGGAAGTAGGTGTGCAGCGTGTCGAAGCCAGCGTTGTCGGACTTCAGCACGGCGGCGAGTCCGTGCTTGGTGACCAGGAAATCGACGAAGAGGTCGATCCACCGCCCGAGTGCGGCGTGGGCGGTGGCACTCGACTCCAGCAGCGCGGGACCGGCCTCGGCCAGGCTCTCCACCTGGTGCCGGTAGACGGCGATGATGAGATCCGAACGCGTCGGGAAGTGGCGGTAGATCGTTCCGACTCCGACCCCGGCCCGCGCCGCGATGTCGCGTACCGGCGCTTCCACACCCGACGTGACGAAGACCGCCGCGGCCGCGTCGAGCAGCGTCTCCTTGTTGCGCCGGGCGTCGCTCCGCCTGGGCCGGGCCGCGCGCCCCGGCCCCTCGCCGCCGTCGTTCACAGCGCCGCTCCTTCCACAGCCGTGCTTGCTAAACGGAACAGTGTTCCGTATCGTCTTTACCGGAACGGTGTTCCGCTTTGTTTATGGTGTCAGAGCGCCGGGCCGACCGCCAAGCCGGGCCGGTCAGGGCGGGCCATGCCATCGCCGCGACGCTCCACCTCCCGCAATCGGATTCCGCGACTACATCACTTTTCGGCATCGGTTTTTACGATGCCCCCCGCAGTGAGGAGACAGGTCATGCAGTTCCGCACCTTGGGCCGCACCGGTGTGCAGGTCAGCTCTCTCGCGCTCGGCGCGATGAACTTCGGCAGGATCGGACGCACCACCCAGGACGAGGCCACCGCCATCGTCGACGCCGCTCTCGAAGGCGGGATCAACCTCGTCGACACCGCCGACATGTACGGCGACGGTGAGTCGGAGGAGATGGTCGGCAAGGCCATCGCGGGCCGCCGTGACGACATCGTGCTGGCGACGAAGGCCGCCATGCCCATGGGCGACGAGCGCAACCACCGGGGCGGTTCGCGCCGCTGGCTGGTCACTGCGCTGGACAACAGCCTGCGCCGCCTCGGCGTCGACCACGTCGACCTCTACCAGATCCATCGGTGGGACCCGAACACCAGCGACGAGGAGACCCTGACGGCCCTGACCGACCTGCAACGCGCGGGAAAGGTCCGCTACTTCGGCTCCTCGACCTTCCCGGCGTACCGCATCGTCCAGGCGCAGTGGGCCGCCCGCGAGCACCACCTGAGCCGTTACGTCACCGAACAGCCCAGCTACTCCGTCCTGCAGCGCGGTATCGAGAGCCATGTGCTGCCCGTGACCGAGGAGTACGGGCTCGGTGTGCTGGTGTGGAGCCCGCTGGCCTCGGGCTGGTTGTCGGGCGCGATCCGCGCCGGCCGGGACATCACCACCAGCCGCTCGGCGTTCATGCCGCAACGCTTCGACATCAGCGTCCCCGCCAACAGGGTCAGGCTCGAAGCCGTAGAGCGGCTGGCCCGGGTCGCCGACGAGGCCGGCCTCACGCTGATCCAGCTCGCGCTAGGTTTCGTGACCGCGCATCCCGCGGTGACCAGCGCGCTCATCGGCCCCCGCACGCCGGACCACCTGCGGGCCCAACTCGCCGCCGCCGACACCGTGCTGCCCGCCCACGTACTCGACGCCATCGACGCGATCGTGGCCCCCGGTGTCGACCTGGCCCCCGAGGAGAAGCACGACACCCCGCCCGCGCTGCTCGACCCCGCACTGCGACGCCGGTGAGCGCCGCATCCGCCATGGCCATGTCCCGGAACCGCCAAGTTCCGTGTGCCGAAAGGACCAACAGCTCATGCCGCACCCATCCCGGCCTCGCTTCGGAATCATGACCGCGCCCTCGCAGGTCGACTACCACGACCTTCTGCGGGTCTGGCGTGAGGCGGACACGATCCCGGAGATCGAGCACGCCTGGCTGTTCGATCACCTCATGCCCATCTTCGGCGACCCGGACGGTCCGGTCTTCGAGGGCTGGACGCTGCTCTCGGCCCTCGCCGCCCACACCCGTCGCCTGCGCGTCGGCGTGCTCGTGACCAGCAACCGGTTCCGGCCGCCCGCGCTGCTGGCCAAGATCGCCACGACCGTCGACATCGTCTCCGGCGGACGGCTCGACTTCGGTATCGGCGTCGGCTCACGCCCCGGCCATCCCCTGGCCCGGCGCGAGTACGAAGCACACGGCCTGCCCTTCCACGACTCCGCGCACGCCGTGGCGAGCCTCGCCGAAGCCTGCACGGTGATCCGGCGGCTGTGGACGGAAGCCGAGCCCTTCGACTTCCACGGCACCCACCACCGCCTCACCGGAGCGTCCGGAAATCCCAAACCCGTCCAGCGCCCCCACCCGCCGATCCTCATCGGCGGGCGTTCGTCTACGACGCTGCGCGTGGTCGCCGAGCACGCCGACCTGTGGAACATCCCCGGCGGCGGTGACATCGACGACATCGTGGAGCGCAACGCGCTGCTCGACCGCTACTGCACCGAGATCGGCCGTGACCCCGCCTCGGTCACCCGCTCGATCCACCTGCCCGTGTCCTACGACGAGCCCGGCAGCACCCGGGACGCGGTCGGCGAGGCGATCGACGCCGGCTTCCGGCACATCGTGCTCGGACTGTCGTCGCCGTACCCCGCCGGGGTCGCCCGGTGGGTCGCCGACGAACTCATCAGCCCGTCGGCCTGAGCCGGCCCGGCGGCCTGCCCTCCCGGCTCGGTCCCGGCGTATGATCATCGGCAAGGCGGGGCCGTAGCACAGAGGTAGTGCGCCGCGACAGCATCTCGGAGGACGTCGGTTCGCATCCGACCGCCCCGCCCCTTCCCGTTCCAGCGGCAGTGGTTCCCACGCCCTGCAATGCGTCGACCGAACCCGAAAGCGGCGCGGCCTCACACCCTCCGATGCACGTGCAGCAGGTATTCCTCGCGGTGCAGTGGGTTGTGGTCGGTGCGCTTGCGGGTCCGCGGAGTCGTGGCCGGGCGGTGGTGGTCGAAGGCCGTCTCCAGGACGCCCTCGCCGCCGGTGAGTTCGGGCAGCTCGGCTTCCAGGCCGTGCACCTGGTCCGCGGGCACGTGGCCCTCGACCGTGTACGCGTCTGCGAGTACGACGGGTGGGTCGGTGAGGGCGCGGCGGCGGGCCAGGGCCGGTGACACGGCGGCGTAGGCGTCCTGCGGGAACTCCAGGCGGAAGCGGTGCATCGGCTCGTGCACGACCGTCCCGGCCCGGCGCAGCGCGGTCATCAGGACCAGCGGGGTCAGGCCGCGGAACTCGCCGGCCGTGCTGCGGATGCTGCAGAAGCCCGAATGGGTCATCGTCACCAGGCAGTCGGGCACCTGCCAGCCGTACAGGCCCTGCCGCAGCGTGGTGTGGACCGTCTCCTCGACGGCGCGCATGTAGCCCAGCGGAAGCGAGCCGAGTTCGACCTCCCGGCGGAAGACGACCCCTGCGCCGACCGCGCCCGGCTCCACCCGCAGCCCCACGGTGGCCAGGAACGGGTTCCCGCCGTGGTCGAGGATCTCGTACGCCGCTCCGGTCCCGGTGACGCGCTCCACACAGATCGGGCTGGTCTCCCGGAACACGACCGCGAGCCCGTACTCCTCGGCCAGAGTGGTGGCGAGGACCTCCTTTTGCACCTCGCCGTACAGAGAGACGGAAAGCTCCTGGCCCTCGGGATCCTGCCGCAGCCCGATCAGCGGGTCCTGCTCGGCGAGCTGGGTCAGGGCCAGGTGCAGGGCGCCCTTGTCGGCCGGGTCGGCGGGCACCACGACGGTCTCCAGCGAAGGCGGCGCGAAGACATGCTGGTACGGGCGGTCGTCCGGCTCCCGGCCGATCTCGTCCCCGATCCGGACCTCGGCGAGACCGCGCAGTGCCGCGATCTGACCGGCTCGAACCGACGCCCGGCGCTCCACCGCACCCCGGTCGAAGACGGCCAGCTCCGTGACCTTGCCCTCGCGCCCCGCGACCGGGACGCGCTCGCGGACCCTGAGTTCGCCGGAGAACAGCCGGGCGTACGCGATCTTCTCGCCGCTCTCGCCGCGCTCCACCTTGAACACCCGCCCCGACAGCGGCCCTCCGGCATCGCCGCCCCGGGCGGGCAGGAACTCCCGTACTCCCTCGATGAGTTCGGCGACCCCCGTGCCGGTGATCGCCGAGCCGACGTAGACCGGATGGATCCGCCCGGCGCGGGTCTGCGCGGCGAGTGCGGTACGCAGCCGCTCGTACGGGACGGAGCGCGCGTCGGTGACGTATGCGCCGAGCAGGCTGTCGTCGTGGAGGGTGAGTGTGTCCAGGAGGCGCTGCGTGAAGGTGGCGTCCTCCGGAGCGAAGGCCACGGCCTGTGCCTCGGCCGTGCCGATACCGCCGGCGATCCGCGCCATGGGGATCACGGGCACGTCGAGCCTGCGCTCGATCTCGCGCAGCACACGGCCGTCGTCGGCGCCACGCCGGTCGGCCTTGTTGAGGAACAGCAGCGTGGGGATGCCGAGCCGCTTCAGCGTCCGCATCAGCACGCGGGTCTGCGGCTGTACACCCTCGACGGCGGAGACGACGAGCACCGCGCCGTCCAGGACGCCGAGGACGCGTTCGACCTCGGCGATGAAATCCGGGTGTCCAGGGGTGTCGACCAGATTCACGGAGACGGCCGAACCGTCGCTGCCGAGAACGAAGTTGGCGACCGCCGTCTTGATGGTGATGCCGCGGCGGCGTTCCAGCTCCAGGCTGTCGGTCCGGGTACTGCCCGCGTCGACGCTGCCGATCTCGTCGATGACCCCGGCCGCGTACAGCAGCCGCTCGGTCAGGCTCGTCTTACCGGCGTCGACGTGCGCCAGGATCCCCAGGTTGAGCGTGTGTGACGTGGTGCGCACAGAGCGTCATGTCCTTCAGGTTGATGGCCATTCCTTTCGTGTGGGACATGAACTGTCGGCGCATCGGTCGGCTCCTTGGTCACGGAGGGTTGCTTGTGCAAGCCTGGCACAGCGGACATCGGGCGGCGAGGCAATTTCCGGCACGGCGTGGCGGGGCGAATTCCGGAACGCGGCGCGAACGCGGCACGGTCGGCGTCCGGGTGGGTCATGCGAAGGCCACCTCGGCGGTGGCGTGCCGCGGCTCGCGGGGGCCGGCGATGTGCAGGGACGCCTGTCCGTTGGAAGGCGTGCCGTCTGCCAGGAGGTGCTCGCCGACGAAGGCCGGCCGGTGCAGGCGGTAGGACAGCGACCGCACCTGCCGCTCGGGGGCGTTCCCGCGTACGAGTTCCAGCATGAGCAGGGCCAGCAGCGGGCCGTGGACGACGAGACCCGGATAGCCCTCCACGTCACGGCAGTACGGCGCGTCGTAGTGGATTCGGTGGGCGTTGGCGGTGAGCGCGCTGAACCGGAACAGCAGGGTCTCGGTCGGCCGCAGGCGCAGCCGCCACGGGCCGTCGGGCTCCGGTACGGCCGAGTCGTCGAGCGTGGCCGGGTGCCGGGGCGTGGAGCCGTCGCCCGAGCGGTAGACGATGTCCTGTTCCTCGACCAGACAGATGCGGCCGTGCTGCCGGAACTCCTGACGTTCGGTCACGAACAGCAACTCGCCGCTGCGGCCCTGCTTGGGCGTGACGGCGGCCAGGCTGCTGACGCGCTCGGCGGGCTCGCCCAGGCGCAGCGGCTCGGCGATCTCGCAGCGTCCGCCGGCGAACATGCGCCGACGACGGGGGATGGGCGGCAGAAAACGGGCGTCGCGCAGGTGTCCGTCGGGGCCGAGGGCCTGCTGGGGCGCCCAGTGCAGGAAGTACAGCCACTGCCACAGGGGCGGCAGGTGGTCGCCGGACCCGGCGGCGGCACCGGGGAGGTCCAGCAGGGCCGACAGGGCTGCCGTCGGAGCCGGCGGCAGCGCGTCCTCGTCGGTCACCGGTTCCGGATGCCATGACTCCACGTGAGAGGTGAGAGAGGCGGGCATGGGCGTCGTTTCCTTGTGGGGCAAATGGTAGTTTAGGATTCAACATCTAACGGGTGGCTGGCCATCGCAGTCGGAGGAGTCCAGTTGAGCAGTCCTGTCACGGTCGGCGCCACGCGGCGGATCTTCATCGACAAGCAGAGTCCCAAGGCGTATCACGCGCTGGTGCAGACGTCCGAGGCGGTCCGGGCGACCGCAGCCGAGGCGGGCCTGGAGCGCACCCTGGTGGAGCTGGTCAACCTCCGGGTGTCCCAGATCAACGGCTGCGCCTACTGTCTGCGCGTGCACACCCGCGCCGCGCTCAGGGCCGGCGACACCCCGGACCGCCTGGGCGTGCTCGCCGCCTGGCGCGACACCGAGCTGTTCACGCCCGCCGAACGGGCCGCCCTGGCGCTGGCCGAGGCGACCACCGCCGCCGCGGACGCCGCCGCGCAGGACGCCGCCTACGCGGCGGCGCGGGACATGTTCACCGACGACCAGATAGCGGCGGTGATCTGGGTGGCCGTGACCATCAACGCCTTCAACCGGGTCTCGATCATGAGCAGGCATCCGGTGCGGCCGGAGCAGTGACAGCACGCCTCAGCGTTCAGAGCATGGGCCGCGGGCCCTGATCGATCGTCTCCAGCAGCCGGGCACGGCCGGCCGGGGTGAGCCGCACGCGCCCCGGTTCACGGTCGAAGAGCGCATGCCCGACCTTCTCCTCCAGCCGGCGGATCTGCTGACTCAACGGCGGCTGGGCGATACCCAGACGGGCGGCGGCGTGACCGAAGTTCAGTTCCTCGGCGAGCACGACGAAGGCGTGCGGCTGCGCCGGCGGGAGTTCGGGGCGGTCCATCTGCGCAGAGTCCATCTGCGCAGAGATATCACTCCATGCCGACGTCAGTATGAGACGTATCAACGCTGGTCACCTAGCGTTCCGCGCATGACAGAGCGACGTGCGATCCTCAGCGGCTCGACCTTCGAGGAGCAGATCGGTTACGCCCGTGCCGTGGTCGACGGCGACCGGGTGCATGTGTCCGGGACCACCGGGTTCGACTACACCACCATGACGATCTCGGACGACGTCGTGGAACAGGCCGAGCAGTGCCTGCGCAACATCGAGGCCGCGCTCACCGAGGCGAAGTGCACCTTCGCCGACGTGGTGCGGGTGCGCTATCTGCTGCCGGACCGCGCGGACTTCGAGCCGTGCTGGCCGGTGCTGCGTCGCTGCTTCGGCGCCGTCCGTCCGGCCGCCACCATGCTGGAGTGCGGCCTCTCCGACCCTCGCATGAAGATCGAGATCGAGGTGGACGCCCGCCGCCAGGCGGGTTGATCCCGCCCGCGTCATGGCTGGGCCCACGACACAGGAGTCCGTCCGGGCTCACGACACCGAGTCCGTCCGAGCTCGCGACACGAAGTCCATCCCGGCTCATGTGGCCAAGCCCGTCGCCCCGTCCCGCCGTTCCATGTGTCGGCCGCGTCGCAGGATCCGTGCCTCGCGTGGCAGCAGCCGGGGGCCGGCCACGACCAGGACCTCGCACCGGGCCCGGGCCGGGACGTGCCGGTGCACCGGCCGGCGGTGCGGCCGGGCCGCCGGACCACGGGGCCTGGCCATGCCGATGGCCAGGCCCCGTGGTCCGGGGACGACGCGACCGAGCAGAGCACCGGCCCCGCGGAGCCCCTGACGACCCGCCGTTCGATCCGCAGGTCGGCCGGAGGTCCGCCGACCGCCAGTTCGAAGGCCCTGTCCAGCCGCCGGCGTGCCTCGTCGGCCCGCAGCCGGGCCCACGAGGGCTCGGGCCGGCGCCGGTAGAGGGCGTCGCCCTCCGGCGGCTACCAGGCTCGCACGGCCACCAGCGCGCGGCGGTTCTGCGCGCCCCACGATGCCGCGGCGCAACGCGGTCAGCCCGGCGAGTGAGTCGCTCACCCCGACGACGACATCCCCGGCCGGCATGTCACCGGTGATTCCATCTGGTGACATGCCACCCACGCCAGGAGGGCCGATCCGCCCCGGACAAAGTCCAATCGGTGGAAAGTGGCCTTGATTGCGGGACGGTGAGTCGGCGCTCCGGCGGAATGGCGGTTCTGTGCATCTCCGTCCGCCGCCCGGCGGCGCCCGCCCGGTCCCGAGCGCGCTCGGCGGGGCGCAGGAACGCGGTCCACCCGCCCTCCGGCTTCTCACCGACCTGGAGGCTGCGCAGCTTCGCGAGGCTCTCGGGTTCCTGGGCGTCGAGCCAGTCGACGAACTGCCGGAAGGAGACCAGGCGCACGTCCTCCCGGCCGGCGATCTGCCTGAGCGTCTCCTCGGCCGCGTCCATGTAGATGCCGCCGTTCCACTGCTCGAAGTGGTTGCCGATGAACAGCGGCGCGCGGTTGGTCTCGTAGGCCCGCTGGAACCCGGCCAGGTACGCCTGTGTCGCCTGGGCCCGCCAGTAGGGGTAGTTGTAGGACGGTGCCCGCGTCGTGGTCTTGGACTGGTTCGCCAGCATGTTGTAGTCCATGGACAGCACCTCGAAGGTGTGCCCGGGGAAAGGGATGCTCTGCAGCGGCAGGTCCCAGATGCCGCCCTGCTTCCTCGGCCAGCGTTGCAGCCCACCCGGTGAGGAGGCGTCGTAGCGCCAGCCGACTTCCCGTGCGGCCGGCAGCAGGTTCGACTGCCCGAGCAGGCAAGGGGTGCGGCCGCCCACGAGTTCCTTGTCGTAGTCGAAGGGGAGCGACGGTTCGTCGTGCCAACCGGTATGTGTGCGCCACGACTTGACGAAGGTCCGCGCCTGCTCGATCTCCGAACGCCACTGTTCGGCACTCCAGTTGGCCACCGATCCGGAGCCGGTGCAGAAGTGCCCGTTGAAGTGTGTGCCGATCTCGTGGCCGTCGAGCCAGGCCTCACGGACGTACTTCAGCGTCGCCTTGAGGTGTTCGTCGGTGAGATAGCCGATGTCCGAGGCACCGACCGGGTTGTTCGGCGGGTCGTAGAGGCGCTTCTTGTGCTCCGGCAGGAGGTAGAGGCCGGACAGGAAGAAGGTCATGTGCGCGCCGTGGGTGCGGGCGAGTTCCAGGAAGCGCGGGAACAGGCCCATGCCCAACTCGCCGGCGCCGTCCCAGGAGAACACCACGAACTGCGGTGGTGTCTGGCCGGGTTCGAGGGGCAGGGAAGACGCCGGCTGGTGCGGCTGACGACCGGTGTACGAGGTCGAGCCGTCCCCGATCAGCCGGACCGCCCTCCGCTCGTCCGGGCTTCCGGGGGCACCGTCCCGTCCGCCCGGGCCACCACAAGAGGCGAACGACGCGGCGGCCACACCGAGGCCGGCACCGACACTGAGGCGTGCCACACTGCGGCGGCTGATTCCACCCATGGTCACCATCCCAACCCGCGCCCTGCCACGACGCGTTGTGCGCACCCCCGCCCGAAACTCCCGTCGTACCGCACCATAAGGGAAATAAATATACAAAATGGCTAAACGGGTGCGGAGTGGCGCGCAAAGTGGCCGTCAAGCATCACTGGTCGTCACCCGTCCGGCTCTACGGCGCCTGCTGTGCGGGTGCTCAGTCCAGAGCAGCGGTCACCGCCTTGGACACCATCGCCTCCGCTCGTCGCCCTCCGGCCTGCCGAACCGGGTGGAGGCCAGGGGCCGACCTTGGCGCAGGCCTTGGCCTGGTCGGCCGCGAGGAGCAGCGAGTCGGCCGTCCAGAAGCGGTCGACGGGTGTGTCGTCGTGCGCGACCACATGAAACCTCTGGCCCCGCAGGCGGAGTGCGGGGTGCTCGCGCATGACGGCAAGCACACCACAGGTGACTGAGGGGTGGCATCGGGGTGCAGAGCGTCGCTCGAACGGTCCAGCCGGGGCGCGTGTGGCTAGCCCTGGGGTTTTCGTGGTGGTCAGCTACGCGAGACCGTGTGTTCATCACTGGAGGCGTCATGCGATCCCGTTCCACGCTGCCACGCATCACCATGGCGCTGATCCTTGCCTTCGGCGCCCTGATGAGCGGCTGCACCAGCACCCCGTCCCGGTCGTCGTCGATGATGTCATCGCCGTCGCCAACGCTCTCGTTCGCCACAGGTTCCGCTCTCAGGGAACCGGCGCAACTGGTAAGCCACAACGGGCTGCTGCGGGCGGACATCGTCGTGGAGAGACGGCGCGTGAACATTGGCGGCCACGCGTTGTGGGCACTCACCTACAACGGCAGCTACATGCCGCCCACGCTGCGGATCCGGCCCGGGGACAAGATGGAGCTGGCCCTGAAGAACACGCTCGGCGAGGAGACCAACTTGCATGTGCACGGTCTCCATGTGTCACCGAGCGGCGACGCCGACAACATCTTCCTCCACGTCCATCCGGGCGAGACGTTCCACTACTCCTACCAGTTCCCCAAGTCGCTGCGAGCCGGCACCTACTGGTACCACCCCCACCCGCACCACACCGCCGCGTCTCAGGTCGCCGGGGGCATGTCGGGCATCCTCATCGTCGACGGCCTGCAGCAGTACCTTCCGGCGAACCTGCGCCACATCACCGAGCACGTCATCGCGCTCAAGGACTTCCAGACCCAGGGCGATGCGATCAGGACCAAGGATCTGCACATCGGCGCGCCCACCCATCGCACCGTCAACGGCCAGCTGAACCCGGTCATCCGCATCCGGCCGGGTGAGACCCAGTTGTGGCGACTGGCCAACATCAGCGCCAACATCTATTACAAAGTCCGCCTGCAGGGCCAGAAGTTCCATGTGATCGCGCACGACGGCACACCCGTCGACCGCATCTGGACGGCCGACTCGCTGCTCCTCGCGGCCGGGGCCCGCTTCGACGTGCTCGTACAGGGCGGTCCGGCCGGCCGCACCCAGCTGGAGACGCTCCCGTACGAGACCGGGCCGGGCGGCAATTCCTTCCCGCAGGCGACCTTGGCCACCCTGGTCTCCACAGGGCCCTCCGCGCGACCGGCGACGCTGCCCACCTCGTCCTTCGCGCCGACCGTGGATCTGGCCCACGAGGAGATCGCCGCGCGGCGCACCGTCGTGTTCTCCGAGAACAGCGCCGGCACCAAGTTCTACATCAACGGCAAGCAGTTCGACCCGAACCGGGTGGACATGCGGGCCAAACTGAACACGGTCGAGGAGTGGACCGTGGTCAACGAAAGCAACGAGGAACACTCCTTCCACGTGCACACCAACCACTTCCAGCTGATGAGCATCAACGGCCGTCCGCACGAGAGCCACAGCCTGCAGGACGTCGCGAACGTTTCCGCCAAGGGTCGGATCGTCATCCGGATCCGGTTCAAGGACTACACCGGCAAGACCGTCCTGCACTGCCACATCCTCAACCACGAGGACCGGGGCATGATGGCGGTGCTGGACATCGAGAAGTGACGCGCATGGCCGCGAGCGGGGTCAGCCGGCGGCGCCGAGCGCGGCGCTGACGCCGGCGATGACCGCACCGCCGATCGCGATGAAGACGAACGAGCGCAGGAAGCCCGTGCCGAAGAAGCGCCAGCGGATCCAGGCCAGCGTCACCAGTTCACAGGCGATCGTGGCCAGTGCCACGGCCAGCGCGAGGCGGTATTGCGGGATCAGGAAGGGCAGGGTGTGCAGCACCCCGCCGAGGAACGTACCCGCCCCGGTGATGGCACCGCGCAGGTAGGGGCTGCCGCGCCCGGTCAGGTCCCCGGTGTCGGACAGGCCTTCGGAGAAGGCCATGCTGACACCGGCACCGATGGCGGTGGCCAGCCCGGCGAAGAACGCGTAACGCGGCTGCTGAGTGGCGAAGGCTACGGCGAAGATCGGGGCCAGTGTGGACAGCGAGCCGTCGATCAGGCCGTTCATGGCGGGTTGTACCCGCTTCAGGAGGAACGAACGCTTGACTTGGTGTTCGGACGGGCTCAGTGCCGTGGTGGCGGTCATGGCGTGTCTCCTGGCTGGTCATCGCACCCTGAAGGACTCGAAGGAGAGTCCGGGGAGCAGGTGATGGCGCCGTTGGATGCGGGGCCGTGAAGCCTTCCGGGCTCCTGGTCGCGCCCTCGTCCGGCTGGCCGGACGGTCTCCCCGGAGGTGGTGGGGCGTCGATGCCTTCGAAGCTCGCAGATGCCGGCCCGCCCCGGTAGCCGCCGTAGGCTTGAGGGGATACAACCCCGGCTTGCAGCTGGGAGGGCGGCTCATGGCTCTCAGTACGCACGTCCCCGACCTGGCCGCGCTGGAATTGTTGCTGGGTGTGGCGCAGGAGGGCAGCCTGAACAGCGTCGCCCGGGCGGTGGGGGTGAGCCAGCAGGCGGTCTCGGCGCGGATCAGGGCGATGGAGGCCCAGACCGGCGTCACGCTGGTGCACCGGAGTCCGCGCGGCTCCAGCCTGACCGCCGAAGGTGTCGTGATCGCGGAGTGGGCCGCCCGGCTGCTGGGTGTCGCGGCGGAGATGGACGCCGGGATCGCCGCCCTGCGGGCCGACCGCCGTGACCGGCTGAGGGTCAGTGCCAGCCTGACCATCGCGGAGCAGCTCCTGCCGGGCTGGCTGTCGTCCTTCCGTGCGGCACAGCGACCGGGACGTGCCGCGCCGGAGATCCTGCTGACCGCGATCAACACCACCACAGTGATCGCCCACGTCATGGCGGGCACGGCGGACATCGGATTCACCGAGGGCCCTCAGCGGCCGGCCGGGCTCCATGGCAGGGTCGTTGGCCACGACAGGCTCGCCGTGGTCGTCACTCCGGGCCACCCCTGGGCTCACCGCCGCCGACCGGTCGGCGCCGCCGAGCTGGCCGCCACACCGCTGGTCAGCCGGGAGGGCGGTTCCGGCACCCTTGACACCCTCACCGCTGCTCTGGCCGCGGTGCTCGGTCCTGGCGTCCCCCAGGTCGTCCCGGCGCTGTCGCTGCCCACCACGGCGGCGGTACGCGCGGCCGCACTGGCGGGCACCGCACCAGCCGTCATCAGCGAACTGGCCGTCGAGGACGATCTGGCCACAGGCCGGCTCGTGACGGTGCGGACACCGGAACTCGACCTGCGCAGGACTCTGCGCGTCATCTGGGACGGCGCCTCCACCCCGCCGAGCGGTGTGGCACGGGACCTGATCGCTCACATCACCCGCCGCGATCAACGCGGGCGGCCGCGCCGGCCGGCATCCGGCGCAGAGCCGGCAACCGGCACCGGCATCCCGGGCCGTTCTGCCTCCTGACCTCGCCGGACCCGCACAACGCGTGCTCCGCGTTCAAGTGCGGTCGCCGGCCTGCCCCCGGACTCCGGCATCGGCCGACCGCCCCGCCGGCGGCGGTGGGCAACGGTCGGGGACTGTGACGCCTGCCCGGTACAAGGACGGTTTGTATCCCGGCAAGCACAGGGCCACTACCGGAGGCTTCCGGTGGATGTGAGCGTCGAGGCAGGAGATTCCACCCACCAAGGGGGACGCCATGCAGACGATGACACGGGGCTCATCCGGCCCGGCGATGACACCTGTCGCGTACGGCACATGGCAGCCCGGCGGGAACTGGGGGCCCATGGCCGAGCGCGCCCCGACTCAGTCCGCCAAGGGCGGCCTGTGCATGGACGGGAACCGGCTGGTCCGCGACGCCGGTCCGGCAAGGCTGCGCAAGGGTGTCGAGGCCACGTACGCCGAACCGGTGGCGCAAGGCCTGATCCGTCACGTGGGTGTCTCCCTCCACACCCCGGCGCAGAGGGCCGAGTTCGCCACCGTGCCGGCCTACGCACCACTGGCCCACGGACTGCTCGGCGGGGCCATCCTCCCCGACACCACGTTCGATCCGGACGACCGGCGCGCCGACGGACCGGCCTTCACCGGTCCAGGGCTCGTCCGCAACCTCGACGTGGTGGCGGCGCTCAGCGCCTTCCCGGCCGGCCGAGACGCATCGGTCGCCGAACCGGCGGTGGTCCGGGTGCCGGCCCACCCCGCCGTCCAAGCCGTCCTCGCCGGTGCCCGCACCCCGGCCCACCTGGCGCAATGCCTGGGCGCTCCTCACCTTCACCTCAACCTGGCCGAGATCGACCACATCATGACCGCCGCCGTCCCGTTCGGCGGTCCCAGCCCGGAAGGAATGTCATGATCACCACCCAGCCCACGTCGCTGCACAGCACGCCGGCCCCCCTCGGAGGCCGCACCCCGAAGACACCCGTGATCGCCTTCCTGGGCACCGGGCGGATGGGCGGCCCCATGGCCGTAAACCTGGCCCGCGGCGGCTTCCAGCTTCGGGTGTGGAACCGAACCGGCAGCCGCGCCGCCACCCTGGCCGGGCACGGAGCGTTCGTTGCACACACTCCTGCGGAAGCGGTCCAGGGCGCCGGAATCCTCATCACCATGCTCGCCGACGGGCCCGCCACCGAGCAGGCCGCGAACGGCCAGGACGGGTTTCTGGCTCGATGCCGCGGGCTGATCTGGGTGCAGATGGCCACCATCGGAGCTCGCTGGTCGTCCCAGCTCGCCGTGGCCGCCGCCCGGCACGGGGTGACGTTCGTGGACGCCCCGGTCTCCGGCAGCCAGGGACCGGCCGAGGCCGGGCAGCTGATCGTCCTGGCCAGCGGTCCCGATCGGGTGCGGGACGTCCTCACCCCGGTGTTCGGCGCGTTGGGGCGAGCCACCGTCTGGCTGGGTCCGGCCGGCGACGGCACCAGGGCGAAGCTGGTGCTGAACAGCTGGCTCGTCGACCTCGTCGAAGCCACCGCGGAGGCTCTGTCCTTCGCCGGCCGACTCGGCCTGGACCCCGCCTCGATCGTGGAACTGCTGCGGTCCACCCCGCTCGGGTCGCCGTATGCGGTGCAGAAGGCCACCACCATGCTGGCCGGCGACTTCACACCCGCCTTCGCGCTCAAGCACGCGGTCAAGGACGCCGAACTGGCCGTACAGGCCGCATACGGCAGCGGCACCCACCTCCCGCTCACCGAAGCGCTGCTGCCCCGCTGGCGGCACACCGCCGTCGAGCACGCCGACGACGACCTGTCCGCGGTCTACATCACGGCGTGATCGAACCGGCCCGACGAAAGGACGCACGGCGATGAGGACATGTGCCGGGCCCACTGGTCCGTCGACGCCATCTGCGGCCACGACGCAGCCCCGCGACGACAAGGGCACAGCGGACGACCACAACCACACCGGCACCGCCGGCCGAACGGGCGAGCACGGACGGCTGGGGCTGGCCCTCATCCTGGTCGCCGCCTTCATGGTGGTGCTGGACTTCAGCATCGTGAACGTCGCCCTGTCGTCGATCCAGCGTGAACTCGGCGTCTCCGCAGCCTCGGTCCAGTGGGTGGTCACGGCCTATGCCATCGCCTTCGGGGGCCTGCTCATCCTCGGCGGCCGGGCCGGCGACCTCTACGGGCGCCGGCGTCTGTTCCTCGCGGGGATCGGCGTGTTCACCGCCGCATCCCTGGCCGGTGGACTCGCCCGCGACCCGGTGTTGCTGATCGCCGCACGCCTGGTGCAGGGCAGCGGGGCCGCGATGGTCGCGCCCGCCGCACTGTCGCTCATCACCACGGGCTTCGCCGAAGGCCCGCGCCGGACCAGAGCGCTGGGCCTGTACGGTGCGACGGCGTCCGTAGGCTTCGTCGCCGGCCAGGTGCTCGGCGGCGTACTGGTGGAGTTCCTCAGCTGGCGCTCGGTGTTCCTGGTGAACGTTCCGGTGGGCCTGGCCGCCATGCTGCTGGCCCCCCGTGTCCTGCGGGAGTCGAGGTCGGCGCGTGCCGGGCGGCACCTGGACACCTCGGGTGCGCTCCTGATCACCCTGGCCGTGGCAGCCCTGGTCTTCGCCGTCTCCCAGACCGCCACCACCGGTGTCGACTCCGTCGCCGTGCTGGCCCCGCTCGCGCTGTCCGCCCTGGCGGGCGCGGTCTTCGTGGCGAACGAACGCCGGCACGCCGATCCGCTCGTGCAGCCGGCACTGCTGCGCATCCACGGCTTGCGCAACGCCGGCACCCTCATGCTGCTGCTCGGCCTGTGGAACGGCGGTGAAATGCTCGTGCTCTCCGTGTACCTCCAGCAAGTCCTGCACATGTCGCCGCTCGAGGCCGGACTGAGCATCGCTCCACAGGGGATCGTCGGACTGGCCACCGGCCTGCTGGGCACACGGCTGATCCGCCACATCGGCATTCAACGCGTGCTGGTGGTGGCCGGAACCGCCGCCACCGCCGGCTTCGCCGCCCTGACCCGGCTCCCGACGACCGGTGGCTCCCACCTGCCGCTCGCGGCGGTGATGCTCGTCGGATTCGGCACCACCGGCATGGCATTCGGCAGCATGGTCACCGCGAGCGCCGGAATCGCCGACCGTGACCAGGGCCTGGTCGGCGGAGTGATCAACACCAGTCGGCAACTGGGCGCCGCGATGGGAGCGGCGCTGCTTCCCGCGGTCGCCGACGCGGTCGACCGAACGAGGCACACCTCCATGGCAATCGGCGATCGGGCAGCCATGCTCGCCGGGCTGCTGGCGGCCGCACTGGCCACGCTCGTGGCGCTGAAGGCCTGGTACGGCACCACGGCACGGTGTCGGCTGATTCATGTCACAGCTTCGACGCTCGCCGTCGGAGATCGGTCGCCTTCAGGAGACCCCGGGCCGGATGCCGTATTCGGCCAGCCAGGTGAGCAGTTCCGCACGGGTCGCGCGGACGAGGCGTCCGCCGGTGAACCGGGCGTCGTCCGTCACCTCGGCCACGCGCGTGCTCGGTGGAGCGAAGGACTCGGCCTCCGCGTCCGTCGCGAACTCGGCTTCCGCCGGCACCAGTCCGCGCAGTCGGCCGGCGAAGACATCGACTCCGAGGGGAGGCACGCTGAAACGGGTCTTGGTGAGTGCCCGGGCCGGGAGCGTGGCCAGTACGTCGTACTCGGCCGGCGACAGACAGATGTTCGTGACAAGCCCCTGCACGCTGCCGGGCCGCCGGGACCTTCTGTGTGAGCCTCAACTCGGCCGACCGTGCGGCGACCCGGCACAACGAAGCCTCAAGCAGGTGTCCGGCAGACAGCGGTCGGTGATCACTCGGGTGGCCCGTCACCGCCGACGGCGCGGGCGGGGCGGCCAGCAGGAAGCGCCGCTCGCGCTCGACACGTGCGTACGTGCCCGGGCGGACGGTGTCGCCGTCGACGCGTCCCGCCTTCTCGCTCATCGCCCCAGCATCCCAGCCCTGCCTTCGCCGCTCACCGGACGAGCTCGTGGACATCATCGCTTCGGAGGTGTTTCCGGGGCCCGGCGTCCGCCCTCTGCCGACGGCGGATCAGCGGAACGCCGCCACGTTGCGCGCCGCCCACGCGGAGAAGGGGGCCGCGGGGCGGCCGAGCAGGCGCGGCACATCCGGGCCGACCGCCTGCTCCTCCGGAGTGGGGGTGCCCAGGACGGCGAGCGTGCCCTCGGCGACGGCGGGCGGCATGAACCGGGCCATCTGCGCGTGGGCCTCCTCGCGGCTCTGCTCCACGAACGTCACCGGCTCCCCGAGCGCGGCGGCGATCGCTGCGGCCCGCCGCCGTGGGGTCGTGGGCTCCGGGCCGGTCAGCGTGTACGTGGCGCCGTCGTGTCCGTCCTCGCGCAGTACGGCCGTCGCCACCGCGGCGACGTCGTCCGGATCGACGAACGGCAGTGCCACATCGGCGAAGGGCGCCGCCGCGATGCGGTACCGGCGCACCGGCTCGGCCCAGGCCAGCGCATTGGAGGCCAGCCCGCCCGAGCGCAGCACGGTGAACGGCAGCCCCGACTCGGCCACCGCCGCCTCGAAGCGGGCCGCGTGCGCGTACGTGGCGGGCCGGGTGCCCACGCCCTGCGAGGACAGCAGCACCACCTTCCCCACACCGGCCGCGGCGGCCCGGCGCAGGATGCCGACCGGATCCTCTCCGGCCACGAGCAGGAACAGCGCCTTGGCGCCCTCCAGCGCGGGGGCGAGGCTCTGCGGTTCAGCGAGGTCGGCGGCGACGGCCCGCACTCCCGGCGGCACGTCTTCCTCGCCGATGTGCCGGGCGACTGCGGTCACCGTCTCCCCGGCCTGGATCAACGCCGCGACCAGGGCCCCTCCGACGTTCCCCGTGGCACCCGTGACAACGATCATGGCAACTGCTCCTTCTGAGTTAGTTGACTAACTAAGTCGAGACTTTAGTCCGCGGCGTCGCTCGTTGTCTATCCTCAGTCAGGTGACTGACTCAGATTCCGCCGCCGCGGCCCGGTCCGCGCGACCCGGCCGATCCGGCCGGGGCGGCAAGCGCGAACGCCTGGTGACGGCGGCCGTCCAGGTCTTCCACGAGCAGGGTGTGGAGAAGACCACCCTTGGTGACATCGCCCGTACGGCCGAGGTGCCGCTCGGCAACGTCTATTACTACTTCAAGACCAAGGACCAGCTGGTCGAAGCCGCGGTGGACGCCCACTGCGAGCAACTGGAAGCGCTCACCGACCGGTTGGACGCCCTTCCGGACCCGGCCGCCCGGCTGAGGGCCCTCGTCGCCGGCTGGGTCGACCAGCGCGAGACCGCGGCCCGCTTCGGCTGTCCCTTCGGCACCCTCGCCACCGAGCTCGACAAGCGCGACGACGGCTTGGACCGGGCTGCCGCGAAGGTCATGCGGGCCCTGCTCGACTGGGTGGAGTCCCAGTTCGCCCAGCTCGGCCGCGCCGACGCCGCCGCCCTCGCCGTCGAACTCGTCGCGGCCTACCAGGGCATGTCCGTCCTCACCAACACCCTGCGCGACCCCGGACTGATGGCCGCCCAGGGCGAACGCCTCCAGTCGTGGATCGACGGGATCGCCAAGCGGTAGGGAAGCGCGCGCCGCCGGGGAGGGTGTCCGAGGGGCGGTACCGGCCTTCCCCGGCAGACTGCAGGCGCGCCATCCACCGAGGGGCGGCGCTCAGGTCGCCAGGTCCCGTTCTTCCACCGCGACCGGCACCACGATGATGCGCTGGACGGCCCGGCTGAGCACCACCACGCCCCCGACGATCAGCAGGGCGCCCATCGCTTCCGGGACCAGCCACCAGCCCGTGCGGATCCGCTCCTCGAACAGGGTCATGCCGAGCGTCAGGCTCACCACCGCGTCGCCGATGGTCAGCGCCGGCTGTGCCGCAGCCAGCGGACCGGCCTGGAGCGCGTTCTCCAGCAGGATCACGGACCCGGCGCCGGCCAGCGCGAAGCCGTACGTCTGCCAGGAGCGCAGGAACGCCGCGAAACCGTGGTCGGCGAAGGTGCCGCTGGCCGACTTCAGCAGGGCGGCGGTCAGCGCGTTGCCCGTGGCGGAGGCCGCGGCCAGCAGCGCGGCGCGCCGGGCCGGCGAGCTGCCCCGGCCGGACAGCAGCACCGCCGCGGCCATCCCGCCGAGGCACAGGAACAGCGCCGGGATCCACCGGCTGAGCGGCGCGTGGTTGACGGCGCCGTGCGGGGCGGCGGCGATGAGCAGGACGGCGAGGCCCACGACACAGCCGCCGACGCCCCACCAGCCCCAGCGGGGCAGCCGTCTGTGCATCAGCGGGGCGGCGACGAGCAGTGCGAAGGGTAGCTCCAGGATGAAGAGCGGCTGGACCAGCGCGAGCGGTCCGTTGATCAGGGCCAGGCTCTGGAACAGCGCGGCGCAGACCACACCGCCCATGCCGATCACCCAGAAGGGCCGGCGCACCAGCTCCGCGAGCAGCCGGAGTCCGCCGCGACTGCTCGCCGACGCGGCCTTGCGCTGGAAGGCGGTGCCCACGGCGTTGCTCGCAGCGCCCGCGACGGCGAACGCCGCGGCCAGTTCGATCACGACCGTCTCCTGCCTGCGGGAGGCCTCCTGGAGGAGCTTCCGGTCTTTTCAGACTACGAAGGCAGGCGTCCGGACGCCCGTCGATGGCCCCCGCAGCCGGCAGGCCGATCACATGAGCAGGCCCCGCCCGTTGATCGCCGAGCGGGGCCGTCGGAACGGTGGATCAGCTCAGGGTGAGATTGTCGGCGTAGACCGCGCCCTGGCCGTACCAGCCGTGGACGTACACCGTGACCGTGCCCGAGGCGCCGGTCGTGAACGGGACCGGGAGCTTCGACCACGTCGAGGACGAGGCCCAGGTGCTGGCGTCGCGCCTCCGCTGACCCCGAGGTAGGCGTACGGACCCTGCACCCAGCCGCTCAGCGTGCAGGAGGTGTTGGGCTTCAGGGCCAGGGCCTGTGCGCACTGGCCCGTCTGGGAGGCGGAGGGCGCGGTCTCCCACAGCATCCCGAGCCGCAGCGAGAAGCACCGCCAGCGGGAGGTCAGCCACACGTCCCGCTGGGTGGGCCGGATAGGCTCACCAGTTGGATTAGCGAAGCGTAGTGAACCTGTGGCAGAGTGCTACGCGCACGCCCGGCGCCCAGGCGACGTCGGGCACCCTCCTCGG
>NZ_JBFAWG010000091.1:0-20845 GCF_040680215.1 Streptomyces sp. NPDC052107
CACCCACACCACGAAGGCGGTGCGGACCCATTACCGGGAGCACGATCGGGTTCTGATCGTCACCGACGAGCAGGCCGCCCCCTACGGCCCCGGCGAGCCGGCCGAACCGGTCCCGGCCGACATCCCGGTTTACATCTGGAACCTGGCGGGGTACCGGCCCGCCCACGGCCCCACCGGCCCCCACCGGCACACCTTCGGCGGCCTCACGGACGCCGCGTTCCGGATGGTCGGCCTCATCGAGGCCGGCCGCGAGGCCGCTTGGCCGTGGACCGCTGAGCCGACCTGATCCGAAAGACACGACCGAGCTCAGCGCATGAGCATGCGGGGATCGGCGGCGACCGCGTCGGGCGGCCGGTGGTCGCGGTAGTCCGAGACCTTCACGTAGCCGCCGGGCATCGTGTCCAGCCGCACGAGCGCTGCGGATGGTGTCTACGGCTGTGCTGTCGAGGGTGGCGGTGGGTGAGGTAGGCGGTGAGCAGGAGGAGGGAGGAGCGGTCACCTACATGGCGGCATCCGGTGAAGCGGCCGAGGCGCCCTGAGGCGTTGACTTTGTATCTGGGACTGCACAGCGCACGGTGGAGGCTGCTGGGGGTGTTGGGGCTAGAACCCGGGACCCGGGTCGCCGCCGCGCTGTCGGCATTCGGTTGCAGCATCGAGCCATGCACCTGCCGGTTCGATGGCCTGCTCGCGCTCGATGCCGGAGTCCACCTTGCCGTCAGCGGGGCGGGCATCGTGGGCTATGTCGCGGGCCCGCGAGCGGAGAAGACCCCGGCGTCCCACCAGACGCGAAAGCGCCCGTAGACGGTCGCCCACGGTCCGAACTCGGAGGGCATCTCGCGCCACTGGGCGCTGGACCGAAACCGCCAGATCACCCCCTCGAACTGCTCCCGCAGCCGTGCGGGGTACGGACCGTACTCGCCTATCGGCAGGTACGGCTCGATGAACTCCCACTGCTCATCGGTGAGTTGTCTACGCGTCACAACCAGCGTCCTACCAGTTCCCGGCCCCGCACGGGACCAGAACCCGAGATTGATCACGACCTCACACGGGCCCTAGCGGGCGGCGTGACGGCGGGGGACCAAGTCGCGATGCCGGCGCAGTATCGTGTCCGGCTGCACCAGCAACCACGTCCGGCGCAGTGCCTGTGTCGGCAGGTGCTGCAGCAGTGCCGCCAGGAAGGCCCGGTCGCTCGCTGTGAACCGCACCCGTTGCCCAGTCAGGTGCCGTTCCAGAACAGTGATCTAATGGCGTGGAGCCAGGGTCTCCGCGTCCTTCTCGCGGTCGCCCATCGGCAGCAGTCGCAGCATCGCGAACGAGTTCATCGCGCTCAGGTACGCCAGTCGCAGCAGCACAGCCGATCATCATGTTCCGGTGATCGTCAGTTCTGCCAGAGCGCCGACCTGGGCGACCGTACACCGGCTGCCGCCAGGACGGATGAGGTTATCGGCAAGGGCAAGGTGTTGGACGCAGCATCTGCCATCGCAGCCGCCGCTCTGACGAGTCAACGGTGCGCGGTCTGGTCGGCGGTTCCCGCCGGAGTTTCGAGGACGCCCAGCCGACCTCCACGCGCGGAGGGTACCCGTTCGGGCAAAAGGAAGGCCGTGCGGTCACCGTGACGGTCCCGGCAGAACCCGCTCCAGGGCTTCCCAGCTGGTGTCGCGGGCTTTTTCTGCCGCTTCGGCTTTTCCGCCGCCACGCAGGCCGAACAGGCGTTTGGTGATGAGGAGATAGGCACTGATCGCCACGTTGATGGCCAGAGTGAGAATCTTGGCCGGCGTGATGCGCCCTTCTGCCAGCTCATAGATCTCTGGAACGAGCAGTACGGTCGTGGCCACGAACGTCAGGTACTCCGCCCAGCGCTTGGCCAGCCACAGTCCGATCGCCTCGATGCCTTCGAGTACCGCGTAGGCGCCGAGGACGAGCCCGACTGCCCACAAGGTCGATGAACGGGCGGCGAAAGCCTTGTCGAGTTCGCCCAGCAGTCCTCGCCCGGATCTTCCGGTGGGCCCGCCGATGCCGTTTTGCAGCACGTCCATCGTCCGGTAGAAGGCCCCGCTGAGCCGTTGGCGTTCGTGTGCGAAGGCCAGTACGGCGATTGAGAGCACGCCGAGTACCAGAAAGTGGACCACACGGTCGAGTGCGATCAGTCGCAACACGTAACGGTCACGCAGGGGCCTGCCACGCAACGGAATCTCCACCTCCGCGCGCTCGGGTGGAAACTCCCGGTCCGGGTGATCTGCCGGCCGTACCGGTAGCCAGGCATCACAGCGCAGACACCGGTGCCAGCGAAGTCCGTCCCCGAAGTCTTTGACCAGGAGTCCGTCCTCGGGACGCACCTGGGCCACGTTCGTGCCTTCCAGGCGGTGGCCGCGCCGCGCGCAACCAAGAAGTTCGTACCAGAACAACTGGTGTCGCTTGGAGCCGATGCCCGAGGGCGGATCCATACCGATGTCTGCGGTCATGGTCCGTATCGTCTTGCCGCCAGGGGCGTCTGCGCAGCCCACGCGGCCGTGACACACCCTGCCTTTTGTCGGCAGCACGGCCAACCGCTCAGCCCCGAGTGGGCGCGCACATCACTCCATGCAGGGCGGGTAAACGGGCTGTGCGCGCGTCAATCACGGATCTGGCGGACGGGCCCATGAGTATGTCGGGCAAGGCCGCTAACACGGGCGACAAGATCAAGGGAAAGGCGAAAGGGAGGGTCGGCAAGGCAGTCGGCAACGAGCGTCTCGAAACGGAGGGCGGGGCCTGACCAGATCGACGGGGACGTCAAACTGGCCGGAGAAGAGACCAAGGACGCCGTCCGGGGCATCCTCGACGAGGATTGGGTTCCCCGAGCGGCATCCGGACGAAGGCGGGCGGCAGGTAGCCGGACATCCGACCGCCGCTCTGCGGACGCTGGCCCTCAACGCACCGCATCCGGCGGTGGATGCCGGGATGCGACGGGAGCGCGGTCGGCGTCGGCCGCTGCTGGAGGAGGGCATGGACAGTGGGTAGCGAGTGGATCCGCGCCATGCACGAGACCGGCAGCCGGATGGGTCAATGGTGGGCTGCGCTGCGCCGGACACCTGTGGCAATCTGGAACGACGACGTAACGGACTGGGCCGCCGCTTTGACCTACTATGCGGTCCTGGCCCTGTTCCCCGTGCTGCTGGTGCTTCTCTCGGTGCTGGGACTCACCATGCCCACGGCGAAACCGGAAGTGATCGACCGGCTCACCCGCGCGGTGCCCGCCGCCTCCCGAGGCTTGCTGCGCAGCGCCCTGCAGCAGATGGCCAGCCAGTCCTCGGCAGCCTGGCTGCTGGTCTTCTTCGGCGCGGCGGGGGCCCTGTGGTCGGGTTCCAGCTATCTGAGTGTCTTTCGCCGGGCCCTGCACGCCATGTACCACGTCAGCTCGCACCGGCCGGTGTGGCGGACGGCCCCACGCATCATCGTCGCAGCCATCGTGCTGATCGCCCTACTCCTGACCACGACGCTTGCTCTGCTGCTGAGCGGCAGCCTGGTACGACGTCTGGGCCGAGCACTGGAGATGGGCAGCCTTCCCCAGGCTGCATGGGACACCTTGCGCTGGCCTGTTCTGGCAGTGGTGGCCATCGCCCTGGTCCTGGTGCTCTACCGCTCGGGTCCCGCACCGTCGCGTCCGCTGCGAAAGATGGCGCCGGGTGGCTGCCTGGCGATCGTGCTCCTGCTGTCGACCTCCCTCGGTTTCACCGTCTATGCCTCTCATGTGAGCACCTACCACCGCCTGTACGGCTCCCTGGCCGGGGTCGTGGTCTTCCTTATCTGGCTGTGGCTGTCCAACCTGGCACTCCTGGCAGGTGCCCAGTTCAACGTCGAGCTCGCGCGGCAGGCCGTCAACGCTCATGCGCGCGGACCTCGACAACCCTGATGGCCGGTGCCGCCCGGCGTGAGGCGCGCGTGAGCCTGGTGCGGGGCGAGTGGGAGCGAAGATCGGTGTGACGCGGACCGATCGGCCCTACGGCTCAGCTCATCGAGGCCTGGCCCCGTTGTCCTTGGTGCGTCCAGGCGATGACGTCGAATACGCGCAGGATCCCGATGTCTTCCCCGGCACCGGCCTTCTGACGGAGACGGACCAACTGATCGAAGAGTGCGCCGTTGCCGGCCCGCAGGGCTACTGCCAGCGCTGCCCAGAGGCGGACCATGGTCATAGAAGTACCGCCGTACGGCTCATGCCTGGCTCCGGAGGCGAAACCGCCCTTGGGCGGCGCGTCGTTGATCCTGTGGGGTTCGGAAAGTCATCGCCGCAGGTCAAGTAGCGTACCGGTACTCGTTGATGGCACCATCGAGGATGCGGGTGCGCAGGAGTCTGTGGCCGTCGAGGTCGTGGACGGTGGCGGGCTGCCGGGAAGCGTGAGGGGTCGCTGGTCTCGGGCCCAGTGAGGGCGGTGCGTGTTGTAGTGCCGTTCGAAGTCGGCCAGGATTTGCCGGGCGTGGGCCTCGTTCATGAGCAGGACGTGGTCGAGCGCCTCGCGGCTGACAGTGCCGATCACCTGCTCGCAGTGCGCGTTCATCCGAGGGGCCTGTGGCGCGCTGAGCAGCACCTCCATGTCCTCGGCTTCGAAGACGGCGTCGAAGGACTGGTCGTACTTGGCGTCGCGGTCGCGCAGCGCGAAACGCAGTGGACCGCCCTGGGGATCTTGTAGGGGGCGAGCTGGGCCGCGACCGCAAATACACCCGCGCATGCGACGCCGTCCTCGAAGCCGAGGGCATCGAGATCGCCACCACCGGCATCCGCGAACCAACGAGCACGGGCCGCACCGCGCCGTGCACAGCGCGGCGCCTCTGCGATCAGTCCCCGAACCGATCACGGACCGGGACCGGCTCGACCCCTCGTCGTCCATCGACGCGACCGTCCCGGTGGCATCCTCCACGAGTACGCACACGCTGCCTGACCTGCCTGGAAGTAATAATCGGCATCCACAGGCGACGGCGCATCGGGGCTCATTCCCTGTCCCTGAGGTGTGACCGCAAGATGATGTGTCAACAAATCGTCTACACTGGTATGTATGACCGAGACGACGCGCTGGCTCACCGAAACGGAGCAACACGCCTGGCGCAGCTTCATCCGCCTGCAGGAAAAACTTGTCGGCCGGCTGGCCCGGGAGGTGCAGGCCGAGTCAGGCCTGTCCGCCGCCGACTACGGCGTCCTTGTGCACCTCACCGAGGTGCCCGAGGGCCGGCTGCCTGTCCTGGAGTTGGCCAAGGCGGTGGAGTGGGAGAAGAGCCGGATGTCTCACCACATCAACCGGATGGCCAAGCGCGGCCTGGTCGTCCGGGAGGACTGCCCCACCGACGGACGCGTGGCGTTCGTCGCCGTCACTCCCACCGGCCGTGAAGCCATCGCCGCCGCGGCCCCCTGCCATGTGGAAGCAGTCCGCCGCTTGTTCATCAACCCGCTCAGCCCGGCAGAACTCGCCATGCTCGCCCAGATCTGCAACCTGCTCCTCGAAGAACTGGACAAAGACTGCGCGTGAGCGAGCGGCACAGGACACGGCGACCCGGTTCGAGCGGGACGTTTCGTACCGCACGCCGCCCTGGGCCGTTTGCGCATCGCCGGGCCCCGCTCTGACCATGCGAGCGACTCGGCGACGCTGAAGCCCGGCAGGCAGCCAACGAGGGCCGTCCTCGCGAGGCCGCGAAGGAAGCCGACGACGAGGCGGTTACGACAAGGGCCCGAGTCGACGACCCGGGCCCCGTGTGTTGCCGTTCTCAGACGGTGCGGTTGCCGTCGATCTTCGTCGTCGCGCCGGTCAGCCCATCTGGATCTTCGAGGCGTTCTCGGCCAGCCAGGTGTCGAAGTCCCTGAGTTCCGGGTTGATCTCCCGTAGCCGGTTCAGGTCACGGGCGCCCGTGAACTCATGGTCGAAGTCACCGTAGTACTGGAACATGTTGGCGATTTCCTCGGCGGCCGGGATGTCGAGGGAGCGGAAGACGTGGTAGGGCACCGATTGGAAGCGCACCGGCTCGCCGAGCGCGGTCCCCAGCTTCTCCGCGTACTGAGCACCGGTCAGATGGTCGCCGGCCAGGTTGACGGTGCTGCCGATGAACGGCTTGCCGCCCTTCAGGATGGCGTGAGCCGTCCGGCCGATGTCCGCCACGTCCACCCCGGAGAGAAGCTTTCCGTCCTCCAGCGGCAGGGTGAGCGTCAGCACGCCGTCCTCGCCGCGCTTGGGGGCCAAGGCCTGCAGGAAGCCCTGGAAGAAGAACGTGGTGTTCAGGAAGGTGGTCGGCACTCCGGCCTGCCTGAAGAGCTCGTTGCCCTCACCCTTGGCGTCGAAGTGCGGCACGTTGTACTTGTCCTGCAGGACGGGCATCCGGTCGTCGTCCAGCGGCAGCAGCTCGCGGGTGTCTTCGAGCGTCGACCACACCGCGTGCTGCAGACCCGTGGCCTTGGCGGCCCGAACGAGGACCTCGATCTCCGCCGTCTCCTTGGCCGCCGAGCCGTGCGCCCAGAAGTTGGTGACGAGGAATGCGCCGTAGGCACCCTCGAACGCCTTGTGCACGGTCGGCTCGTCGTGGAAGTCCGCCCGCACGACCTCCGCCCCGAGTACGGCGAGTTCCTTTGCGGCGGGCGAGTCGGGAGTCCGCGTGAGCGCGCGCACCGTGAAGCCGGAGGCCGGATCGGCGAGGATCGCCCGGGCGGCGCCGCCGCCCTGTGCACCCGTCGCTCCGGTGACCGCGATGACCTTCTTGTCGTTCATGTCAGGTACCCCTGCCTGAGGAGGCGATTACTTGATGCATCAACTAGACCACGAGGTGGTTGATGTATCAACTTCTATGGCGTCTATTGAGCCATGATCATTTCTGCCCTCACTCGTGCGTCTCGCCCCGCCGAGCAGGTCCGGGCCGGGGTGCCGCCGGGCGGCACCGGCCGACTACAAGGCACCGCCGCCTCTTCCGCCGGGTCCGCCGAACGCGCGGCCGAGCTTCTCGACCGCCCCGTCGCCATCAACGGCCTGACGATCCCCGACCGGATCGCGATGGCGTCCAGGGCCGGCCACTTCTCCCTGGACGCTCTTTCGGGCGAGGGCGTGGCTCGTACTATGCGCGCCGCGCCGCGGCAGGCGGCGGCCTGATCGTCACCGAGGGCACCTACCCCGGCCACGAGTCGGCCGGTGACAGCGACTGCGTTCCGCGCTTCCGCGCGGAGGAGCAGTTGGCGCGCACAAGACCGCGCTCGGCCTCGTGCGGGAACACGACTTCATCGCGCACGAGGACCTAAGGATCCGCAGCATGAGCAGGGCCCTGGCCCCGAAGCCGGCCCCTGGGCGGCCTGGCGGCTTCCTGCCTAACGGGGCCGCCGCGAAGGCCGGTCCGAATCGTTCGATCGCCGATACCGGATGGGGGGTGTTTCTCCAGATCCTCACCGCCCAGGCAGAATGCGCCGGACGGGAAGTGATGGCCGTGGACCCCCGCAACACCTCCCGGCGGTGCCCCGCATGCGGGCACACGGGCAAGAAGAACCGGCCCACACAGGAGAAGGCCGAGGTCGTCTCTGTGGGCCGCGAGCCGGTCTCGGCGAAATGGTTGCTCAGCCCCCCGTGTCGACCGGCTCCGCCCGTGTCCGGCCGGCGCCGGGTGAACAGGGCCGGGCCTTCCGCCTCGACACCGACCGCCTCGCCTACCGGGGCCCGGACGCTGTATGCAGTCTCGGCCGGTGGGCGGGAAGCCCTCCTCAGGTGTCGCGCGAAACCTTCAGTCGGGTCCGAAGCGCCGTCGCGATCGCTTCGGCCGCGGCAAGCTGGTCCGTCGTGAGGGGAGTCACGAACAGTTCACGTACGGCACGCAGATGGGGCAGGGACGCGTTCCGGAACGCGTCCGCGCCCTGGGGCGTGAGCACCACCTCGGCGCCTCGGCTGTCGGTGTCGCACTCCTCTCTCCGGATCAGCCCTCGCCGCTCCATGCGCCCCATCTGGTGCGAGAGACGACTGCGCTCCCAGCCGATGCGGGCCGCCAGTTCGGAGGGGCGCAGTCGCCGCCCTTCGGCCTCGCGCAGCGCGAGGAGCACGGCGTAGTCGCCCGGCGACAAGGAGGACTCGGTGTGCAGGCGTGACGAGAGCTCGGAATGGAGCGCTTCCGTCGTCTCGATGAAGTTCCGCCAGATCCGCAATTCCTCAGCGGTGGGAAATGCCTTCCGTCGCTCTGCCATGGGACCGCCGCCCTCTCTGGTTGACACATCAACTATATGAAGTAATGATTGACGTGTCAACGAAACCGCAGTCGTGCCGCAGGGGCCGGGGAGCGCAGCAGGAGGAGTCCATGACGGCCCAAGGCTTCGAACTGGGGCTCAACTCGTTCGGGGAGGTCGCCACCGATGCCGACGGCACACTGAGCGACGCCGAGACCGTTCGCCTGATTGTCGAGGAGGCCAGGCTCGCCGAAGCCGTGGGCCTCGACGTGTTCAGCGTCGGTGAGCACTACCGCCGGGGGTACAACGACAGCGCCACCCCCGTCCTGCTCGCCGCGATCGCCACCGCGACCAAACGCATCCGGCTCGGCACCGCGGTGACCGTGTTGAGCACCAACGATCCGGTGCGGCTGTACCACGAGTTCTCCACCCTGGACGCCGTCTCCAACGGGCGCGCCCAGCTCGTGCTCGGGCGGGCATCGGCCACTGACTCGTTCCCGCTGTTCGGCTACGACCTCGCCGACTACGAGGAGCTGTTCGAGGAGAAGCTCGACCTTTTCATGCGTCTCCAGCGCGAGGAGACGCTGACCTGGTCGGGGAAGTTCAGGCCGCCGCTCGTCGAGCAACAGCTGCATCCCCGGATGCCGCCCGGCGGCATCCCCACCTGGATCGGTGTGGGCGGCAGTCCGAACTCCGTGATCCGCGCGGCCCGCTACGACCTGCCGCTCATGCTGGCCATCATCGGCGGGCGCCCCCAGCGCTTCGCCGGCCACGTCGAGCTCTACCACCGCTCACTCGAACAGCTCGGGCGCCCCAGGCGACCGGTCGCCCAGCACTCACTGGGGATCGTCGCGGACACCGACGAGGAGGCGGTCGAAACCTGGTGGAAGTACTGGCAGCCGGTCGTGGCCCAACTCGCGAAGGAGCGCGGGTTCTACCAGCCGACCCGTGAGCGCTACATGCGAGAAGTCGAGACGGGCGCGCTCTTCGTCGGCTCACCCGAGACCGTCGCCCGCAAGATCGCCGCGATGGCCCGCGACCTGCGCCTGAGCCGTTTTGACCTCAAGTACGACGTCATGAACCTGCCCCGCGAAGCCCGAGCCCGCACCATCGAGCTGCTGGGCCGCGAAGTCGTCCCGCGGGTGAAGCAACTGCTCACGAAGGAGCCCACCCATGTCTGATCTCGCCTTCGGTCTGGACACGTTCGGCGATGTGCCGACGGACGACTCCGGCAACCCGGTGTCCGACGCGCGGGCCGTCCGGCAGGTCGTCGACGAGGCCGTTCTCGCGGAGGAGACCGGCGTCGACGTCCTCGCCCTCGGCGAACACCACCGTCCGGAGTTCGCGATCTCGACTCCGGAGACCGTCCTCGCCGGCGTCGCCACGCGTACCCACCGCATCCGTCTGTCGTCCGGCGTGACCGTGCTGAGCTCCGACGATCCGGTCCGCGTCTTCCAGCGCTTCTCCACCGTGGACGCGCTCTCGAACGGCCGGGCCGAGGTCATCCTCGGGCGCGGCTCCTTCACCGAGTCGTTCCCCCTCTTCGGCTACGACCTGAGCGACTACGACGTGCTGTTCGAAGAGAAGATCGAGCTCTTCGCCAAGCTGCTCAAGGAGAAGCCCGTCACCTGGAGCGGCACCAAGCGGGCGCCGCTCGACAATGCCGACGTCTTCCCCAAGACCGAGTCCGGGCACCTGACCACCTGGGTCGGAGTCGGCGGCTCACCCCAGTCGGTCATCCGCACCGCGCACTACGGGTTCCCGCTCATGATCGCCATCATCGGCGGCGGCCCAGAACGGTTCGCGCCCTACATCGACCTCTACCAGCGCGCCACCGACAAGTTCGGCACGACCGCGCATCCGGTCGGGATGCACTCGCCGGGCTTCATCGCCGACACGGACGACGAGGCCCGGGAGCTGCACTGGCCGCACTACCGGGTCATCCGTGACCGCATCGGCGCGCTGCGGGGCTGGCCCCCGATCCGCAAGCAGGAGTACGACGCCGAGATCGAGCACGGCTCCCTGTACATCGGCTCTCCCGAGACGGTCGCCCGCAAGACGGCCCGCGCCATCAAGGCACTCGGCGTAGGCCGGTTCGACCTCATCTACACGAGCGGGGCACAACCGATCAGCGCCCGCCTGCGCGCCGTCGAGCTGTACGGCACCAAGGTGATCCCGATGGTCCGCGACATCCTCGCAGGCTGACGCCATGAACGGAGAAGACATGCACACCACCGCCGTACGCACCGTCGGCATCCTGGGCGCGGGGAAAGTCGGGACCGTACTGGCACGACTCGCCCTGGCAGCCGGCTATCGCGTACTCATCGCCGGATCCGGCGACCCCGCCAAGATAGCCCTCACCATCGAAGTCCTCACGCCCGGCGCTGTCCCGGTCACCGCCGCGCACGCAACGGCGGGGGCAGACGTGGTCATCCTGGCGCTCCCGCTCGGCAAATACCGCAGCATTCCCGCCGAAGCGCTGAGGGGCAAGCTCGTCATCGACGCGATGAACTACTGGTGGGAGGTCGACGGCATCCGCCAGGACCTCACCGACCCGCTCACCTCCTCGAGCGAGATTGTGCAGGCGTATCTGCCCGGAGCACGTGTGATCAAGGCGTTCAACCATATGGGATACCACGACCTCGAGGACGGGGCCCAGCGTGCGGGGACGCCGGGACGCAAGGCGATCGCTATCGCCGGTGACGATCCGGACGGCCTCGCCACCGTCGCGCGCCTCGTCAACAGTGTCGGCTTCGACCCGGTCATGGCAGGCCCCCTCGCCGAAGGGGTACGGCTCGAACCGGGCACCCCGCCTTTCGGCGCCAATGTCGGCGCCGGGGAACTGCGCGCGATGCTCAACCGCTTCCCGGAGTCGGACCATGGACGGACCGTGATCAGTGCGCGGACCGCTGCCGGGGCGTCGACCGAACACGCTGCCTGACCCTCGCCCCGGGAGGGCCGCCTCTTCGCCGTCGATCCGTTCATCTGTGTGGTGGTGGTGTCCGGATTGGTGATACCAGTCGCGCGCCGGATACCGACGGGACGCTCCGGATTGCGCTGGCCGTCGCTAGATGATCAATTCCAAGGGATGCCTGCGGAGGGTGTGGGGTGGGCGGCGGCCGAAGCCACCGCGAGACGGTCAGGCGGCGGGCTGCCGGCCCTGGTTGTCGAGGTGGCAGCGGGCGGTCAGGCGTCAGGGTCGACTTCGGGGTGCGTGAACCGCACGGGCTTGCCCAGCGACCGGGCGTAGGCGATTTCGGCTCGGGTGCTGTCTCCGATGTAGTCGCCGACTACGAGTACCTCATCAGCGAGGCGGATCTTCGCCCGGTGCAGATCGTCGAGTCGAACCTTCAGCGCCTCGGCCTCGACAGGATCGGACCAAAGTTCGTGCGGCGACTTCATATCACAGCCCGGTTTGACGACAATCTTTCCGGCTTTGGTCTCCCGCAGATCGGCCTCGTTCATCTCGGTCATGAAGCGGGTGGAGCCGCAGATCACGACGATACGCGGGAGGCTCAACAGCTTCTTCGCGTCGGCGAGCTTCTCCTCGGGGGTGAGCAGTTGCGGGTATGGCACTGGTTCCTCCTGGTGGTGCGGTCCAAGGGGTGCCTGCGGAGACGAGAACGAGGGTGTCCAAGATCGTTTTGTGACGAACGATGTGGACACCCTCGCGACAGCACTCTATGCGACGACCGACGACATGCTGAAGGAGCATCCCGACCTGGCGCCGTGGCGCCCGCCGGTCGGCATTACGCTCCGCCTGAGCGATGCCGAACTGGTCACCCTCGCCACGATGCAAGCCATACTCGGCTACACCTCTGAGGCCAATCGGCTCCGCCATGCCCGTGCCCACCTGCGCCACCTCTTCCCCTACCTGCCCCAGTAGCCCGGCTACAACAAGCGGCTGCGCAAGGCCGCCGGTCTGATGCGAAGCGTCAACCGAATCCTGGCCACCATCACCTCGGTGTGGAGCGACGACGTATGGGTCGTGGACTCCACCCCGGTGGAATGCGGCCGCTCCCGCGAGACCGTCAAACGCTCCGACCTGGCAGGTTGGGCCGAATACGGCTACTGCGCCAGCCACAGCCGCTTCTTCTGGGGCCTGCGCCTGCACCTGGTCTGCACCCTTCAGGGCCTGCCCATCGCCTTCGCCCTGACCGGGGCCAAGGCCGACGAACGCGAGACCCTCCTTGACCTCCTGGCAGCCGAATGCGAGCTTCTGCGAGAGCGCCCCCGACAGACTCTCATCGGCGACAAGAACTACTTCGGCCGTGGTTTCGAACGCGAACTGTCCGAGCATGGAGTCCAGTTGCTGCGGCCTGCCCGTAAAAGGTGAACGGGAGCGGCCTGGCGCAGCCCTGTTCAAGCCACTGCGACAGGTCATCGAATCGATCAACGAGACCTTCAAGGGACAGCTTGACCTCGAACGGCACCGAGGGCGCACACCCGGAGGTGTCATAGCCCGCGTCATGCAACGCGTCCTCGCGCTGACCGCCGCGATCTGGCACAACGACGCCACCGGACAAACCGTCCTACGCTCACTGATCGCCTACTACCACTGACCCCTTGGAATAGATCATCTAGATGAAGACTCGGGGACCGCCGGTGTGCTCAGCGTTGAGGCGGGCAGGGGTGCCGCAGGCCCGTGCTGATGACGAGCACGGCGGGTACGGCGAACACAGCCGTCGCCAGCCATGTCGCGACGGTGCAGCGCATCGAGTCATGGCTGGTGTCCTTCCTGCCAGAAGCCGCCGTCGAACTGCTGATGCACCGCGGGAGGTCCGCACCCCCGTCGGCAGTAGCCCCATCGCGACCGGTGGCAAGCGGCCTTGTCCTGTAGGCACGACCGGATCGTTCAGTAGCCGGAGGCCTGGTGAATCCGGGCAGGATGCCGGCCTCTTCGAGGGCGGCGGCGATGCCCAGTAGCGTGATTTCCGACCACTGGGGGCCGATGATCTGAACACCGATCGGCAATCCGTCCTCGTCCTGGCCGGAGGGCACGGCCAGTCCCGACAGCCCGGCGAGGTTGGCGAACTCAGCAGACGGTCGGCTTCGGCGGCGGCCCGGCGTGCGCGGTCGAAGTCCGCGGACACGACCGCGTTCAGCGTCGGGTTGAGTTTCTCGATCCGCGCGATGAAGGCGTCGAGGGCATCGGCGGCGGTGAGTTCTCTCTGCCGTATCCGGTGCGCCAGCACCCTCGTCGGCAGGTAGCAGAGATCGTCCATCGGATCCTCCAACCAGGCCAAAGACTGACAGCCAGGGGCGGCCTGCTCTCTGGTGAAGCGTCCGCCGACAACTGGTTCCGATGGGCGCGCTGCCGACGGCCCCCCGCCTCGGCGCTCCTGGCAGGCATCCTTACCTCATTGTTCGCTCCGCGGCGACTGTCGTCCGACGGAGCCATCACAACTCCCGGCCGACGCGGGCCCCTTCACCGGTAGGACCGGCAAAGGGGCGGCGGCCTCCAAGGAGCATCAAACCCGCCGACGTTGAGCGTCAAGCCGGGGCAGGCTCGTGGGCTGGTTCGGGCTGTTGTCTCAGCAGGAAGGTGAGTCCTTCGGCCGTGGTGGGGTGGGCGTATATCGCGCTGCGCAGCGCCGTGTAGGGGATGCTGCCGATCACGGCCGTCTGGACGGCGGCCATGAGTTCGGCGGCTTCTGCCCCGAACGCGGCGAATCCGAGGATCTGGTCGCTGTCCTCGGCGATCAGCATCTTCATGAATCCGCGCGGCTCGGACAGCGTCCTGGTCCGCAGGACCGCCGCCATCGGCAGGGTGAGCAGGCGGTATCCGATACCACGGCGTCGGGCCTCGGTTTCGTTTAGGCCGACCCTGGCGAGTTCGGGATCGGTGTACAGGCAGTACGGCACCAGGCGGCCGGTCGTGGTGCTGCTGCCTCCGTGTAGCTGGTCGAGCACCACCCGGAAGTCGTCGAAGGCGACGTGGGTGAACTGCGGGCTGCCTGCGCACTCGCCCATGGCCCACACATCCGGCGCCGTGGTGGCCAGGTGCTCGTCCACCACGATGTAGCCCGTGTCGGTCAGCTTCACCTTGGCCCGCTCCAGCCCCATCCCGCCGGTGTAAGGCGTGCGGCCGACACTCACCAGCAGGTCCGAGCCCTCGATCACGCACTCACCGTCCGGGCCGTCGGCGACGACACGTACAGCGCGGCCGGATTCTCCCTCGACCCTGCGGATACGTGTCCGGAGGTGGACGGTGATCCCTTCGTCGCGGAAGAGTTCGTGGATCGCCGCAGAGACGTCGGCGTCCTCGCGGCCGGCCAGCTGTGACGCATACTCGATGACGGTCACCCGCGCGCCGAACCGGCGCATGGCCTGGGCGAGTTCCAGCCCGACGTAGCCGCCGCCGATGACGATCAGATGCTCCGGCAGGCGGTCCAGGTCGAGCAGTTCGACGTGGGTCATCGGTCGGGCGGAGGCGAGACCGGGCACGTCGGGCAGCGTCGCGTACGTGCCCAGGTCCAGGAAGACCCGCTCGCCGCGCATACGGCGCCTGCCACCGTCAGTCAGCTCGACGTCGATGGTTCTCTCGCCGTCGAACCGGGCCTCGCCCATGACCAGTTCGGCTCCGCTGGCCCGGTAGCGGTCCAGATGCATCCGGCGCAGGCCTTCGACCATGGCCCGTTTCCTGGCCTGTACGCCTTTCATGCTGGTCGTGGCGGACTCCAGCTCGACCCCGAATTCGGCGGCGTGTCTGGTGAAGGAGCGGACCTTTGCCGAGTGAATGACGTTCTTGCTCGGCAGACACGCGATGTTCGGGCACGATCCGCCGATCAGCTTCCGCTCGACCACTGCCGAACGGTGTCTCTCACTCGCCATGGTCCACGCGAGGTACTTCCCTGCCTCGCCGCTGCCGATGACGAGGATGTCGTAGTCCTCGGTGTTCTGAGTCGTAGACACGCGGCCTCCTGTTGGGTAAGTGGCTACCGCGTCTGTTATCTGCGGCCCGGTCGCGACTATCCCAGGCCAAGGCCTTGGGCGACGCGGGCGCCGAGGTTGGGGTCGACTTTCGTCCAGTAGTCGTTGACCGCGCGTTCCTGGACGAAGCGCTCGACCTCCTGACTCAGGTGCCAGACGATGTTTTCGACCAGATGGTCCTGGTCCGTCGGCGTCATCACGTCGCGGTAGAGCGTGCCGGGCTGGATGAAGTCGTTGTCGTCCTTGTGCGCCACGTAGGCCGCGCGTGTGATCTCACCGGCTTCCACGAACCAGCCGGGGTCGCGGTAGCGCTGCGGCTCGCCTATGGGTCCGCTGTAGCTGTTGGGTGCGTAGACCGGCTGGTCTCCGATGTGGTGGTAGCACATCGGGCCGTCCTTGTTGTAGTTGTGCACCTCGCTGACGGGCCGGTTGACGGGAAGCTGCGCGTAGTTGGGGCCGGTGCGATAGCGGCTTGAGTCGGCGTAGGCGAACATACGGCCCAGCACCATGCGGTCGGGGCTCGGCCCGATGCCGGGGACGAAGTTCGCCACGTCGAACCCGGCCTGGACGACCTGGGCGAAGAAATTCTCGGGGTTGCGGTCGAGGACGAAGCGCCCGACGGTGATGGGCGGGTAGTCGTCGTGCGGCCAGACCTTGGTGATGTCGAACGGATTGAAGTGGTAGTCGGGCGCGTCCTCGTAGGGCATGATTTGCATTTCGAGGCGCCAAGAAGGGAAATCCCTGCGGGCGATCGCGTTCCGAAGGTCGCGTCGATGGCAGTCGAGGTCCTCGGCGCGCATGGCTCTGGCCTCAGCGTCGGTCATGTTCTGGATTCCCTGCTCGGTCTTGAAGTGGTATTTGACCCAGAATTTCTCGCCCGCGGCATTCTCCCACATGTAGGTGTCGCTGCTGTAGCCGTTCATGTTGCGCCAGGTACGCGGTGTGCCGCGGTCGCTCATCAGGATGGTCACCTGGTGCGCCGACTCGGGTGAGAGCGTCCAGAAGTCCCACTGCATGTTGTTGCTGCGCAGGCCGCTGTCGGGCATGCGTTCCTGCGAGTGGATGAAGTCGGGGAATTTCATGGGGTCACGTACGAAGAAGACCGGCGTGTTGTTGCCGACGAGGTCGTAGTTGCCCTCTTCGGTGTAGAACTTGAGGGCGAAGCCGCGTACGTCGCGATCCGAGTCCGGGTAGCCTTCTTCGCCGGCCACCGAGGAGAATCGCGCGAGCATCGGCGTTCGCTTGCCGACCTCGCTGAGGAAGGCGGCCTTGGTCCACTGGGTGACGTCGGCAGTCACTTCGAAATATCCGAAAGCACCACCGCCCTTGACGTGATACACCCGATCGGGAACCCGCTCGCGGACGAAATGGGCCAGTTTCTCGATCAGGTAGGTGTCCTGCAGCAGGTTGGGGCCGCTGGTTCCGACCGTGAGCGAATGCTCGTCGCTGGCGACGGGACAACCGGAATCGGTGGTCGTGACGGGTGGCTGATCGGTCATTTCATCCTCCGCCGACAGTTGCGTCCTCTGGCGTTTCCACGGGACAGGCGCAACGTGCCGTGATGTCCGGCGGCTACTCGGGCCAGGTGTTGTTCTGGATGACTTCGACGAAGTCGATACGCTTGAAGCCGGGCATGAAGTGAGCTAGCACATCGGCGTTCACGGTGCCGAAGGTCGTCTCGGGCCGGTCCTTGAAACCGTTGGTGAAGGCCTCCAGAATCTGCCGCTTGAAGTCGGGGCGCGGGTGCGCATCGGTGACGGCTTCGAGTTCCGCCGGGTCCAGGTCGTCTCGTCCGATCCCGAGTACATCGGTCTCCACACCCGCGGTGACCAGCGCGACCTCGGGCTCCATGAACTCCGGGACACCGGGAGTTGTGTGCAGGGCGATGGCCGTCCATACTCGGCGGACCTCGTCGGGGCCCACCTCGTGTTCGCGTAGGAACCGGCGGGCCTCGTTCGCTCCGTCGATCTCGAATCGCTGATCAGTGGTCCGGAACCGCTCGGTCAGCCCCAGGTCGTGGAACATCGCTCCGACGTAGAGCAGTTCAGGGTCGGGTTTCAGACCGCGTCGTTGCCCTTGCAGCATTCCGAATAGGTAAACCCTGCGCGAGTGGTCGAACAACAACGGCGGCTCGGCCGCGCGAACCAGTTCCGTCGCCTCCCGCGCGAGCCGAGAATCGGGTATTTCCACGCCCGCGATGATCTCGCTCATACTGATCCACTCCTGTACACGGCCCGTGTACGCCCGTGCATCCACGGTCATTCGGATGTTCCGGTTCAGACAGGCAGCGAGTACGGCGCAGAGCTCCTCGTCAATCAGGTCGTAGCGACCAGTCTTCCACCATTGCCAGTTCCTGTCCTGTCGTAGCGGCAACCCGATGTCCACGGCCGTTCCAAGATCGAGGTTAACGACATCGGCTACATGGATTTCGACTTCTGAAAAGAGGGACTCGTGACCACTGAATTCACCGGCTTGAGTCGAAGCGCGATAGTCGTCACAAAGGCAGGCATTTTTTCACCATGATCGCCGAGCGCGAAGTGCATGCTCGCCGACGGGCGCCTTCAGGGTGGTAAAAGCCCCGGAGTGGGTCCCGGGAACTGTTACGCCCGGTGGGTCCGTGACGGCTTCGGGCCTCCGCTGAACGGCAACTCTGCTCCTCGGGCGCTCATTTGCCCCAGGCTTCGGCGTCGTTCTGGGAGACCCCGGACGGCGCACCCCCGTCTCCATGGCGGGCGTGAACCCGCTGGGGGTTCTTGAGGCTGGCGGGGCGCGGACGGGCCCGGGTTGGGTTTGTCGAACGCCCAGGGCCAGGCGAAGGGCGGCCGCTGAAGCGGTGACGGGTTTCGGCGAAGGGGAGGGGAGGCAACCTTGTGTGCGGTGCGGGGTGCCCTTCTCGTCGCTGAGCAGGCGTGATGCCGGAACTCTTGGTGCGGGGCGGGTCGTTCGGGGGCGCGCAAGGCCGTCTATCTGCGCGGTCGGCTCCTGGAACGATCCGCCTGGTACGACGCTGGTACTGCACGGCTGTGACCAGCGGTTGAAGGCGGGCGGCAGCCAGTCGGCGTACGGGATGGCGGAATAGGAGGGCCCGGCGGGGGCGGGCTGTCCCAGGTGGGGTGGGGGAGCAGGTAGTCGATGCGTGGGGGATCGTGTGCGGTCAGCGCGTCGTGTACGGGGAGAGCTGCCCATTCGCGGGTCGCATGGCCTGAGACAGGGAAGATCATCAGCAGGAACGTGCGTTTCCGCAGGTGCGGCTGGTGGTGCTGGCCGAGTGCGGCACGCATGCGGTGTTCGCCGCGGCCACTGGGCCGTGCACGGTGGCTGAGACGGTGCTCGCCGACACCCTGCTGCCGCACCTTCAGCCGGGGATGCTGCTGCTCGCCGACCGAAACTTTCCCGGCTATGACCGGTGGAAGGCCGCCGCCGCGACGGGCGCGGATCTGTTGTGGCGGGTCAAATCGGATGTCGTGCTGGTGGTGCGCGAGCAGTACGCGGACGGCTCGTACCTGTCGGAGATCTACGCGGCCCGGGACAAGCGCCGCGTGCACGGGCGGTTGGTGCGGGTGGTGGAGTACACCGTCGCCGGGCACGAGGAGGCCGGCCCGATCCGGTTGATCACCACGATCCTGGATCCGGAGCAGGCGCCGGCGGCCGAATTGGCGGCCCTGTATCACGAGCGGTGGGAGGTGGAAGGGGTGCTGGACGAGATCAAGGTCCACCAGCGCGGCCCGGACGTGGTCCTGCGCTCCAGATACCCGGACGGCGTCGAGCAGGAGGTCTACGGCTTCCTCCTCGTCCATCACGCCGTGCGCCAGGTCATGCACCAGGCCGCAGACCGGGCCGGGACCGACCCCGACCGGCTGTCGTTCACCCGCTCCCTGCGCGTCGTGCGCCGCCAGGTCCCCGCCCAGGCGGCTTTTTCCCCCTGAGCGGCTGGCCGCTGCCTGGGACCGCACCCTCGCCGAGATCGCCCGACGACTCTTACCGGTCCGCAGACTTCGCGCGTTCCCCCGCGTCGTCAAGCGCAAGATGTCCAACTGGGGCCTCAAACGCGAGCACCACCGCACCTGGCCCCAGCCCGCCGCCCCGCCGGCCGATGCCGTCACCATCGTTCCCGCGTCCAAAACCGCCCCGACCAAGCGAAAACCCAAGGCCACGGCTTAAAACAGCGGCATTGGACCTAGCCCCGCTGTTCGACCTCCCCGGGATCGTCGCGCACAGCGGGCCCTACCCCGTCGCCTTCCCCATGGTCCAGGCGCACGGGGTGACCGTGCAGGCCGTCGTGGAGGGACGTGCCACGACACCTGATCTCATCGACCACCCGCAGCTGACCTGGGGCAGCTGGGTACGTCCCGGAGGAGCGGTGGTCGAACGCGCCTCCGCCCTCGCGCTCGGACTGCACACCGGAGACCACCTCACCGTCGCCGGGCGGACCTTCACGGTCACCGGCATCGCCCTCACCGCCGCCACCGGGCCCTACCCGGACGCAGAGTGGCCCAGGGAGGCGGCCCCTCCCAGAGCGCCGGTTTGCTCTGGCTCACCCAGGCCGACCTGCGCGGCCTCGCCTCACCCCAGCTGCCCCTGTCCTACACCGCGCACCTGAAGCTGACCAAGCCACAAAGCGCCCAAGCGTTCGCGAACTCCCCTGCCGTGCAAACCGTCCAGGCGAACGTCCGCACCTGGCAAGACTTCGCCCAGGACAACGCCGACGGCCTGCGAACCGTGCACGACGCCGTCACGGTCGGCAGCTGGCTCCTGGTCAGCCTCGCCCTGGCCGGGGCGAGCGCCCTGGTCGCAGGCCGCATAGCCGAACAGGCCCGCCGGGTCGGGCTGTTCAAAACGGTCGGCGCCACCCCCGGCCTGGTAGCCGCGGCACTGTTGACCGAGTACCTGGCCCTGGCCCTGGCCGCGGGCGCGATCGGCCTGGCCCTGAGATGCCTGCTCGCGCCCGCGCTCAGCGACCCCGGCGGCGGGCTGCTCGACATGGCATTCGCCGCCCCCTCGGCAGCCACCGTCGTGGCCGTCGCCGTCACCGCGATCTCCGCCGGCGCGGCGATCGGTCCCGCCTGGCGGGCCGCCCGCACCACCACCGCCCGCGGGCTCGCCGATCCAGCCCGCGCACCCGGTCAGTACTCCGCGCTCGCCCGTGACGCCGCTTGGCTGCCCATCCCGCTCATGCTCGGAGTGCGCCTCGCCGCCCGCCGCCCGCGCCGCGCACTCCTCACCGCGGCCGGTACCCTCACCGTCACCACCGGGCTCGCCGCAGCACTGACCTTCCAGGCCCAGCCGCCGTTCCGGCTCGACCTGGGCGCATCCACCCTGCCCGACCCGAACGATGTGCTGACCAACCACATCGTCCAGGGCGTCATCGTCGCCGTCATCGTGCTGGCCGTGGTCAACGCCGCCGCCACCGCCTGGAACGCCGCCCCACCGCCGGACTGATCGCGGCCCAGTTGCTGCCCGCTCTGCCCGCGGCCGCGATCGGCGTTCCGGCCGGCATGGGCCTGTACGCGCTCCTGCAGGTCGGCCTCAACACTGTGCTCCTGCCCTCCTCCGCGCAGACCGTCGGCATGGTCACCGCGACGCTGCTCGGTCTCGCAGCGCTGACCATGGCCCGGCCCGCCTCGGAGCCCGCCAACCCGTCCACAAGGCACTGCACAGCGAGCAGAACTGAGGCTCACCAGTTGGATTAGCGAAGCGTAGTGAACCTGTGGCAGAGTGCTACGCGCACGCCCGGCGCCCAGGCGACGTCGGGCACCCTCCTCG
>NZ_JBFAWG010000092.1:0-20719 GCF_040680215.1 Streptomyces sp. NPDC052107
GACGGTTCACGAGTCACCCGGCCCGGCGTCCTACGGCACGCTACGAGCGGCCAACCCGACCGCGTCCCGCTACCCCCATACAAGTCGGCGGTTCACCGTCCTGGCAGTCGTCGGGCTCGCCGTGGGCGCCCTGTGGACCTTGCACGGCCTGAGCGGAAGCGTAACCAGCTCGGGGTTCTGACCTGGCTTGTGCCGCCCCACCTCACGGCTCAGGGTGCGCCCATGCAAGCGCTGATCACCGCCATCCGCGAACTCTTTGGCCCACCACGCACCTGTACTCCGTGCCCAGCGATCCCGAGACGGCCGCCACGGCACGGTCCAAGCGGGAGCGCCCGCAGACCGCATGGACGGCTGATCAGCTCATGGCCGCGCATTTCCCCGAGCCGGAATGGGCCGTGCCTGGCATCCTGGCCGAGGGGTTAACGTGCTCGCCGGACCGCCCAAGGTCGGCAAGTCCTGGCTTTCCCTGGGGCTGGGCTGTCGGTCGCGGCCGGGGCAAGTCGTTCGACTCCGTGCCCGTCCAGGGCGGTCCGGTGCTCTCTCTGGCCCTGGAAGACACCCCGCGCCGCCTCCAGACCCGCATGGGCAAGATCATTGGAGAAGAGCCCGCGCCCGTCGGTCTGACCCTGATCACCGAATGCCCGCCCTTCCTCCAGGCCGGCACCGAGGCCACCGCCCAGTGGCCGGAGGGCCACCCCCGATGCGCGCATGGTCGTCATCGACGTGTTGAGCCGACGGTCCGAGCTGTGGCAGGCCATGAACCGGCGCGGTGAAGCGTTCGAAATCGAATCGGGACTGCCTGAGTCCGAGGTACGCGCGGCGGCCGAAGCAGCCGAAGCGGCGGACGCCGAACCGCCGGTGCGGTGGTTCGAGTTCTGCCGGAAAGTACATGGCCGGGCGGTGGCGTACGAGCGCAGCCAAGACTGTGAGGGCATGGCGGACGATCTCGCGCCCGTGACCCTCGCCATGGTCAAGCGCGGGGATGGAACCCCCGACGATCAGTCCCTTCGGCTGGCCTCCCGGTGGGAGATCGTGCCCCGAGCGCGGGGGAGCCCGCCGGCCGAACTCAAGGCCGTGTACGACTGGGTCACGATGGCCGACCGGCCACTGGGCGACCTGGCCGATGCCGAGGTGTTCGAGGACGTGTTGTACCGCCTCAGCTACAAGCTGGACGGCATCCCGGCCGCGGGCGACACGTACAAGAGGCGACGCCGCGCCTTGAACACCGCTCTGGAACACGCCGTGGTCGTGGGGTGGGGGAGCTCCTGGAGAACCCGCTTCAGCGCGCCCGCCGGAAGCATGTCGGTTCCAGCGACGTGGTGACCGCCGTTTCCTCGTGGACGCCGTACAAGCCCGGCAGTTGCTCACGGCCGTCTCCAACGTCGGGTCGTGGTCGCTGCCGTGGTCGGCACCTGGTGGCCTTCTTTGTGGACCTGTACTACGCGGGGCTCCGGTCCGCCGAGGCGGTTGGGCTACGGCTGTCGGACTGCCACCTGCCGGAATCGGGGTGGGGCACGCTGACGCTACGGGAGACGCGTCCCGTCTCCGGCAAGCAGTGAACCGATTCCGGGGCGCGGCAGACCGCCGGGGCCAGAAGACCAAGGAGACATCCAGCGACCGGTCCCCATCCCTCCCGCCTTGGTCGCCATCCTCCGGAGCCATTTACCTGAGTTCGGGACCGCCAAGGAAGGGCGCGTGTTCGGCAACGAGCGCGGGGACGTCGTTGGCTGGGGTGCCCATCGCCGAAGTGGCCCGCCGGGTCGGCAACTCACCGGAAGTGGTTCACCGTCGATATCACGGCTGCATCGACGGCCACGAGGAAGCGGCTAACGCGAAGATTGCGAAGTCGCTGGAAGAGGGGGCGACGCCCCGTAGCGGCCGGTGCTGAATGGCCAGAGGGCGGTCCGGGGTCTCGGGACTGTCCTCTGCCACCCCATGCGCAAATACAAGACCCAAATCCCGACATGGCCCGTGCAATCCTGACGCCTTGGCCGTCGATGAGCCATGGGGATCCGGACGGAAAAGATTCCGCAGTGTGACGATGCGCACACCGGCAACGAATTAGATCTCATGTAGCGAATCGGATCTTTGTTATTTTGTCAGGTTTTTAAATTCCGTTGAATCGCTTAAGTCGTGAGTGGGATCAGGATCGAAAGCCTGCTATGGCCCACAGGTAGGACCGGCGTTTCGCCGTAGGTTCCTCAGCCGGGGCAGAGTCGCTGCACAGGAAACATAGAAAGATCAACAAGTCGAGCATTAAAAAATGAGGTGAAAGCATGCCCATCCCCGTATCCGAGGCTCTTGTCGAGCAGGGACAGGTGGCTGCCGACAAGGCTCGCAGCCTCCGCAATCCGGGTCGCTACTTGGTCAGTTCATCACTGGGCGGCGCTTTTATCGGGGTGGGGGTGGTGCTACTGCTCAGTGTCGGCGGACCACTGCTGGCCGCGTCGTCGCCATTCACCAAGCTCGTCGAGGGGCTGGTGTTTGCCGTGGCGCTGACCCTGGTGGTCTTTGCCGGTGCCGAGCTGACGACCAGCAACATGATGACCACGGTCCAGGGAATAGTGACCAGACGCTGCACGGTCGGCAACGCAATAGCAGTGATCGTGGGTTCATTCGTGGGCAACCTCATCGGGTCTGTTCTGTTCGCCTGGCTGGTGCACGGCAGCGGTGTCATAGCTTCCGGTGCGACCCCCGGGCACGCCGCCCCGGCACTCGTCATGCTGGCAAGCGTGATCAAAGCGAAGACGGAGGCGTCCGGCGCGGCTCTCTTCTTCCGCGGTGTGCTGTGTAACTTTCTGGTCTGCCTGGCCGTGTGGATGGCGGCGCGGACCAAGTCCGACGGGGCCAAGCTCATGCTGATCTTCTGGGGCATTCTGGCGTTCATAGCGTCGGGCTTCGAGCACGTGGTGGCCAACATGACCTACTTCTCGCTCGGCATGTTCGAGCACGTGCCGGGTGCGACCGCGGGCGCTTTCGCTCGCAACCTCGCTGTGGTCGGGCTGGGCAACCTCGTCGGCGGATGCCTGCTGGTCGGCGCGGTCTATGGTTTCATGGGCCGGCATACGCCGAAGGGGCCTGCCCTGGAGTCCGCCGTACCGGCAGGGCAGACGGCCATCTCCGCCTGAGCAGCGTGATTCCAGCCTGCCTCGTCTATCACGCACGCAGGTTGTGGCCCGGCATTGTCTGGCAGGAGGTCTGTCGAACGAACGGCGTAACCAGCGTGGTTGGGGCTACTGACGGGCCGCCGACGGGCGGCCGTCGAAGGTGATGTCGAAGGCGGTCGGCGCCGTCTTCGAGCGCACGGTGAGCTGGCTGGGCGGCCTCCGCCGCCTGCATCGCCGCTACGAGCGCAATGCTGAGTTCTTCCTCGCCTTCACCGGCATGGGTGCGGGTCAGTTCTGCTGCCGCCGACTCCCCACCTGACCGCCGTCCGAGCCAAGAGCGCGTGAAGGAGGATGGTCCCCATGAGCGAAGAGAGCGGATACGAGGCCGTCGTAGCCCGTCTGTGGCAGGAGCACCTGGATGCGAAGTTCCCCGCCGGACTGCGCGGCGCGGAACTGGACGGCATCGACCTGGTGATGCTGGACGCGGACATCGCCGGCTGCGTGACGACCTGGCGCAACAACGGCGGATTCCTGGACGTGGAGCGCCTCCGGATACTGCGCGACTGCATCACCGAATTCGACAAGGTCCTGCCCCTCCTTGTAGACACGGAAGAGCTCCGCTACTACAAGCGCCTGCACCAACTGGCGACGATCACCTCACAGATCGACCCACGCCTCTCCGAATGACACGACGTGTCATAGACGGACGGACGCATACCACTGCTGAACACGTCAGACCGAACGCGCAGGATCGCGCAAGCGCACGGCTGCGGAACAGAGAGCCACGCGTGACGAATCCCGAGTCATCCGAACCGGGCCCCAGGACGTCGAAGGAGCCGCGGCCATGCATCGCGGAAGCTCCGTGCACACCTTCGCGTCCCGAGGGAGATCCTGTGTTTCGGACAGACGGTTGACCGACCACCGACCCTCCTTGTGACAGGCGCCGGCACACAGCTTTCCCGGGGGCTCCCATGAGGAGCCGGCGGTCGCCTCAGCCGTCCAGTGAAGCCACGTATGGATCGAGCTTCGCCGGATTCATCACCCAGATGATGCGCTCGATGCCCCGCGCCGACACGTCGACGGACAGCAGGGCCACCGCACGTCCATCGGACGAGACAAGGACAGCCGGCCTGCCATTGGCCTCGACCCAGCGGACCTCTGCCCGGGCGATCCGCTGGTACGGGTAGTCGAAGGCTTCCCGCAGAACGTAGGCGGCTCGCTCCACGGGGTTGAGCTTGGCCCTCCATGCACTGCGACATGGCGTCCTGCCACGGAAGTCCGGATGGCGCAGCCGATTCGACCATCTGCTCCACTCCGTCATGGTTCTGGCCATGATGGTGATGCCGTGGGGCGGGGGGCGCGTGCTGCCGGAAGCAGACTGCCTGGTTCTCGGCCGCCGCTGTGTGGTTCCCGCTGACCGCTGTCCGCCGCGGCCAGGAACCGATGCCGGTCGCGGCGACACCGAGGCTGCCGTATGCGGCCGCGATGGCCGATGGCCTGGATGACACACTCCATGGCGGGCCCGTGGCACGAAGTCCGGTCCCGAGGCGTCCCCGAGGCACACAGGCCGCGCATCTCGCGCACTCCGCAGGGGAGTCAACGGCCGGCGATCTGGTCACAGGAGTGCCGGCCCTGTACCTGATCACGTCTGCTCTTGGGTCGCTGACCCACGACATGCCTCCCTTGCGGGGAGCCCCGGCCACCATGGACAACACGACCGGCGGGAGGGAGCCTCACGGCCGTTTCTGGGACGGATCGATGACCTTGGGCACGGTCGTCATGCTGTTCATGCACCACTGAACGCCGGACCCGGTGAAGCTGTCCCAGATTCACCGGCTGCCCTGTCACAGCTGACGGCCGGACAGCAAACGTGTTCCCGGCAGGCGGAAAGGCGTGCCCTCCCGCTTACATCGGCGGCACCCGCGCCGGCGTCATCAAGACGACCTTCACCGAGGAAACCGAGACCGACCTGTTCGGTGAGCAGGCCGTCCTCTGCGATGGTCCCAGCCGTCTGGCATCCGCTGGCCAAGACATGGCAGGACCCGGTCGAGGGCGCCCGGTTCATGGACGAGTTGGAGCCCAGGTCCTTCGCCAAGGACCTGGTGGCCGGCTTCGAGGTCCCCGCCGAACTGGCAGAGGACATGGTCAGCCGCGTGGACGGACCGATGAAGGACAGCATTCTCAGGCTCTACCGCTCCGCGCTGACGATGGGCGCGGAGTGGGAACCGGCGCTGGCGAACATGACCGCGCCGGCCCTGGTGTTCTGGGGGCTCTCGATCCGGCCTGCCAGATCGAGTTCGGCGAGAAGCTCGGCCGCGCCATCCGGGCCTCCCGAGTCCTCAGGCTCGACTGCAACCACTGGACGGTGCTGCAGAAGTCGGCCGAGGTCGCCGCGGCTCCTGAGGCGCACTGGAGCCGGCCCGAGTGGACGCACCGGGCGGCGAGCCGTCCGGGATATCTGCCCTGTGGTACTGGCCCCAGAGTCGGTACCACAGGGCTGGTGGGGCAACTGCAGTCGGTCGTTCACCGGGCCTGTCACAGACCGGAGCACCGTCCTGTCTATTACCCGAAAGGTGCGAAAAGGTCATAACAGTGCCTTCGTCCGAGCGCTGCCCGCAGCGCTCACGCTCCGGCATCAGCCCGCACCCGAGCCCCCCACATCTGAGGACTAGCCCGATGACCAGCACTGACAACGAGAAGCCCGGCAAACAGCCGGACACTCCCGAGACAACCGACTCGGCGATCGCGATGCTCGACGATCAGGGAACGGTGGTCGGATGGACACAGGCCGCCGAGCGTCTTGTCGGGTACGGTGCGAGCGGATCAAGGCGCGACCACGGTCAGTCCTTGCGGCGCGCTCACGTTCACCGTTCCGTCGGCCGTGACCGTGACGTCCAGCCGGCCTCCGCCGACCTGGAGACCGGTCACTGAGAGCGGTGCGTACGCCGAGGCGAAACCGGGCGCCACGGTGACCCTGCCGGCGGGGACGTCTGCGTCGAGGCCGAGGGCAGCCTGGAGCACCAGGACCGACGCGGCGGCCGCCCATGCCTGGGGGCGGCAGGACGCCGGGTAGGGGGCGGGACCGGGGCCGGCCTCGGTGCCGTGACCGGCGATGAGTTCGGGGAGGCGGGCGTCGCAGGCGGCCGAGGCGGTCAGCAGGCCGCTCGCCAGGGACCCGGCGGGGTCCGGGAAGCCGGCCCTGACGAGGCCGTGCACGGCGATGGCGGTGTCGTGCGGCCAGATGGAACCGGTGTGGTAGCCATAGGGGTTGAAGCCCACCGAGTCGCTGCTCAGCGTACGCAGACCGTGGCCGGCGTCGAGGTCGCGGCCGACGAGGCGGGCGGCCAGCAGCGCGCTTTCCTCCTCGTTGAGCAGTCCCGTGCCCAGAAGGTGACCGAGGCCCGAGGTCACCGCGTCCGCCGGGCGGCCGGCGCGATCCAGGGCGACCGCCGGATAGGGGCCGTGGGCGTCCTCCACCCAGAAACGCCTGCGGAACCGCTCGGCGAGCCGTTCGGCCCACTCCTCCCACTCGTCGGCCCCCGCCCGTCCGAACGCCCGCAGCAGTGACGCCCCGCCGCGTGCCGCCTCGTAGGCATACGCCTGGACCTCGCACAGTGCGATCGGCGCCGAGGCGAGGTGGCCGTCGCGGAAGCGGATGGAGTCGTTCGAGTCCTTCCAGCCCTGGTTGGACAGGCCCTGACCGGTGTGGTCGACGTACTTCAGGAAGCCGTCGCCGCTCGCTCCCGCCTGATCGCGCATCCAGGCCAGCGCCGACTCGGCGTGCGGCAGCAGCGGTTCGACATCCCCGGGGGGCAGGCCCCAGCGCCAGGCGTCGTGGAGAAGGGTGACCCACAGCGGCGTCGCGTCGACCGTGCCGTAGTACACGGGCGGGAGGTGGAGCCCGCCGTCCTGCCCGAGTGAGTCCCTGCGTACCTCGTGCAGGATCTTGCCCGGCTGTTCCTCGGTCGCGGGATCGGTCACGGTGCCCTGACGTCGGGCGAGCGTACGAAGAGTCCCGGCGGCGAGGCCGGTGCCCAGGGGCAGCAGCATCCGGGCGGCCCAGAGCGAGTCGCGGCCGAACAGGGTCAGGAACCAGGGCGCGCCGGCGGCCAGGAACTGGTCCGGGCGGTCCGGGGCAGGGGAGCGGGGGTCCGTCAGGCGCAGGCGGTCCAGATCGGCGAGTGACCGTTCCAGCCATCGGTCGAGGCCGCGGTCGGCACTGCGAACGAGGGGGTCGTGCCAGGGGAGTTGGTCTCCTGGCGGAGCCGGGAACTGGTCGCCGTCGGCGTAGGCCGCGGCGCAGGTCAACGTCACACTCCAGGAGGCACCTGGCTGGAGGGCGACGTCGTACGACAGTTGTCCGGTCGTCGGCTGAAGGGCGTCCGGCGCGGATTCGCTGACCAGACTGACGGTGAAGTCGCCGCCCGTCCAGGACAGGCCGATGCCGTCGGTGTCCACGGCCTGTGGTGGTACTGCCGGCAGAACCTGCCCGGACTTCACCTGCTCCATGGTGGCGAGGTCCGTCCCGGCTCGCACCGTCATCCGCAGACGGACGTGCTCGGTACCCGAGTTGGTGACCTCGAAGACCTCCTCCAGGCGGCCGGCCGTCAGGCGGCGGCGCCGGTGCAGGGCGACGGCCGGGTCCGGTGTGGTCTCGCCGAGGCCGCGCAGGATCACCCGGAAGTCCGCGCGATCCGCTCCTCGCAATCCGCCCTGGACCGGCGCAAGGGGGATGCCCTCGGCCGCGACGGTCAGCCGGGACAGTGCTCTGCGGTCGCCGTGGTAGAAGCCGTCCGCACCCTCGCTGAGCTGCCCGTCCGCACGTGAGATCGCGAGGCTCGGCGCGCACAGCGTGACGACCGCGTCGTGCAGGAACGGCTGCAGGCCCGCGACGGCCAACGCGGGCGCCGGGACCGGGCCGTCGGTGTCCTGGGGCTTGACATGGGTGTCCAAGGAAGTAGAACCTCTCAGCATTGGATCGTTCCAAAGACACTAAGTCAGCCCTCAGAACCGTGACAACGCCTTTGGAACGCTAAAACAAGGCCAGAATCTCCCCTGTACATCGGAGAGCCGCATGCCCCGCTCCAGCAAGATCTCCTCGGCCAAGGGCGGCCCGGTGACCCTCGCGATGGTCGCCCGGCGGGCGGGGGTCTCGCCGCAGACCGTGTCGAACGCGATCAATTCACCCGAGATGCTCCGGCCCGAGACGCTGAAGCGCGTCCGACGCGGCATCGACGAGATGGGCTACCGCCCCAGCCGTGCCGCACAGACGCTGCGCACCCGTTCCAGCAAGCTGATCGGCTACGGCATCCAGCCCGCGCCGGCCGGTCAACCCGTCCTGGACCGCTTTCTGCACGCCCTGTCGCAGGCCGTGGACGAGGCCGGGTACCGGATCCTGCTCTTCGCCTGCCCGCCCGGCGGCCCGAGCCTGGACGGATACGAGGAACTGCTCGCCCAGCACGAGGTCGACGGCTTCGTGCTCAGCGGTACCGACCGTGGCGACCCACGGCAGGCTTGGCTCACCAAGCGAGCGGTGCCCTTCGTCGGCTTCGGCCGGATGTGGTCGGGCCGGCAGATCGGTGACTGGGTCGACGTCGACGGCGCCTCGGGCACGGACACCGCGGTCGAACATCTCGTCGCCCAGGGGCATCGCAAGATCGCCTTCCTCGGCTGGGAACGCGGCACCTCGGGCGCCGGCGACGACCGCGCCGAGGGCTGGCAGCGGGCCATGCGCCGGCACGGGCTGTCGACCCGCGGGCGGCGCGGACAGAGCGTGGACGACAGCGACGCGGCGCGCGCCGCCGTGAAGCCGCTCCTGGACGCTGGCGCGACGGCCGTGATCGCGGCCAGCGACATGCTGGCGCTCGGCTGCTACCAGATGCTGCGGGAGCGCGGCGCCCTCCCCGGAAGGGACGTCGCCGTGGTCGGCTTCGACGACTCGCCGACCGCCGGGATCCTCTCGCCCACCCTGACCTCCGTCGCCCAGCCGCTGGAAGAGGTCGGCCGGGAGTGCGTACGGCTGCTGCTGGCACGGATCGCAGCTCCCGACGCGCCGCCCGAGCGCCTGCTGCTGGAGCCGGCACTCGTCGTACGCGAGAGCACCGCGGCGGCATCCACCGCAGGCGAGTAGCCATCCACGCTGAGGCGGCCGGGTGTCCGACCCGCCGTCTCAGATCAGGAACCTTTCCCCTCCTCCATCCCCACGTCCCGGGCCCACGACCGCACGCGGCCCGGGTGGAGCCGCCCGCACCACCCCGATCCCTCGGAGGAACCCAAGGGCAACCGTACGACCGCCGCGGCCCTCGTCACCTGCGCGGCCCTCCTGTGTGTGCCATCGGCTGCTCGTCGAGTTACGGCAGCGGCAACAAGACCGCACAGGACTCCGGCTCCCAACAGCACCTCACCGTGCTCATCGCCTCCTCGGGCGACGCCGAGACCAAGGCCGTCAAGGAGGCGGCCGCCGTACGCGAGGAGTCCGGCAACACGGTGACCGCCGACACCGCCCAGAACATCAAGGCCCTCGGCTATGTGCGCTCGCTGGTGAACTACTCGGCCGTTTACGGCCGAGTAGTTGACATCGCGGGTGCCAGTTCCTGTTCGGCCCAGACGATCTTGCCGCCGGTCGTGTGGCGGGTGCCTCGTGGGTGGGACAGCTGTGCGACGAGGAACAGTCCTCGACCGCCCTCGTCGGTGGCCCGGGCATGGCGCAGGCGCGGGACGGTGTCGTTGGCGTCGGAAACCTCGCAGACCAGGACGTGGTGGCGGATCAGACGCAGGGTGATCGGGCCGGTGCCGTACCGGATGGCGTTGGTGACCAGTTCGCTGACGATCAGTTCGGTGGTGGGCGCCAGATGCTCCAGTCCCCACTCGGTCAATCGGCCGGCGGCCAACGCGCGGGCGTGGCCGACGACGACCGGATCGGGCGGAAACTCCCATGAGGCGACCTGGGTCGGGCTCAGAGCGCGTGTACGGGCCAGGAGCAACGTCGCGTCGTCGGACGGTGCCCGCTTCGGCATGGCTCCCGATGATCGGATCTTCCAGAACGCCGCAGGCAAGTACGCCGACACTTCCGCACACAACATCACGTGGTACTCAACCGTCTCGACGGACAGCCGCCAGGTCGTGCCTGACCACGATCTCAGCGTGGGCGCCATTGCCGTTGCGCTCCGCGGTGTCGCCGAGTACCGCGACTCCAGGTGCTGCACACGGGATGCCCACGGACCGGCACACCTCGTCACGTCACGTGGGGCACCCCCGCAGTCAGCACTGCGCCACGTCATTTCTGTGGTTCGCGCCGCGACCACAACTCCTTGCCTCGGCGCCGCATAACTACCGCAAAAACAGCAGACATCAGGTCGAGCCGTATTCGCCCGGATCGGGCGGAAATGTTGTGACCGACTCGAAATCCCTTGACCGGACCGAATCCGACCACATCGCGGCAAGCTGGGGTCGGAGAACCATGTCCCCGCGACGTCGACAACAATTCCCTTTCCAGGGAGGTGCGGACGACGGCGGCCGGGCCGTACGAGTTCGCCACCGACTCGGGGAAAATCGACGTCGACAGCGGGGTCCTGCTGGCACCTGGAGCCGAGTACCCCGCCAAAACGGCGATCGCCGACCCGGGTTACCCGTTCGGCACCAGCTCCGAGGCCGACAACGCCATGCCCCGGCTGCGGCTTCACCGCCGAGCTCAACCAGGTGCCCGCATGGCAGCGCAGGCGCCCGCCTCTGGGCAGGGAGCCCGGCCGGACGAACCCGGCCGGGCCTGTGCCGGAGTCGGCTCAGGAGGGCAGGGTCCAGCTCTGGTTGGCCGCTTGGGTGCACGACCAGATCTGCAGCCGGGTGCCGTTGGCCGAACTGGGTCCGGTGGCGTCCAGGCATTTGCCCGACTGCGGGTTGACCAGGGAGCCGGCCACCCCCGGTTGCCAGACCTGCGAGCCGGTGCCGTTGCAGTCGTACAGCTGCACTTTGGTGCCGTTGGCGGTGCCGGCCCCGGTCACATCCATACACTTGCCGAGCGCGGTGAGTGTGTCGTCGCCGACCGTCCAGTTCTGCGCGCTGGTGCCGTTGCAGTCATAGAGTTGAACCGCCGTGCCGTTGGCCGTGTTCGCACCGGCGACGTCCACGCACTTGCCGCCGTATCCGTGTATCGGGCCAATAACGGTGGGGGGCGGGGTGACCGGACCGGACTGCCCCGCCGCCCACTTGATCTCCTGCAGGAGGAGCTGGTTCTGCTGGGCGCTCGCGAACGTCGACGACAGAGTGGTGTTGGTGGAGTAGTCCATCGCGTTGTGGCCGAAGTTGTTGTAGACCATCTTGTAGTGGCGGTTGGACCACACGATGGGGTAATAGCCGCTGTACCAGGTCTGGTTGGGGTCGGTGCCGATCGGGAAGGTGGACGGATCCATCGACGCCAGGACGTCGATGTCGGGGTTCTGCCGCAGGTCGTTCTGCCAGCTGTACCACTCGCTGACCGATGACGTGATGACGGCCGGCAGGCCGGCCGTGGCCGGGTGGCCGGAGTCTTCGATCTTGAGCGTCTCCGAGGTCGGCCCCCAGGAGTTGCTCTTGAACGTGCCGGTGCCCAGGAAGGTGTTGTGGTACCAGGGCCAGTCACTCGTGTCGTCGTTGTACGCCGAGACGTGGAAGCCGATGAAGCCGCCGCCGTTGGACACGTACGTCTGGAAGGCGGACTGCTGCGCTGCGGTGTGCGGGTAGTCGTCGAGGAACATCACCACCTGGTAGTTGGCCAGGTTCGCGGTGTTGAGCTGGTTCCAGTCCGTGGTCGACGTGTACGTGAACCCGTTCTGCGAACCGGCTTGTGGGAACCACGTGTTGGCCTCGTGGTCGAAGCTGATGTGCGCTGCGTCGTAGGTGCCGTCGTAGAAGGCAAGCACCTTGAAGGGGGTGGCGGCCTGAGCGGTGTGCGCTGGGGTCGCCTGAAGGACGAATACCAGCGCGAGCAGGGCGAGCAGTGTCAACAGGGGGCGGTGCCGGGTGACTTCCGTACCAGATCTGACCATGTGAAGGCCTTCCTTGGCTGTGGGGGCGTGTCGTGTGCGGCGTATTCAGAAGTCTAGACCGTGTTCATGTCAATGATGACTAGTCTGGACCAACGGATCGGTGCGAGGTGGGGTGATCGGGGTGATCGCTCTATGCCGCTCGTAGATGTTCGGTCGCCTATCAGTGGTGACCGGTCGACCATCCGATTCGCCGGGTCGCCGAATCCCCTGGTGCGATGTCGCGAAGGCTTGCTTCGATCAAGGTCTCGCTGCCTTTGCTCACGGGCCCAGGTGGATGTGATGCACCGGTCCTTGGGGCTGAACCTCCAGGCGGAAAACGGCACGGTGCCGATCATCGATGCGGTCGCGGCACAGTACGGGCGCACCCGTGAGCAGCAGGTCGCCAGGGAAGAGCAGGCTGCGGCCATGGCACGAGCCGTGGGACTGGGCTTCCCCGCATCGGCGGACGCGTCTTCGGCAACACCTTCGAGATACAGCGTCTCGTTCATTTCGCCAAGACGCGAGGAGGGCAGACCGAATTGATGGATCTCGCCTTCCGGGCGAACTTCGCGGAGGAGCGTTCGGTCCGTGACCAGGGATCCGGCTTATGGCCGGACTCGGTGTCCGTAGTGCCGCCGCCCTTGCCGGACGGCGGTTCGCCATTCCGGACGGCGACCAGGGGGTCAGCACGATCGAGGAGCGTGCCGTTGGCCTCTTCGTAAGCGGCCCGGTTCGCCGTGTCGTTGTGGAGCACGACTTCTCATCAGCGGCTTTGGTGCGCTGGTCGACGGTCTCGGCGTGGTTAAGGATCCCCATCGCGACAAGCCGAACGGCACCCGTCCTTCAAGGAAGGCGGGTGCCGTTGTGTGAGCTGGCCGCGCGGGCTGGTTCAACCGGCCATGGACGGGGCGTAGGGCGACAGTGCAGGGGCAAGTTGCACTCCGGGGGCCAGCCCTAGGGCGACCAGGGCGTCGGGCAGGCCGTGTCCGACCCGGGCCGCCTCCACGGTGCCCGGGGCGGCGAGTCGGCGGCAGCTGGCGGCGATGATCTCGAACAGATGGTGGACACGGCCGGGTCCGCGGGGCAGCAACTGGCCGTGGAAGTCCTCGTGGTGAGCGAGAACGAGGGCGGCAAGGCCGGCGACATGGGCCGATGCCGTGCCGGTTCCGTCGAGGGCCGTGTAGCCGCCCTCCGGCGAGCAGGAGATGACCGCCACACCGGGGGCGGCGGCGTCCACTCCCGGGCCGTAGCAGCTGAACGGCGCGGCGAACAGCCCTTCCGGGGTCAACTGTGCCCCAGAATGGCTGGCTTGGGATGTCTCCTGCGGATATGAGCCGAAGACTCCCAGTGCGCCCACGGCGAACACGGTGGGCAGCGAGCCCGGGAAGGCGACCGGCCCGGCCGTGTCGCCCGCCGGGGCGACGCAGGCGATCCCGGCCGCGTAAGCGTCGGCGAGTTTGCGGGAGACCAGCGCCGACGGGTACGGGACGGCCACCGCGATGTGGGCGATGTCGATCTCGCGTTCCATGCAACGGTCGAGGGCCGCGATGAGGTCGCTGAAATGCCCGTCCGGCATGACCTTGCAGACCTCGATCTCGGCGTCGACCGCGATGCCGATGACGCCTTTGCCGGTGTCCGCCCCGGCGATGATCCCCGCCGCATGTGTCCCGGCGCCTGTCACGTCACGTGCCCAGTCTTCGTCCGTGCCGCGTACCAGATCGACCCCGGAGTGCACGCGTTGCTTCAGGTCGGGGTGCTCGGCACTGACACCCGAGCCGATGAGGGCGACCTTGACGCCGAAGGCGCGGAACGTCGGGGGCAGCCGATCCAGCCGCATGGCCTGCTGGCCCCAGCCGTAACCTTGCCGTTCCTCCAACTCCGGGTACACCTGCGTGAGTGGAGTGAGGGTGATGACGTTCTCCCCGGCCGCGGACAGGTCGGGGCGATGGATCCAGCGGTCCGTGTACCCGCCTGCGGGCCGGACGTACAGGGATTGAATGGAGCGAGCGGTCTCCGTGGCCGGAGCGATGGAGACCGTCCCGTCCGCCCCGGTGACTCCCTGGCTCGGCCAGGTAGCTCCGATCAGGAACACCCCGGCGCCGGCCAGCGGTTCGCCGTCCGGGCCACACACGCGCAGCGAGATGTCCTCGGGTTGCTCCATTTGCATGACCAGCCCCGGATCGTGCAGCGGCAGAATCCCCGCGGTCGGCACGGTGGCCGGTCCGGTTCCGGCCAACGGCAGGTCCGGCTCGATGTGCACGTGCAGCGACCGCATCATCGGGATCAGAGCCTCGGCTGCCTCTACGACCGCGATCTCGGGGCAGGAGGGTTGAAGGCCGGACGACTGGGCCTTTGCAGAGGGCCGGAGTCTGCGGATCACCTTGACCTCGGGCATCTGCTCCAGCCGGTCACACACCGCGTCCATGCCGAGTTCGGGCACCCCTGGCGGGAGCAGATGCTTCGGAAGCGGTGCCACCAGGTACCGTTCCCGGCGCGGCTGAACCGTCCGCGGTGAGCGAGCACCTTCCTTGCGTGGCCCCGCCGCTTTGCCCTCGGGTACCGACCCGTTCGGCTGCACGCCTTCGGATCCGCTCTCCCGGTTGTTCCCGGGCCTTTCCTTGACCATTGCCTCCACCTTCACCACGCCTACGTCCTGTGTGTGCTCCTGTGGGCAACGGCGGCCCGCGCTTCCACGGTGATGCGGTGTGCCCGGGAACGACTCCGGGACACACCGCATCGCGCTGCCGCCTACGGTCAGCCCATGCCGAAGGGCTGACCCATCTGGCCGTAGCCGAAGCCGGGCTGCTGGTACTGCGGGAACTGCTGGCCGAAGCCACCACCCCACGGCTGCTGGCCCTGCTGGCCCTGCTGGCTCTGCTGGAGCAGCGTCACGATCGCGGTCGGCAGCGCCTGCTGCACGGACTGCTCCACCGCGCTGCGCACGCCCTGCTGCAGCGTGTGGTGCAGCGCGAGAGCCAGGTACGGGTGTGCCTGGTGGGCCAGGCCCTGCTGCTGAAGCTGCTGCTGGACCTGCTGGATCTGCTGCAGCGTCTGCTGCATCCGCTGCGCGATCTGCTGGCTCGCCTGCTGACACGCCTGCTGGATCGCCTGCTGGACAACCTGGCCGATCTGCTGCTGCGGACCGCCCATCTGCTGGCCGAACTGCTGCAGAGGCGGAGTACCGGTCATTACCGACATGAATGCTCCGTTCGATGACATAACAGGGGAAGCCGACATACAAGTTGATATCGGCGTTATCGGAAGAACCCGACTCCTCGGACGTTAAGTTGGTGTTACCAAGACCGCAATCGCTCACGCCCGACCGGGGGCCGATCGAAATGCGACCGCTGGGGGGCGGACGCTGGCGGAGACCTCGAGGGGGAGCTCCCCGGCCTCCAGATCATTCGCCATCTTGTTGTGCCTCCAGTCGCGAATACCGAAGTCCTCGGGCAGGCGCAGTCGGGTGCGCAGAGGGCGCAGGGTGCGCCACCGCGCCGAGACCTTCTCCGGGTGGGAATTCGAGGGGAGCCTCGGATCCGGCGGTGCTGGCGGAGGCGAGAGCGCGTTCGTCGCCATGGGTGTGGTGAGGTGCACGGCCAGCGGGACGGCTGCCGCGGCCAGTGTGCAGACAATGGGGCGCGGCATTCGGCCGATCATGCGGCTCAGTGCAGCTGCGTGCGGCTCGGGCGGTGGGGCTAGGGAACCGGGCCGTCCGCGGCCTGTTCGATGCGGTTGTCACTTGTCAGGTTGACTCTCCACCACCGAAACGGCTGCGAAGGCGCTGTTCGTCGCAGTGGCAGTGGCAGTGGCAGTGGCAGTGGCAGTGGCAGTGGCAGTGGCAGTCGCGGCTGCCGGCGGCTCGGCGGCGGTGGCAAGGGTCCAGGCCCAGTCGGGTGCACACCCTGGCCTGGCCCAGCGGGGGTGCTCACGGCAGCACGAGTTGTCAACCTGCGCTGGGTGTCGGCGGCCGTGACGCCCGGTTCCGTGGGGCTGCGGAGGTAGTCGATGCTGACGACGGTTGAGCGGCCCCCTGCACCGTTGAAAAGGCCGAAGAGGTCGGGATGTTCATGCAGTGGTCGATGGGCAGCAGCGTCCGGCTGAGGACCAGACACGCCGGTAGTGCCACCGCGCGGGCGTCGGTGCGACGTAGGTGTACGCACCCAAGCTGGGCCGGCACCAGCAAGACCCGCCATCCCGAGGGATGCCCTCGGGATGCTGTCGCTACGCAGCAGGCCGGACATCACAGGTGTCCAAGCATGTTGCGCGCCGCCATCGGGACCATTCAGATGGCGGTAACCACGAGTGCGGCCTGGTCGTCGAGGGTGGCATTGCCTGCGAACGCGGTGACTGCGGTGGTGATGGACTCGACGACGGCAGTGGCTGTGGGCGTCGCGGTCCGGACGGCGACGAGCGCGTCTGCCAAGCGCTCCTCGCCGAAGAACTCGCCGTCGGCGGAACGGGCCTCGGTGATGCCGTCGGTGACCAGGACGAGGCTGTCGCCGGGGTACAGGTCGATGCAGCACGGGCAGAAGCCGGGGTCAGGACCGATACCCAACAGCAGGCCTGGTTCCGTGAGTTCTACGACCCTGCCGTCGGCGCGGCGGACGAGCGGCGGTACGTGGCCCGCTCGGATCAGGTTGAGCGTGAGGTGCGACGCGGAGTGCCGCAGCTCGCCGTAGACGAGCGAGACGAACTGGTCGTCATCGGCGGCGGTGTTCACCGTCAGCGCGTCGTTGATGGCGGTGACCACGGCCACCGGTTCGTTGAGCAGGCGGGCGGCGGCGCGTGCGGTGTGGCGGACCATTGCGGTGGTGGTGGCTGCCAGCGCGCCGCGTCCGGAGACATCGCCGATCATGAGTGCCCAACGGTCGGCGGGCAGCGGGAAGACGTCGTAGAAGTCGCCGCCGACCTCGAGGCCCTCTCCGGCCGGATGGTACGAGGCTGCCAGGGTGGCGCCGGGAATCCTGGGTATCTCGGGGGGCAGCAGGCCTGCCTGAAGATCGTGGGAAAGCCGGACGCGGTCAGTGAACTGATGGGCGTTGTCGGCACTCGAAGCAGCCCGGCGGGCGAGTTCCTGGGCCAGGGCGATCTTGCGTTCGTCCAGGGGCAGGTCGGTGGCCAGGAGAGTCAGCGCTCCGAAGGTGCGGCCCCGGGTGGTCAGCGGCACGCACACGTAGTCCCTGACGCCGAGCTGGGCGCGCAGGCCGTTTGCGTGGGCGCACTCGGTGGCGCCGGAGGCAAGAACGCGGGCGACAGCGGCGTCCACCTCGTCGCACAGCGCGGGGGAGGAAAGGAGCTTCTGCCCCTCCGAGGTCGACGCCGCGACGGCGATGCGCTGGGTCTGGCCGCACTCGGATACGTGGACAGCACACAGCTGCGCCAGGGCCGGGACGCTCAGCCGGGCCATGCACTGGAGGCTGTCCGAATAGTGTGTCTCGCCCGTGATGGCGGTGCTGGCCTCCAACAGGAAGGCCAGATCCTCTCGGGCGGCCTTCTCGCGTTCCTGGGCGGCGTGGCGTGCCTCCACCGTGGCATGGCGTTCGATGGCCAGTGCGGCTATGCGGGTGAAGGAGGCGCTGAGCGCCATGTCCTTGTCCTGGGGAGCTTTGGGGGTGCGGTGGTACATCGCGAAGGTGCCCAGCAGTCGGCCGTCCGCGTCCTGGATGGGTGTGGACCAGCACGCCGCGAGCCCGGCCCTCAGCGCCAGGTCGCGGTAGTCCTTCCACAGGGGATCGGTGGCGATGTCCGTGACGATCACTGGTTCGCGCCGGAAGGCGGTCGTGCCGCACGAGCCGACGCCCTCGCCGATGGGTGCCCCGTCGACCGCCTCGTTGTAGAAGTCGGGCAGGCGCGGGCCGGTGCCGTGCCGCAGGCGCTGTCCGCCGGGATCGACGAGCAGTACCGAGACGAGCATGTCCGGGCAGAGCTCCTCGATCGCCATGGCCATGCCCCGGAGGATCTCGTCCAGCGGGGCGTCACGTGCTATCTGTTCCAGCAGCACGCGCTGCTCGGCGGCCAGGAGATGCGCGTGGTGGTACGCGGTGGTTTCGACCGCGATCACCACGACCCCGTCGATCCGGCCGGCGGTGTCCCGGCGGGGCTCGTAGGTGAAGTCGAAGAACCCTTCCCGCTGCATGCCCGGCCTGCTCAGCAGGAGCCGCCCGTCCCTGGCCCGGTACGCGACGCCGGTGCGGTAGACCGCATCGAGCCGGTCGAGGACGCCCTGCGGAGCCAATTCCGGAATCACGTCTCCGACGGGCTCGCCGAGGCGCCCGTGGTCGCACCCGAGGGTTTCGAAGAATGCCGAGTTCGCTGCTTCCAGCAGGTGTCTCGGGCCACTGAGCGCAGCAAAGATCACCGGGGCCTGTCCGAACAGGTCCGCGTACTCCTCGCCCCGCCGGTCGACGGAGACGGACTGGGTCGTCGCCGCACTGTCGGGATCGAAATGGATGGACATGACAGGTCGCCCTCTCCTGTCTCGTCCGCGCGCTGACCGCGCCGTTTCGGTGCCTCCACTCTGGCACATGTCTCCGCTGTTTCCAGCGGGTAGCCGGGCCGACCACGGTGGCGCACCCCGGCCCCGTCGGAAGACCACCCTCGCAATCTGCGACCTCGCCGTGCATACCGGCTGGTCAGCGTCGCGTGTAAGCACGGCACGGCGCGGTGGAGGTTCTCCGCCGCCGGTGGCAGCGGTGGGTCGGCACGACTGCCCGTGCGCCACCCTCGATGCTGATCGCCGCGGACCGGAGCGGCGGCTGCCGTACCCGCGCACATCTCGATGAACTGGCGTGGCAGGCCCCTGACCAGCCATGACGTCGTCATGAACAGCATCGCGGCGGCCACCACCCACACCGGCTGAAAGTCCATGACCGCGCCTTCGCCGCGCCGGGCGATGCGGGTGTGGTCGGAGTGCGTCCGTGCGGCCGCTGCCCGTGGACAGGCGAGGGCGCCGGGGCAGTCTTCACGCGCCTGTGGCGAAGGCGCGGTCGAACGTTGCGGTTGGTTCGACACCGAAACAGAGCCCGACCGGTTCAGCCATGTCTGCTCGGGAACGGGGTGCAGGCACCGGGGCGGGCCCCGCCGTGGGCGTGGAGGAAAGCCAGGAGATCGCAGACGGACTGGCCCAGGACCTGATCGTGGCCCGCACCGGGGTAGACGCGATAGACCAGTGAGGGGGAGCCCAGGCGACGCAGGCGGGCCACGACCTCGTCGGTCCAGGCAGGCGGCACATCCTGGTCGGCGTCACCCTGGATGACCAGGGTGGGGACGGTGATGGCGGAGCGGTCCGGATCGCCGTAGGCGCCCATCCGCTCACCTATGCGCCGCAGCTGATCCCCTTTCAGCGGCAGCATCCGCTCGGTGTTCACCCCCTTGAGCACGGGATGGCTGTGCGTCACGCAGTCGGCGACGACCCGGGAGGCCGTAGCGGCTGCCGAGGACCCGAGCAGCGAACGCAGATCCGTCGCAGGGCCACCGGGCTCCGTGGCGGCCAGGCCGACGAGCGAGTAGAAAGCGAAGGACAGCTCGCTGGGCACATGGGAGGCCTTCACCCCCGCGAGCATGGCCTCCAGGTGGCTGGCCGGGGCGACGGCCACCGCCGCGCCAAGCCGCTGGGCGCCCGTCCGGCGCGTGGTATGGGTGGCGAACAGCGCGGCCTGACCCCCTTGTGAGTGCCCGACCGCGAACCACACCGGCGCCAGGCAGGGTATCAGCCGGCGAGCCGCGGTGACGATGTCGACCACGGCATTGCCCTCGTCCGCGCCGACGAGATAGGTGTGCGGGCCCGGGGTGCCCAGTCCGGGGTAGTCCGAGGCAGCGACCGCGTACCCGGCGCGTAGGAGCGCGCGCAGTTCCTGAGCGAAGGCTTCCGAGCCCAGGTTCGCCGACTGCGAGGGTGCGCAGGCGTCGGCCACGCCGGTCGTTCCATGCGACCAGGACACCACCGGCCACCCTCCCTGGGGAGCGCGTCCAGACGGCAGCAGCACGGTGCCGCTGACGGCAACGTTCGCGCCGCGTGCGTTGGTGGAGTGGTACAGCACCGTCCAGCGCCGCGCGCTCTCCAGCCGCGCATCAGGACCATGGTCTGTAGCCGCGATCAGCGTGCCCGGTTCTGCGGTCGGCAGCGGATCGGGTATTTGGTAGGCGTGGTTCACCGCGATCACAGCGGATGCCAGGTGCCGGTCCTCCGCCACGTGGGGAGCCCCGGTGCGGTCCGACGGGCGGGAGGCGGGAAAGCCCGCAGCTGCCGCGGCGAGCGCGACCGTGACCGCTGTGGTACGCAATCGGGGGCCCCTTGGCCGGCGGCACCCTGTGTCTGTGCCTGTTCTCGCGAAGCGAAGCGAACTCGGTATCCCCACGGGCGGATGCTCCCTTCCAACAGGCCTGTTTTTCCCACTTTGGCGTCTTCGTGAGTGGCAGGCACGTGGAGGTACGCCGTCTGGTCCCGCTAGCCAGTCGGCCAGACGGTTCATGACCAGCAATGCACTCGCCGGGAGCGGGCGCGGCCACGCGCGGCGACGGCGTTCATGTGGGAGTTCGGGGGTTCGGTGTTGTGTTGGCCGGCTTGGGTCGGTGGGTGTGGGGTGGTGTGTGGGGGAGGGTCGGTCGTTT
>NZ_JBFAWG010000093.1:0-20620 GCF_040680215.1 Streptomyces sp. NPDC052107
CGCCAGCCAGGCAGCGACCGAACCAGTGAACCTGAAACCACGTCAACCCGCCCTGACCTGCTAGTCAGCCACTCCCGCGCAGCGGGGGAACCTCACTACATCGCCGGCTCCAAGCTGGCCTGGGCGAATGTGCATCCGCATGTGTTCATGGAGAACCTGCTGGGCATCAACCGGCTGCGCGACGGCCAGATGGTGTGGCCGATGGGCGACAAGCAGGTCGGCTGGATCGCAGGCGACGACATCGCAGCGGTCGTGGCCAAGGTCCTGACCGAAGGTCCCGAGACGCATGCGGGCAAGGACTACTACCTGTCCGCCGATCTCCTCAACGGCGCCGAGGTGGCCGAGGTCCTCACCGACGCCCTCGGACGGGAGATCCCCGCGCTGGTCCTGACCCCGGACGATCTGCAACGCATGATCGATGCCGGGCTGGACACCGCGCCCGCCAACATGGACGCCGCGTACGCAGCCAGCACACTGATCTGGGCGCGACAGACCTACGAGGGCCGCTTCGACTACTCCGCGGTCACCACCAGCACGGTCCAGAACCTGCTCGGCCGAGAGCCCATCCACCTCGGCTCATGGGCCACCGCACACCGCCAGGAACTGCTCGACCAGCTCTCCTGACTGCTACGGCAGAGCTCGTGCGACGCGAGCGTGTTGTGCCCCCCATGACCGCGCGGCCGACTTCTTCGACCGCTTGCGGAGCGAGGGCCGGTCGCGTGGACGATCAGAGCAGGTGAAGATCGGCCAGCCGCTCGGCGAACACAGCCCGCCACAGAGCGATGAACCGCTCGCCGTCCAAGAACGCATCGATCCTGGCCAGGCGCGCGCGGTGCAGGACACCTGGTGGGAGATGCTGCCGGAGCAGGCGTGGCAGCTGCCGGTCGAGGCAAACCCGACTTCTTCAGGAGGGCGACTCACCGGACAGACCCTAAGACAAGGGGCGAGTGGGCGGCAGGGTCGTTGGACCGTCTCGATGTATGTGTCCCTCGCCTTAACCGTGCTGCGGCGGAAAGAAATGGACTCGTCTAGAGCAATACCTGATCGATGGCATCAGTGAGACCACTGGTCGATCGGTTAGAACGCGAACTCCCTTGGTGTCGTGCTGCGGTGGACGTGCTGAGAGGTCTGGCTCTCCAACGGCCGCGTCGTCCCGCCGTCAGCCCGCAACGCGGCCAGCAGCTGGGCGCTCCCCAACCCAATACAGCAGGGCAGGAGCGGCATGGCCGCGCCGAGGGCAGCCACCGCGGTCCAGCCTCCGAGGCGGTAGACGATCGTGCCGAGCTGGGAACCGAGCGCCCCTCCGATGAAGAAGGTGGCGACGAAGGCGCTGTTGAGGCGTGCGCGGGCGTTGGGATCCAGTCGGTAGATAGTGTGCTGGCCGAGGATGAGGCTGGTCTGCACCGCCATGTCGAGCAGGATGGCGGCCAGCGCGAGGAGGACGATGCTGTGCCGGCCAAGGCTGGCGGCCACGAAGGCGACCGCCGCGACGGCGAAGGCGGCGCCGGTCATCGGGCGCGCCAGCTCGAGGTCAGCCCAGCGGCCGGCCAGCGGCGCCACAGCCGCGCCCCCCGCACCGACCAGGGCGAATATTCCGACACCGATCGCAGAGTAAAGGAATCCTGGGCCGGTCAGCACGAAGGAGACGGTGGTCCAGAAGGCGCTGAACGCGCCGAACATCGCCGCCTGATACAGCCCTCGACGCCTCAACGCCGAGTGGGTGCGTACCAGCTGGACGGTGGACCGGAGCACCTGGTGGTAGGGGACGCCGGTGGTCGGAGCATGCTCGGGCAGCGCGAAGCGCAGGGCGATGGCGAGGAGCGCCATCAGGACCGCGGAGCCGAAGTAGACCACGCGCCAGCCCGCGACGTCGGAGACCAGGCTGCTGAGCGTGCGGGAGAGCAGGATGCCAGTGAGTAGACCGCTCATCACCCGGCCGACAATCCGGCCCCGGGCGTGGTCGGGGGCCAGACTCGCGGCGAAGGGCACCAGGATCTGGGCCACGACCGAGGTGAATCCGCTGATCAGCGAGGCGATGAGGAGCATCGGGAAGCTGGTGGCGGCGCCGGCCGCGGCCAGGGCGAGCGTGGTGACTGCCAAGAGGACGATGACGAGCCGGCGTTTCTCGAGTCGGTCGCCGAGCGGGACCAGGAACAGCATGCCCACCGCAAAGCCCACCTGCGTGATCGTGATGAGCCCGCCGACAGTGGCGGTGCCTATGCGGAAGACGTCACGCAGCGACGACAAAAGGGGCTGGGCGTAGTAGAGATTGGCGGCCGTCGTGCCGCAGGCGACCGCCAGGAGCGCCACCAGCCACCCCGGTATACCGGGCGCGGCTTTCAGGGATGCGGTGCTGCGTGCAGTGGGTTCGGGTGAACGGGGGGAGCCGGGATCGGCGGACATCGGCACGGGCACCCTTCTTGGGCGTGGGTCTCAAGCAGTCGACGGGTGCGTCGGCGCTCGCATGAGCGCAAGCGCTCGCCAGGGCTGGGCACTGTTCGGACCTGACAACGTCGTCGGCTCTCCGCGCCATACCGCTGGTGCCAACGCAATTGCTGAGAGCCGCCATAAGCCAGGCTTCGGAGTGCTGTCTGTCGCACCGGTTGCACATCGGGCGTTGGGTGCAATGTGGGCGTGCTGTCGGGCGTACCACGGGGAGGTTCGGACGCACTCGACTTGCGGCGGGGGAAGCCAGCGTGGTTGCCACACGTCCGGGCCCCAGCTCCCACCATTGCGTACGGCGGGGTGCTCGCTGTCAGAGTTGCGGCCCGGGGCCGCGGCGGCGTCCACGCGAGCCGAGCTCCCGCGAGTTACTTGCGCTGGGCCTCTTCGTTTTGCGACGACCGTCCCGTCGTCGGGGACAGACGGGAGCGCGACGAGGCGTGAACGGCCGAGCGCACAAGCTCGGCCGCTCACGGCCGAGAAGGTGACCACCAACGACTGCACTCAGTTCACCGCCGTGATGGAAGCGATACGAGTGCCCCGCATCGGCCCCGCGCGCGGCCCGCCCACGTCCTGGGCGACAAGGGCTACAGCTCCCGGGCCATCCGCACCTGGCTGCGTCGGCGCGGCATCGGCCACACTATCCCCGAGCGGGCCGACTAGGTGTGATCATTGTGGCCGTGCGGTGCCGCCCGGAACAGCAGCTGGGCGATACGCCACCCCCGGGGCGAACACGTGCCTGATGCGGCGCTTCAGCCGGCGGCCTGGACCCGGTCATGGTTGTTGGGGGCGGCGGTCGCCGTGCGCCGGTGTGGCCACGGCTGCGGACGGAGATGTGTTCTGGGGCGGGCGGCCTGTATCAGGCCGCCGCGCAGCGTTCCACCGAGGTGTCGGGGAGGGACTGTACCCGCAGCCAGGCGCAGGCCAGGCATCGGCGTGCGCCCTCGCGGAATTCGACCCGGTCTGCCAGGTGCTCGATGATCCCTACACCGCGTCCGTGCTCGTCGGGATCAAGGCCCGCGTGGGGGTGGGGGACACGCGGGCCGGTGTCGGCGACGGCGATGCGGAGGGTTACGTCGTTGAGCGTCAGCAGCAGTGTCATGTCGGTGCGGCCGTGCTGGACTGCGTTGATGGCCAGCTCATCGACGATGAGCACGGCAGCTTCCCGTTTCGCGTCGCCGATTTGCCAGAGGCGGAGAAGATCGTTGGTGAAACGACGCAGGCTCTCCACGAGTGCCGCCTGAGCGGGGAGTGTCATCGCGGCGGACTTCGGCACCTTCTCGAAGCTGTCGTCCGCCTGTGCACTGTTGGTCGGTAGATGCAGCGCGGTGCCGTCCCCTCGCATGAGGTGCCTCCTTGCGGTAGGTCCCAAATCGCCCTTGTTAACCCGGGGGTGACGCGTCGCGTCCCCCGCTGTATAGCGATGACCGTCCGCACTCAGGTCGGGCGGTGCTTGGGCGTGTGCGGGCCACCGTCACCGGCGGACCGCACAGGCCCCGAACCCGGTGCGGTGTCAGACCGCCACGCGGCCGCCGTCGACCGGCAGCACCGCGCCGTGGATGAAGCTCGCCGCGTCGCTGGCCAGGAAGGCGATGGCCTCGGCGATCTCCCCGGGCTCGCCGGGTCGCCCGGCGGGCGCCTGCGCGGCCAGAGCCTTCAGGTCCTCGCCCATGCCGGCGGTGCCCTCGGTACGGGTCGGCCCCGGCTCGACGGCGTTGACCCGGACACCGCGCGGGCCGTACTCGGCGGCCCACGACTTGGTGAGCAGGTTCAGCGCCGCCTTGCTCGACCCGTACAGCGCCATCCCCGGCACCCCGTACTCAGCGACCATGGTGCCCACGTTGATGATCGCCCCGTAGCCGCGCTCCGCCATCGCCGGAGCAAGCTCGGCCACCAGGTAGAACGGCGCCTTGACGTTCAGGGCGTAGACGGCGTCGACATCGCCCTCCGACGCCTGCTCCGTCGGCCCGAACGGGTAGATCCCTGCATTGTTGACCAGGATGTCCACCCGGCCACCGCCCAGCTCCCTGGCATCGCGCGCCAACTGTCGCACGGACGCAGCGTTCCGCAGATCGGCTGCGACGAAGTCCGCCTTGCCGCCGCGGCTGCGGATGGCGCCGACCACTGTCTCGCCGCGCGCCTGGTCCCGGCCGGCGACCAGCACGTGCGCGCCCCGCTCGGCCAGCTTCGCCGCGGTGGCCGCGCCGATGCCGCTGGTCGCACCGGTCACCAGTGCGACGCTCCCGGCAATGTAGGTAGAACTCATGAGTCAATCCTTCGCTTCTGTCATGGCCTTGTCCGGGTGGGCGATACCGCTTCTCCCGGCTGTCCGTCGCCTCGTGACCGAGGTGACGTCCGTCATCAGCGCGTGGTGCCTGCCGGAGATTTCGTGTCGGTGATAGGGGATGCTGATGGCGGTCATAACCTCCGCTGACAGGGCGGGATGACCTCGAATAATCGCCTCCGGGCGGCGCATTTCCCGCACGGTGTTGTCAGGCCGAAGGCCGCGAGGAGCGAATGTCATCCCGCAGCTGAGAACTGGTTCGGCTTTCACCCCCTGCACCAGGTCGGCGACGGTCAGACCTTCCAGCGCCGTGCCGAGTCGAGCTGCCTCTGCGATGCGACGGCCGACGTGATGACGCATCACAATCGGATGAAAGCGACCAGTGATCGAGGTGCTGCGCGTCCGCCCCGGTGAGGACCGGGAGCCCCGCGTGATGCTGGTCTGGGCTGGTCTGACCCCGGCTGGTGCTGATCGTGGAAGAGCAGACGGGGCGCTGCTCCCGCTGGCAGCGTGAGTTGGAAATCCCGCTCAACCGCCTCCGAAGGAGACAACTCCTCTTCCTTCAGGCGGGGGAGCAGTCAAGTCGTATTTGGCCGCGCTGGGGGGGACGCAGTCCTCCAGGCACTTGGTCCGGGCGAGAGCGAGTGAGCTGCCGCACAACACGCCGAACCCCAGGAAGGCAGGGACCAGCCACCAGCCGGTACGCGGCTGTTCGGCGTACAGGACGATGCCCAGGCAGAAGCTGGCCACCGCGTCCCCCAACGTCAGCGCCGGCTGCGAGGCGATCAGCGGCCCTGCCTGCATCGCCGTCTCGAGAAGAAGCAGGGCACCTGCTCCTACGACACCGAAGGAGTACGTCTGCCACGCACGGAGAAAGCCGCCAACGCCCTTGCTGGCGAACACATCGGCAGCCGACTTGATCAGAGCGGCGGTCAAGGCGTTGCCTATGGCCGCCGCCGCGCCCAAGGACGCCGCACGCGTCATTCCCGCGGGCCGCCGAAGGTCGGTCAGCGTCAGCACCACGCCGAGTGCGCCGGTGACGGCCAGCACCGGCGCCCACAAGAGTCCTGGTACCTGCTCGCGCCCGCCCCCGGGAGCCATGGAGAACAGGAACACCGTCAAACCGGCGGCGATACCCGCCACGCTGATCCATGCCGCTCTGGATTGGTGAACGTGGAACACCGCACCACCGATCACCAGCGCCAAGGGGAGTTCAAGCACAAAGACGGGCTGCACCACGGCCAGAGCCCCGGTTGCCAACGCAAGGCCCTGCAAGAGTGCCGCTGCGACGACGGCCAGCATTCCGCACAACCAGCTGGGGGTGCGGGCAAGGTCGCGAAGCAATCCGGGACGAAGGGACGGGGAAGCAGGAACCGACAGTACCGCGCGGCGCTGAAGAACAGTACCCAGAGCGTTACTTCCTGCAGCCAACAAGGCGAAGAAGGCAGACAACGCAACGATCAACTTCAGTTCCCCTCAGCACCCCTGAATTGCCAGACGCGTTTCGCAGCAGGGCCGTACCGGTTTGAGTCGGACGATGGCGCCTTGTGTGCTCAGCCGGCCATCGCTGCCGGTGTCCTGTCGTGGTGCAGGGGCCGGTGGGCGCCGGTGAGCGGGACGCCGCTGCCTCCGCGGCGGCCGGCGACGATCTCCGAGGCGATGGACAGGGTCGTCTCCTCGGGCGTACGGGCGCCGAGGTCCAGTCCGATCGGGGAGCGCATGCGGGCCAGCTCCAGCTCACTGACGCCCACCTCGCGCAGACGCTCGTTGCGGTCCAGGTGGGTGCGGCGCGAGCCCATCGCGCCGACGTAGGCGACCGGGAGCCTGAGCGCCAGGCGGAGCAGCGGGACGTCGAACTTGGCGTCGTGGGTTGCGCTCGGTCACGGACGGCGGGCGTGGCGAGGGCTTTGAGAAGTGATCTGCGGATGCGGCCGCCGGCTCAGGCGTGGGTGGCCGCCTGCGCGCGGACCAGATCGAGCAGGCCGGGAAAGCGGCTCTCCAACTCGGCCCGGCGGAGCCTGACCTTGCGGCTGTTGCCGTAGTCGTTCTGCCGTATCAGCCCGGACTCCCGCAGGATGCGGAAATGGTGAGTGAGCGTCGACTTGGACAAGTCGAGAGGGAACGATGCGCACGTTCGCTCGATGTCCTCGCCCTCCGCGCAAAGTTCCTCGATCACCCGGCGTCGGTGAGGGTCCGCCAGTGCGGCAAAGATTGTGCCGAGGTCCATCTCTTCGATGTCGGGGTGGCCTTCGCTGTCCGGCATGACTTTCCTCCCCAGGTACGTGATTCATCGTAACTGTATTCGGCGGCCGTGCGACGGGTTGATGGCGGCATGCAAGACGAGCCGGCAGCACATCAGCCGACCTGCGGTCGCCTGGCATGTGATCCGCCCCCCGTGCGGCGGGCGGCCTGGTGGACCGGTCTCTCGGCCTGCCAGGGCCTTTCCTTTCGTTAGCGTGGGTGGTTGTGCTCCCGCCGTTGGGCGGACCGCTGCGGGATGGCCCGGCCGGGAGCCGGCCGGGCCATCCGGCACACCGCAGTTTTGCTTATGGCCGCCAAAAGCAGCTGCAAGAGGGGAAAGGAATCCCCTGATCAGGCTGGCGATTGACAGTCTTCGACGGTGTTTGGGCCCGACTTGCTTCACATTCGGGAAGCGCCTATCCATAGGTACGACACATTTCGTACCTACTGTTTGCGGGGTCATCTCCGCCTCGCAGAAAGGTGTTTCTCGTGGAGTTCGAGAATCAGACCGCTCTCGTCACTGGCAGCACGTCCGGCATCGGCCGTGAGACCGCGCTCCTGCTGGCCCAGAAGGGCGCGTTCGTCATTGTCTCCGGCCGTAATGCCGCCAAGGGTGCCGACACCGTCGCAGCCATCGAGGCCGCCGGCGGCAAGGCCAGGTTCGTCGCCGCGGACCTCAGCGATCTGGATTCGGTCCGGCGCCTGGCCGAGGAGGCCGGTGAGGTGGACGTCCTGGTCAACAATGCCGGCGCCTACCCGTTCGCGCCCACGCTGGAGCAGGGCCTGGACACATTCGAGACCCTGGTTCAGACCAATGTGCGCGGCACGTTCTTCCTCACCCAAGCACTGGTGGCGAATATGGCGGCCAAGGGGTCCGGCAGCGTCGTGAATGTCAGCACGGTCGCCGCTCTGGCCGGCATTGCCGGCACGTCCGTCTACGGCGCCTCGAAGGCGGCCGTGGACTCGTTCACCCGTGCCTGGGCCGTCGAGTTCGGGGGCCGTGGGGTGCGCTTCAACGCGGTGGCCCCTGGCCACACGAAGACCGACAACGTGACGGACATGATCGGCGAGGAGGACTTCGAGGCGCTGGGGGCGAGGGTGCCGCTGGGGCGCCTGGGCTCGGCCCGTGAGATCGCCGAAGCCATCGTCTTCCTTGCCTCACCCCGCGCCAGCTACATCACCGGCGTCACTCTCGCCGCGGACGGCGGCTTCATGGCCCTCGGTATCGCCGCTCAGTAAGCGACCGAGGCCGCGAGGCCAAAGCGGAGAGCCCCCCGGCAGCCCCGTTGTGGCCTCGCGGCGGCCTCCCGCGCAGGCGCGGCTCCTGCGCCGCTCGTAACGCCGTGACCGCTGCGAAAAACACGGTTCGCACCTATCCCCCTCAAGCCCACGCGCCGCCTCGATGAGGCGGCGGTGAAAGGACGACGCAGATGCAGATCGGCGTCATACACGAACACACTCCCGGAGAGACTCGCGTCGCTCTCACCCCGAACGAGGTTCCATCCCTCACCGACGACGGACACGAGGTGATCGTCGAATACGGCGCCGGTGAGCGGGCTGGCTACTCCGATGGCGAGTACCGCGATGCCGGCGCTTGGACCGCACCCCGCAGCGACGTCCTTGCCGCCGACCTGGTACTTCAGGTTCGCCTGTCCGGATCCGGACACCGGGCCGAGGACGCGGATACGGCACAGGACCTGAGATTGCTGCGCCCCGGCACCCTCCTGATCGGGCTCGCCAACCCGCTCAGCCATCCCGAGCCCATCCGCCGCATTGCCGAGCACGGCATCACGGCGTTCTCGCTCGACCTGCTGCCGCGCATCACCCGTGCCCAGGCCATGGACGTGCTCTCCTCGCAGTCCTCCATAGCCGGCTACCGTGCCGCCCTGCTCGCGGCGGGGCAGGTCAACAAGATGCTGCCGATGATGACCACCGCCGCAGGCAGCCTGCCCCCGGCACGGGTCCTCGTCCTCGGCGCGGGCGTCGCAGGCCTCCAGGCGATCGCCACCGCGCGCCGACTCGGAGCCGTCGTCCACGCCTACGACATCCGGGCCGCGGCACGGGAACAGGTCGAAAGCGTCGGCGGGATCTTCGTCGACCTGCCGCTCGACACCTCGTCAGCCGAAGGCACGGGCGGCTACGCCCAAGCCCAGGGGGAGGACTTCTACGTCCGCCAGCGGGAGGTCCTCGGCAACGAAGTGGCCGCCGCCGACATCGTCATCGCCACCGCCCAGGTACCCGGAAAGCCGGCGCCCCTCCTCGTGACCGAGGACATGGTCCGTGCCATGCGGCCAGGATCCGTCATTGTCGATGCCGCAGCCGCCCAGGGGGGCAACTGCGCCGTCTCCGTGCCTGACCAGACGATCGAGCACTCCGGCGTGTCCATCACCGCGCCCACCAACCTGGCGGCCGGCGCCGCAGCTCACGCCAGCCGCCTGTACGCGAGGAACATCGCCAACTTCACCCGCCACCTGATCGGCAGCGACGGGCCGCGACTCACCTCCGACGACCCGATCATCCAGGACACCCTCCTGGCCCGGGAGGGCCACGTCGTCCACTCGCAGCTGCGCGCGCTGCTGGGCCTGGATCCCATCGATCCGGCTGCGGGCGCACCGCACCCCGTCGCTTCAGAGAGAGGCTGATCATGCCCACCGCCATCGAAGCCGGCCTGTACGTCCTGGTCCTGGGCTCCATCGTCGGCCTGGAAGTCATCCGGCGCGTACCCGCGCTCCTGCACACCCCACTGATGGCGCTCACCAATGCCATCGCCGGAATCTCCCTGGTCGGCAGCCTCCTGCTGGCCGGATCCGACCGCGGATCGCTCATCACCACGCTCGGCGCCGTAGCGGTGGCCGCGTCCAGCATCAACGTCGTCGGAGGCTTCATGATCACCAACCGGATGCTGCGCATGTTCCGGCCCAGCAAAGCAGGGGCGCATGCCGCACGAAAGGCAGAAACCGATGCGTGACGTCGTCATACCCCTGCTCTACCTCGCCGCCGGCACCCTGTTCATCCTCGGCCTGCGCGGCATCACCCACCCCCGCACTGCGCGGCGCGGCCTGCTGCTCGCCGTGATCGGCATGGCCGCGGCCGTGACCGGCACCCTGATCCAAAAGGACATCGTCGACTACCGGTGGATCGTGCCGGCCGTCGTCGTCGGCGCTCTCATCGGTGGCGCCATGGCCAAGTACATGCCGATGACGGCCATGCCCGAACGCATCGCCCTCTCCCACGCCTTCGGCGCCCTGGCGGCCGGACTCGTCGGCACCGCGGAGTACTACGAGCACGCCGCCTCCCTCAGCACGTTCATCACCGCGGCGCTGATGTTCGAAGTCCTCCTCGCCTACATCACGTTCACCGGCAGCCTGATGGCCTTCGGCAAGCTCAAGGGCATCCTTCCGGGCCGGCCGACAGTCTTCGCCGGCCAGCAAGTGCTGAACCTCGTCCTGTTCAGCGCCGCCGTCCTGATCGCCCTGTGGCTGGTGGTCACCCCGACGGCCGACGCCCGGTTCCCTGTGCTGATCGCCCTGGCCGCGCTGTTCGGCATCCTGCTCGTCGTTCCCATCGGCGGCGCGGACATGCCCACCGTCATCTCCCTGCTGAACTCCTACGCCGGACTCTCCGGCGCCGCCATGGGATTCGTCCTGGACAACAAGGCCCTCATCATCGCGGGCGCTCTCGACGGCGCCTCGGGCTTCCTGCTGTCCATCATGATGAGCCGCGCCATGAACAGGTCCTTCCGCAACGTGCTGTTCGGCGCCTTCGGCCAGCTCGACGCCCCGACCCCCGGCGCGGCCGGCGAGGCCGAGGAACGCCCCGTCCGCAGCGCCACCTCGGACGAGGCCGCGATGATCCTGGAGACCGCCCGGGACGTCATCGTCGTTCCCGGCTACGGCCTGGCCGTAGCCCAGGCCCAGCACCGCATCAAGGAAGTCGGCGAGATCCTGGAGCGAGGCGGCGCCCGCGTCCGCTACGCCATCCACCCGGTTGCCGGCCGCATGCCCGGGCACATGAACGTGCTTCTGGCCGAAGCGGACGTGCCCTACGACCGGATCGTGGACATGGACACCATCAACAGGGACTTCCCCCAGGCCGATGTCGCGCTGGTCGTCGGAGCCAACGACGTCACCAATCCGGCCGCACGCACACGGCAGGACAGTCCTATCTACGGCATGCCGATCCTCGATGTCGCCTCGGCCCGCACCGTCATGGTCATCAAGCGGGGGATGAGCGCGGGATTCGCCGGGGTGGACAACGAGCTGTACTACCTCGACAAGACCCTCATGATCTTCGGTGACGCCAAGGACGTGGCGTCCAACCTCGTCCGCGAGTTGGAAAGTGTGAGCACACAGCGGGTGTGAAGAGCGTGTGCGTCCAGGCGGCGGTATCCGCCGGCTGCCCTTGCCGGCAGCCGGCGCACACCGTGGTGTGCGCAACTGCCCCGGCCGCACCGCCCTTGGCTGCCGGGGACCGGCGCGGACGGTCCCCGGCAGACCGCTGTCGTCCTCGTGCGGTGTGGCTCGGTCTTTGTCGCGTTGGTGGGCGGCGGGGAGGAAGAGCCAGATCTCTCTGACGGTGGGGAAGCAGGCGATGGCGTGCCGCAGCCGCTTGAGCGGGACTTCGCCGGCGACCGCGACGGTCGCCGAGTGCAGGAGTTCGCTGATGCCGGGGCCGACGAAGGTGACGCCGAGCAGGATGTCCCGGTCGAGGTCGACAACCATCCGGGCGTGGCCCTGGTAGCCGTCGGCGTAGAGGTTGGCGCCCTGGGCGGCGTTGAAGTCGACGGCGATGGTCTTGATGCGGTGGCCTGCCTGGGCTGCCTGCTCGGCGGTCAGGCCCACCGCGGCGGCCTCGGGGTCGGTGAAGAAGACCTGGGGGACGGCATGCTGGTCGGCGGTGGTGGCGTGGTCGCCCCAGGGGCCGTCGTCCAGCGGGCGGCGGCGCGGGTGCCGATGGCGCCGTCTGCGGTGCGGGCCTGGTATTCGCCCTGGTAGGTGAGGAGGGCGCGTGGTTGACGTGGCCGAGGGCGTGTATTCAGCGTGGGCGGCGGCCCGCTGAAGGAGCAGGGAGCACGCTCCCGCGTGGTGCGCTGGACCTGCGGCTGGGCGGGCACGTGAGTCGATTGGCGACGCGGCACTGGAGGCGGCCGTGGCCGCCTCCAGTGCCGCGGCCAGGGGTGGGCATGCCCTCGTGGGTGTCCTGCCGCAGGATGTCTTCGTGCTCGCTCGCGGGCGCAGCCCGCTGTGGCCGGAGTCGGATGGTTCACCCGCGGTCGCGGGGTCGGCTTGCGCAGCCTGTTGCCGGTGTTGCCGGGGGTGGTTGAGCCGGGGCCGGGGGGTGGGCGTGCGGGCCGCCGTTCGGCAGGACAGGGCGTGGCGGCCCGCACGGCTGGGGGCGTCAGGCGTGCTGGTGCGGCGTGACGAGGGGGAATTCGTTGTCGGTGTCGGCAACGATGTTGAAGTAGTTGGTCAGGATGTTGAGGGCGAGGTTGCCGATGACCTCGGCGATTTCGGCGTCGGTGACGCCGGCGGCCCGGGCGGTCTTGAGGGTGGCCTCATCCACGGTGCCGCGGCCGCGGGCGATGGCGTCGGAGAGGGCGAGCAGAGCTGCCGCGTGCGGGTCGGTGGACTCGGCGTGTCGGGCGCGCTCGATCTCGTCACTGTCGAGCTTGGCGACGTTCTTGCCCAGGAAGGTGTGGGCGGACAGGCAGTAGGTGCAGCGGTTGTACTCGGCCGTGGCCAGCGAGAGGCGCTCGCGGACCGGGGCGGGCAGCACGCCGCCGGCGAGCGCGCCGGACAGGCTCATCCACCCCTTGAGCAGGGCGGGGCTGTTCGCCATCGCCTTCGCCATGTTCGGGACGGAGCCGATGCTCTTCTTGAGCTCGGCGAGCAGGGTGGCGGCCTCGCCGGTGGCCTCGGTGGGGTTGATCTGGGGCAGCGCTGACATAGCGGTCTCTCCTTGTGATGCCCTTGTACCCAACCTAATGGTTGGCATGCGGTTGTAGCGTTAGGACTATGGCGCGCTATTCCCCTGCCGTCAAATGGATATTGATGGCCACATCCATTAGTCTGGTGGTATCGTGGAGGCATGATGGCCGAGGGTGTGACCACGAGCGCGCCGCTGCTGGGGGAACCGCTGCCGGTCGAGCTGATGAACACCGTCATCCTCGACCGCGGCCGCACTCACGACGCCCTCGACAGCAACGCCGACGCCACAGCCTGGCTGCGCGCGGTCGCCCACCGACTCGGAGCCGAGACCGCGATCAAGACCGATCAGCTGAACGAGGACACGGTGCGCCCGGTCGCCGGAGCACTGCGTGCACTGCGCGACGCACTGCGATACCTGGCAGCGGAGGCGACCCGGGATCCACGCCCGTCGGCCACCGCGCCCAAACCGGCGCGAGCAGAGGCGATCACCACGCTGAACGCTCTCGCGCAAGCCTGGCCCGAACTCCTCTGGCCCACCGGCGGGCAACCGTCACGTGGATATCGGGGCCCCGGAACGGCTGCGGACCTTGCCGTACAGCTCATCGCGCACCAGGCTGTCGAACTCTTCACCGGAGCCGACCGCGATCGCCTGCGCCCTTGCCTGGCACCGAACTGCCTGCTCTTCTTCATCAAGAACCACCCGCGCCGGGAATGGTGCTCCCCAGCGTGCGGCAACCGCGTGCGCGTCGCCCGCCACTACCGGCGCCACCACCCAGCCCCGCAGAGCTGAGGAAAACGCCGATGCAGAGCAAGAAGGTCGAGTTCACCGGATCGCAGGGCGCTCCGCTCGCCGCGCGGCTAGAGCTGCCCGAGGGTAAGCCGCAGGCGTACGCCCTGTTCGCGCACTGCTTCACCTGCGGTAAGGACCAGGTCGCGGCCACCCGTATCTCACGGGCGCTGACCGCGTTCGGTATCGCGGTGATGCGCTTCGACTTCACCGGTCTGGGCGGCTCCGGAGGAGACTTCGCAAACACCCACTTCAGCTCCAACGTCGACGACCTGGTGCTCGCCGCCGAGTACCTGGGTACCCGCTTCGAGGCACCGACCTTCCTCATCGGACACTCGCTCGGCGGTGCGGCGGTTCTCGCCGCACGGCACCGCATTCCCCAGGTGCGGGCGGTGGCCACGATCGCTGCACCCTTCAGCCCCGACCACGTGCTGCGTCTGCTCGGGAGGAACCGGGCGGAGATAGAGCGGCAGGGCCAGGCCGAGGTCATGCTGGCGGGCCGCACCTTTCGTATCCAACGACAATTCCTGAACGACATCGCCGCTCAGCCGCAGGCCGAACGCATCGCGAACCTCAAAGCCGCGCTGCTGGTACTCCACTCGCCGACGGACGAACTGGTGGACGTCGACAACGCGCGACGCATCTTCAACACCGCCCGCCACCCCAAATCCTTCATCGCCCTCGACGGAGCCAACCACCTGCTCACCAAGGCGGCCGACGCCGAGTACGTAGCGACCGTGCTCGCCGCCTGGGCCGGCCGCTACGCGCTCGGCCCAGCCGACCGCCACGACCTTCCAGCCGGGCAGGGCAGGAGCGCACTCGACGAACACCAGGTCGCACGCTGAACGACTGGCCTGCCGGGTCCCTTTGCCGCGCGCACGGTGCTGATCAGCCCCGACCGGATGTCCTCGTCGGCTGGGGTGGCCGGCTTCTTCCGCTCATCCGTGACAGGCCGTGACCCTGTGCCGAGTTCCGCGAACCACTCCGCCAGCCCGGGTCGGTCGCGGCGGCGGTGTACCACTGTGTCGGCGTGCCGGGTCGGATGAGGCGCTGCTGCCGGCGCGCTCACCGGCTTCAACGCACCACAGCCAACCGCAACAAGGCGGGGTATCCACTGCGGTGGCGCGATAACCACCGACGTACCCGCCAGGCGCGGCCACGTAGACACCACATGCTGTACCTCCGGCCGGCGGTGGTCCGGGCGTCCGTTGCGTGATGCGATGGGGGCATGGAGTTGCGGGAGTTGCATGCCTTTGTGGCGGTGGTCGAGGAGGGCGGCTTCTCGGCCGCGGCCCGGCGGTTGCACGTCAGCCAGCCGGCACTGTCTCAGACAGTCAGCGCGCTGGAGCGGCAGCTCAGGGTGAAGCTGCTGCTGCGCAGCAGCACCGGGGTGCGGGCCACCGATGCAGGTGCTGCCTTGCTGGGGGAGGCGCGCGCGGTCCTTGCCCGGCATGATCAGGCGCTGCGGACGATGGCCCGGTTCACGGGAGGCGGCGGCGGGGTGCTGCGGATCGGTATCCCGCTGGAGTTCCCCTCACGCCTGCTGAATCCCGCACTCGCGGAGCTGGCCGAGGCCTGTCCCGACACCCGGGTACAGGCCCGGCACCTGTCCACGGCCCAGCAACTGACCGCGCTGCAGGCCGGTGAGCTCGATCTGGGACTGCCCCGGGAGCGTCCCACCGGGCAGGAGTTCGACGCGATGCTGGTCAACCAGGAGCGGCTGGGCGTGCTGCTGGCCGCGCAGCAGGCGGCGGAGCTCGCCGGACCGGAGGGCATCGCGCTGGATGCGCTGGCGGGGCTGGTGTGGGTGGCCTTTCCCCGGTCGGACAGCCCCGCCTGGTACGACGAGCTGACCGCGATCCTGCGCAGCCACGGCCTTGACGTGGGAGTGCAGGCGCCGGAAGGGCAGCGGCTCATCGCCGAGGTAAAACTGGCGGCTGTCGCCGCCGGACATGCCTTCGCGCTCGCTCCGCCAGACTGGTCGCACCCCATCCCCGAGGGTGTGACGTGGTCACCTTTGGTGGGCCACCCCCTCATCCGCCGGACGTGGGCGGTGTGGCCGGCCGACTCACGGCGACAGGATCTCGGCCGCCTCATCGCCGCGTTCGAACAGCCGCCCAGCGAGTGATCCCACAGCGGCGGAGGCCGGGAACAGGGGGCTCGGTCAGACGGCGGTGCGGCCGCCGTCGACGGGCAGGACCGCGCCCTGCACAAAGCTGCTTGCCGCGTCGTCCGCCAGGTACACGATCGCCGCCGCGATCTCCGCAGCGGACGCCGGCCGTCCGGCGGGCGCCTGGGCGGCCAGACTCTGCAGGTCCTCCTCGGCCTGGGCGGTGGTCTCGGTCCGGGTCGGACCGACCTGGACGGCGTTCACCCGCACCCCCCGCGCGCCGTACTCGGCCGCCCACGCCTTCGTCAGCAGGTTCAACGCCGCCTTGCTCGACCCATACAGCGCCATGCCCGATACCCCGAGCGCGGCCGCGATGGTGCTCACGTTCACGATCGATCCGCCACCCCGATCAGCCATCATCGGCGCGAGTTCGGCCACCAGGTAAAAAGGGGCTTTGACGTTGAGGGCGTACACGGTGTCGAAGAGGCCCTCCTCCGTGTCCTCCGTCGGCCCGAAGGGATAGATCCCCGCATTGTTGACCAGCACGTCGACCCGGTCACCGCCCAGCCCCAGCGCGTCATGTGCCAGTCGTCGCACTGCCTGGGCATCGCCCAGGTCAGCCCTCACGAAATCCGCCCTCCCTCCGGGCTTGCGGATCGCGCTCACCACAGCCTCGCCGCGGGCGGCGTCGCGCCCCGCCACCAACACGTGTGCACCGCGCTCGGCCAGCCCTTCCGCTGCGGCCGCACCGATCCCGCTGGTCGCCCCGGTGACGAGTGCCACCTTTCCCTGCAATCCCTGCATGGATGCAGACGCCATGGCCGGACCCTTCGTCGATGATGAGGTACGCGGTCAGTGGCCCGGGGCTGGAGCACCGGACATGGCCGCACTTGCTGATCGCTCGGGCAACAGCCACCGAGCCGGGCCCAGGCGGTTGTATGGGCGCCAGACGCAAGATGCGTCCGCAACCGCCCCGGCTCTGAGGCCAAGCGGGCGCATCACCTGTCGGGGACGACGACCGCATCCCGGCTCCCGCACGCGAGCGGGGAGGAGGGGCAGTGCCATCGGGCTAGTCCCCCAGGTTGAGACATCCTCGGATCGCGGACACGCGCAACCTACGGCGCCTCGCGCGGGAAGCTCCATGCTGTCCTTCTGCGAGGGCGGCTCATCCATGGCCGCCGCCCTCCCACGGCATCACCTCCGGTCGCGCACCGCAACTGGTGTGGACAGAACACGCGAGAGCTTCAGCGGGGCCCACCGTTCTCGACGACGGCGTTCAGCCGCCGCCGACAACCGTCGATGCCGTGCAGCGCACCCTGGTCGGGGCAGGGCGCTCTTGAGCTCTTCGGCAACCCCCGTGGCGCGTCGGCCAGTACGGATCGTCCACAGGCATCCACAAGGCGCCCGAGCACCGCAACTGCCGGCCAGCCTGCGCATCGTCGTCGACGAACCGGTCACCAACGCCACCCTTCAGCGTCGTTCGCTTGCTGGCTGGCAGGTGATTCAGGCGGCAGCCAGTCGACTTATACCGGCGATCGCGACCGCCTATGGCCGCCCCGGAATCCCCCCGCAGGAACCGACGCTGTACCCACTCACGCCCGGCCGCCTGGATGGTGCGGCCGCGCATGAAACAGGGAGAGGACGATGAAGAGGTTGACCACGCGCGTCCGGGCCGCTGTCGCTTCTGCCGCGATCGCGGGCGGAGCCCTGCTCGGCACCGGCGGCCCGGCGTCCGCAGCGGTTGCGGAACCCGTTGCGCACAGTAAGGTTGCCGGCACCGTACCCGAGAACGACGGCCGCGTCGGCTATTCGGCAGGCGGACATGTTCGCGGACACGAGGGCGAACGCGACGACGGTTGGAGCGGCTACCGCGGCAGGCAGGCGGTCGGCAATCGTCCCGATCACCAGCACGACCAGCTCCGTAAGGGCAAGCAGCGCTGGGACGGACACGGCCTGTACGTCTGGTACGAAGGCCGGTGGATCGATGTGACCCTGGTCCGCGAGGCTGCGGGTGTCGACCGCTGGTACGCGGACCAGCTCCGTGAAGCCGCGACTGCCGACCGCTGGTACGCGGACCAGCTCGTTCTGGCCCGGCCGTCGGCCCGCAGCGAAGTATGAACGGCCGCAGCACATGGCGACGCACGACATCGGAGTGAAGGGCTGTGCGCTCGTTGAGAAGCGTGGCGTACGAGCTGCCTGTGTGGCTTGTCGCATCCCCCGACCTGTCGGTGTCCCTGCGCGTGGGACTACGAGTCCGGTGATGCCTACGCCGTCCGTGCCGCCTTTCACCCCCGTCGGCGAGGGCCGGACGGTGGAGTGGATCTTCAGCGATCGGTGTTCGCCGAGCTCGGCACCCCGGGCATTTCCATCTACAGCGCCAGCAAGGGCGGCGTCGCCGCACTGGCACGCGCGGCGGCGGTGGAGCTCGGGCCCGACGCGATCCGCGTCAACACCGTGAACCCGACCGTCATCCGCACACCGCTGACCGAGGGTGGTATCACGAAGGCGGAGGACGGTACCGAGTACCACCCGCACGGGGAGAACATTCCCCTCGGCCGCATCGGCGAGGCCGACGAGGTCGCCCAGGTGGTCCTCTTCCTCCTGTCCGACCGGTCCTCCTTCGTCACCGGCCAGTCGATCATGGTGGACGGCGGGCAGAGCGTGAACTGAGTGCCGACGCCCGGTGTCCTGCACGAACAGGGCACCAGGCGCCTGAAGACCCATGGACGAGGCCCCGTACGAGAACCCGTTGCGTGCTCGGCCGTCCACACGAACAGGTCCAGACACCGGCGGCGGTGGTGAGGAAGACGGCCGCGCCTCCGAGGTTCCCGGCCCGATTGGGGTGAGGGGGGTTGTCGACGTAGTGCTGCGCGCCCAGATGAGCGAGTCCGATGTGTGTGCTGGCCGCGGCCATGGCGACGGGCGCCCGTTGGTCAGTGTGCGAAGGCCATCAGGCCCTCGCACACGGTGCGCGCGCGTTACTGCGTCGCGGTGCTGTGTGGGGCACGTTTCAGGGGGTCTCCCGATCCGGATCGCTCAGCTGCCGCAACTCCTGTGAACTCATCGCACCACGGGGTCCACGTCCGGTCTGTCACCGGTCCCAAGTGAGGCTTATGGCCGCCATACGCCAAGCCGAGGGCCGGTACACCTTGGAGCCGTCGCTCTCTGTGCGTCTTCGAGCACGCGGCCGGACGGGAGCGGGTCGACCGGACGAGTCCCACCCTCATACAGGCCGACGACGCGCTCCGGCTGCGCGCCGACGCCGCACGCAACCGCGACCGAGTGCTCCTGGTCGCCAACCGTCTGGCCGCTGAGCGTGGCACAGCGAACGTGACCATGGAGGACATCGCCTCCGGTGCGGGCGTCGGCAAGGGCACCGTCTTCCGACACTTTGGCGACCGCACTGGGCTGCTGGTGGCGCTGCTCAGCCATTACGAGCAGCAACTCCAGGCCGCCGTGATCTCGGGGCCGCCGCCGCTGGACCCGGGAGCGGCTCCCGTTGAGCGGATGCTCGCCTTCGGCTCGGCTGTCATCCGCCACGAGCACGCCCACCGGGACTTTTATCTGGCCGCGGCCCACGGCGATCAAAGCCGCCGCCACACCAGCCCCGCGTACCAGTTCCGGCTGGCCCACGCCTGCCTGCTGCTGCGCGAGGCCAAAGTGGACGGCGACATCGAACTCATCGCGTCCACGCTGCTCGGCTACCTGGAGACCGTACTGCTCGACCACCTGCTCACCGGCTGCCGAATGTCCCCAGAACGCGTACAGGCCGGCTGGCACGACCTCGTCGGGCGCTACACGAGCCGATCTGCCGCCTGACGCCCTCATACCGGGGGCAGGCCCACTCCCACTCGGAAAGGCAACTCGAAGCCCTCGTTGAGCCTTTCACTGCCTACCGGGGCGTCCTATGCGTCAGGCGCGGGGCGGTGTGGCCGTGCCGTGCACCCGCTTCGAGCGGGAGGCGCGGCCGAAGACCTCCAACGACACCCCCTACATCGAAGCCCACTTCAAGACCACGAAGTACATGTCCGACTACCCCGAACGGTTCGATTCGCTGGCCCATGCCCGCGAGTGGTTCGAGGCGTTCATCACGTACTACAACCACGAGCACAGACATTCGGGGATCGGCTGGCACACACCCGCCAGCGTCCACTTCGGCACCGCCGAGGAGGTCCGCGACCAGCGAGCAGTCACCCTCACCGAGGCATACACCCGCCACCCCGAACGCTTCGGCCGCCGCCCCCGACCACCCCAGATACCCCAGCAGGCATGGATCAACGACCCGGCCAAGCGCCGGGAACCCGCACCACAAACCTCATAGCGTCACGACCGTCTCACTGGACTTGAAATCTTCCGGTCTTGCGCACGGACTGTGTGGCGGATGACTTCCTCGCCGTCGTCTACTGGGGCCTCGATGCCGTGGTGGCAGGGGCTGGCGGCGACGTGCACGTCCGGCTCGATGACGTGGCTCGCCCTCCCTACGTCAGAACCAGAACTTATAGGCGTTATTAGCGATAGGCCTCAGGCACTCGGAATCCGTCCCGTGCTCTCTCAGGTTTGCGTGTGGAGGAACGGTGCTCGGCACTATGGCCGCGTCCGAGAAAGCGGACATGCGACGGACACCGCTGCGTGTCGACACGTCGTCGAGCGGCGGCACTCCGCCCTCGATTCCGCATTGCATGACTGCCTTCGGGCAGAGGAAGAAGGCAGACCCGTGCCCCGATCAAACTCTGACACGGCAGCTGTAGTTCCGATCATGGCTGGTCCTGGAGTTCGTGTCGGCGCTGGTGGCGGGCTTGCGCGACGGCTTGATGGTGGCGGCGCCAGGC
>NZ_JBFAWG010000094.1:0-20585 GCF_040680215.1 Streptomyces sp. NPDC052107
CACCCTGGCAGGGCTCCTCGTCCATGCCACCGCACACGGCGCGGCCCTCACGACGAAGGCCAAACCAACGTGTTGATTCTTTACGGGCCCTTACCTCGATGGAGCGGGTCCTGCGGGTAGACACCAGGCATGACGAGGTGGGGCTTGACGGCGGCCTCGCACAGCCGAGGTCAGCGGCAGCTGAGTCGTATACCAGACCAGGACCTGAATCACGTTGGCCAGCAGCTGGCAACGGAGGGCGCGGGGGTCTCGCCTCGGCGGCCGGCCTGGAGAAGACGGCGCCGTCAACCCGATGAGCGTTTCGAGGCCGCCTGACGTGAGTCGAAGGGCGGCTGTCGGTCTCAATGGCTCTCGTCTCCGGCCGGGGAGCCGAGAGCAGCGTGCATCGCCGCGCCGTCAACGTAGGAGTGTTTCTCGCTCACCGCACCGTTCTCAACCAGGACGAAGTCAACGAGATCGACATCGACCGCGGCGCCGGAGGCGGACGTCCCGGTCAGCGTCCACTGGACGACCCAGAAGTTCTCACCACAGCGGAGCGAGACGAGTTCGAAAGCGAGGTCGGGGACGAGAGCGAATATCTCGGCCGCCGCCTCACGGACAGCCGCCCGTCCCCGCACGGGTCCGTGCCCCGAGTGCAGATGGAACACTGAGTCGTCCGTGTGGAGTTCGGCGATTCGGTCAGGATCGCGAGCCTCCCAGCAAGCGTGGTAACGCTCGAACACCTCACGAGCGGCAGTCGGCACGGGCACGCCTCCATTTCGCGGGACCAGCAGTGCACCGCATGCAACTTCCCGGACGGCGTTGCGTCAAGGCATTTTCAGTAGAGCGGGCTGTACCGGCGCCTGGGCCGTCCCCGGCCTTCCTGTGCGATGCGCCGGAAGCACCGGGGCGATGGCCAGGGGGGCACCGTATGCGCCACGGGTGTCGTGGGCGAGGCGCCGTCTATGCCTTGGCTGACTCGGCAGCCGCGCTGGCTCTCCCCTGTTCGCTCCCCCCACTGGATCGTCTTTTCGGCGGGCGGGTAGCCCGGCCACCGACATCAGTGAGATCGGTCAGACCTTGTACTGACCGATGGTGATGAAGTAGCGCAGCTCCTCCGGCGTGCCGTCCATGGCCTTCTCGGCCGCGGCGCGCAGGGCCTTGCTGATGCCGGGGCGGGCCAGCATCCGAGCGACGGCGACGCGGTCGTCCTCGGCCCGGGCGAGCCGCAAGCCGCCTTTCAGAAACGCGGCCCGGTCGGCCGGAGTGCCGTCGAGAGCTTTGTTGGCCTCCCGTACGACGGCCTTGCCGCTGGCCGGGTCGGCCAGGATCCGGGCAATGGCGACGGCGTTGTCCTCGTCGCAGTCGACCACCGTGGACGTGTGCGGGGCGGCCGGAGCGGCCGCGAAGGACGGGCCGGCGAGCAGCAGGACCGGAGTCAGTGCGGTGGCGGCCACGACGAGCGTCGCGCGGGTTTTGTTCATGGGTCCCCCCTTGTCGGAACCGATCAGTGACCGATTCCTGCTGGTCACCAGAAGGAAATGATTGTATGTCAGATGCTCGCTCGTGATCGAAGGTATTTGATCTCTGCGTGACGAGGGACGGCGTCGGCTTGACGCGGGCGCCGCCCGGCCACGCTGGCGCCCATGGAGGTCCCGGCGGCACAGGGAGTTATCGGACTTCGGTCACGAGCATCGTGTGCCTCGAGCCGCTTCACGGCCTGGCCGGTCATGTCATGATCATGTGATGCACTTTTCACTTCCTCCTTCCCGCATGCCTACGAAAGTCGCGCTGCTGGCCCGCCTGACGGCGGTCTGCTCGCTGCTGCTGGGAAGCATGTACGTGATGGCCGGCCCGGCGCAGGCGGCCAGCGAGATCGCCCCGATCCCTGCCGGCGGGTTCAAGCTGTCGCTCGACAGCGACTCGACCTCGGCCGTCAACCAGGGGGAGGCAGCCAACCCCCAACTCGGCAAGGTAGGACTGACCACCCTCGCCGGCAGCGGCACGTCAGGGCAGGACGGTCTGTGCTACCCGGCTCCGTTCAACCCGGGTGTCGACGCCGACGGCTACTGCTGGAAGAACGACGCTGACGACAGCGGCACGAACGGCTGGAGCCCGCAGGGGCTCTCCGTGCCCCACAACGACGTGGCTGACGGCTCGTGGGAAGGCCACCTTTGGGACGTCGTTTCCTGGCACAACGAGGACAACACGCTGGCGAAGCTGCGCTTCGTGAGCCACGCCGCGGCCACCCCCCGGTACACCGACGTGCTCCTGACGACCCTGTCCGCGGACGGCAAGCTGACCCCGCTCGCCTCCCACGCCGACAGCGTCGTCTGGTACAAGGACAACCTCTTGGTCGGCAACGGTCGGTATCTGCACGTCTTCCGCCTCACCGACCTGATGCGCGCCACCAACCGACCCTCCGGCTTCGACTACGTCCTGCCCAGGTCGTACCTCTACCGGACGCCCTCGGACAGCAATTCATCCTGCCAAGCGGTCACTGGCGACGCTCCCTGCCTCACCTCCCTCAGCTTCGACCGGTCCACCGGAGCCTTGCTGTCCAGCGAGTACGTCCAGAAGGCGGCGGGCGGCCGTCTCGTCGAATGGCCACTCGACCTGACCGCCGGCCTGCCGAGGACGGGGAACGGCAACTCGGTCACCGCCTCCGCCGCCTGGACCTCACCGGTCTGGGGCATGCAGGACGCGGTCTACACGCAGGGCTCCTTCTTCCTCAGCGGTCTGTGCCCGTCGTCCTTCGACACCGGGTACCGCGAGAGCGCCTGCGTCCACAAGGCCGGGCGCGGCGAGGCCCCGCACGTCCTGACGGCGGTTCCCGACATGACGCAGAGCCTCGACTGGGACGGCTCCAGCGGGCGTGTGCGCGGGATCAACGAGGTGGCCCAGTCCGACCGGGTCCTTCCCCAGCGTCTGGTCTTCAACTTCTCGCCCACCGCTCGTTCCATCGAGACCGTCAGGTTCCGGAACGTCAACAGTGGCAAGTGCCTCCTGCCGTACGGCTCCAGCCTCAATGACGGGGCGAACGTGGTCCAGTGGGACTGCAACGGTACGAGCGCGCAGAACTGGTACTGGGACGGATCCCGTATCCGCAACTTCCAGAGCAACCGCTGCCTTTCCGTGTACGGCAGGAGCACCTCCGACGGCGCCCAGATCACCCAGTGGCGCTGCAACGGCGACGCAACCCAGAACTGGTCACGGGCCACCGGAACGGCCGGCGGATCCGTGCTCGTCAACGGCGGCAGCAACCTCTGCCTCACCATCTACGGACGGAGCACGTCCAACGGCGCCAACACCGTGCAGTGGACCTGCCAGCCGGACCACACCGACCACAACTGGACGGGCTCCGGCACCTGACGCCATCCCCGCCGACATGGACCAGGTCGCCAGGCCGGGCTCGTTCGTAAACGAGGCGACCTGAAACCCGACACAGCGGCTCCGCGGTGAACTGAAGCAGTTCACCGCGGAGCCGCTCTGCTCTGGCGCTGGACACCGACGGTGTGCGTGCCCTTCTTCACGTCCCCGGTCTCGTCGACCACCAGCACCGCGCCCTCGTCGTGCAGATGCTCCAGGACGTACTCGCGCACGTCATCGCGCACGGCGCCGGCACCCCATCGGGCCCGGCCGAGCAGGTGCTGCATGGCGTCCGGGGTGGCCTCTCCGGCCCACTCGGCGATGCTCCAGCAGTTGTTGCGTGGCCGGTCCGACAGCAGCCCCAGCGCCAGATCCCGTACCCGACGCCGGGGGTCGACCCGGGCGAACCGGCCGGCTATCCGGCTCATCAGGACCTCGAACGCCTCCTGCCAGCGGGCAGGGTCTACGCTCTGACCTGCGGCCACCGCAAGATCGTTAGTCTTCACACACCGATGATCGGCGGTGGCCGCAGCCTTCTTGCAGCCGACCCACGAGCAAGATCAAGGTCTATGACTGGAGGTCACGCTGGTACCAGGTGCCTGACTTGCCGCCGAGATCGGCCGGTCCGGCCGGGCCAACCGGGACGAAGCCGGCCTTGGTCAGGACCTTCTGGGACGGGGCGTTGTTGTGGGAGGTGGCCGCCCGCAGTGTGCGCAGGCCATGCCGCGCGGTCGCGATCCGGCACAGCTCCCGGACGGTCGCGGTCGCCACACCGCGGCCGGCGACCTGCTCCGCGACCCGGTAGCCGAGATTGGCGGTGCCGTCCTCGAAGTCGTACAGGTTGAACCTGCCGAGTACCGAGCCGTCCTCGGCGACGAGCACGTAGAAGGCGCAGCTGCCAGCCTCCTGCTCGGCCAGCGAGGCCTTGTACCGGTCGGTGAACTGGTCAAAGAAGTCGTCGCCGCGGTCGGAGATCGAGGCAGCGAAGTAGGTGCGGTTCACCAGCTCGAAGGTCAGGACCGCCGAGGCATGGTCGGCATGTAGCCGCTTCAGCTCGGGCATTGCCCGACTCTACCCAGATCGTGCGTTGAGGCCACCTGAGTTTCCGCCGGTGGCAGACAGCCCCAAGACCAGGGCACATATCGATCTACGGCTGGAATATTAGCCTCCCGAAGCGAAATAAGGAGGTTAAGTTGACACCCCGTGCGGGGTGCCACCTCTGCCAAAGATGAGCGGCCCGAAGGCCCCCGAACTGCCGCCGAGTTGGAAAACGCGCTCCGGAGCCATGGGGCAACGGCCCCGGGGGCGTCCTCGCGCCGATCACTGCAGGTCAGCCCGCAGACCTGACACCGTCGCATGCACACCAACGGTCGGACTCAGGAGCATCGCGTCCGGCGGCGGCAGTACGTCGGGCCGGCTGGAAAGCTTGTACTGGCGGCGGACCGGATGCCCGTGCGCCGCTCCAGGGCCTCGACCCCACCTGCGGGGCACCACGTGATGGCACGGGCCGCTACACGGTCGCGAACCGGACATCGGCGATCGGGGTGCGCTCCGGCCGGGCCCCAGATCGGACTCGCCGGCAAACTGGAGCCGATTGGCCTCGCCCGACCACTTTCCAACGCGCGTAGATGCGCGGCATCATGGTCCCGCTCCGCCTGCACTGCCGTTTCATCTGTCGCATAGGGCAGCAGGTGACCCATGGTGGCTGCCTGTCCGCAAGCACATGTTGCAACCGCACCATCGGCACGGCACTGCCCCGATCCACCCGCAAAGGTGTGACCCGTATCCGGCATGGGCGCGCGCGGCAAAGCGACCCGCCCGCTTCACGGCACCAATGTGACCCCACCCACTCCGCGGCACCCAACACCGCGTTCGCGCGGCCATGTCGTATGCACCTGCACCCCGATCATGTCATGCACCGACCAACACGCAAACAGGCTATGTCCTGTGCTGACGCGAAGGGAACAGTTATGGGTTGCGGATCGACGCCCCTCTGGGCGGGGGAAGCCACCTGGTTCTGCTGCGGCAACGCCTGGGGCTCGTGCGGCAGCGCCGGCACCGGCGCGTGCGGTACGTGCCAGTCGGCCAAGAACATGGCCGCCTGGCCCAACCTCTCCTCGGCCTGCTGGGACATCACCCGGCCCGACCTGTGCGGCGAGAACATGCCGCGTCGCGGATGCGGCTCGGTAGTGAACGTCCGTCACCAGTGCTCGGGCGCCACGGTGTGCGTCACCCTCGCCGACTGCGGCCCGCGTACCCAAAGCTTTTGCGGTGAGGCGACGTGCTGCAACGGCTCGTGCCGCACCAACCGGGTCATCGATCTGACCCCGGCCGCGTACTCCGCGATCGGCAGCCTCAGCTCCGGCAAGCTGCCCGTCTACATCTATGAGTGACCCGGATGCAGAGCCTGACGAGGCATCAGGAAAAGCGCAGGAGCCAGCAGAGGACACAGCAGGAGAGGACGACATGAGGCACGGCCAGAAACCTTGCGGGCGCCGTCTGGACCGGCGGCTTTTCCTCACCAAGGCCGCCATCGGCGGCGCCACCATCGTGGGTGCGTCCGCGCTCGGTGGCCTCGACGCCGACGCGGCCTTCGCCGAGCCGATGCCCTCGCTCGACGCGGCGATCCCCGCGGCCTTCGCGGAGGGACGCATCACCGCCATCGACCGCAGCGTGCTGGACGTCGCCGGCTCGCACGGGGAACGGCACCTCATCCAGCTGACCAACGCCACCAGCGTCTGGAAGCTGCGCACCACCACCGCCGAGGCGATCGAGGTGGGCGACGGGCTTTACGCCCGCGGGGTGACGATGCCCGACGGAACCATCGCGGCGGACGCGGTGTGGGTCAACATCGTGAACGTCCACTGCACGATCCGCGGCATCACCAGGAGTCGGCTGCACCTCGCGCACAACGGCCACGAGATGGTAGGCCGGATCATGCCCGACACCACCACCGCCTCGTACCTCGGCGGTGCGCTGACCTCGGACCTGTCTCGGATGCGGATCGGTCAGACCGCGCAGGTGCTCGGTGCCTGGCGGCCCGCGGACAACCACATCGACATCGCTCGCGTCACGCTCGGGCACTGAGGAGGCGTGCCATGATTCCGGTCGTCACCGATCTCGCACCGCTGGTCTGCGGGCTGCTCCTAGCGCTGACGGGCGTTCGCAAGCTCTTCGGGCGGGGGACTGCCCAACTGGCCGCGAACACCGTGCTGGTACGGGTGCTGGGCGGCGGTCGGCGGGCGACTTTCGCCCTGCGGTCCGTTGGCGGACTCGAACTCGCCCTCGGTGTTGCCCTGTTGGCCGTCCCTGTCCCGGTCGTGCCCGGCGTCGCCACGGCGGCGCTCGGCGTTGGCTTCGCCGGCTACCTGGCGTACGCCAAAGCCACCGCGCCCGAGTCGTCCTGCGGTTGCAGTGTCCGCGCCGAAGGCCCAATCGGCGTGCGGTCCTTCGCCAGGGCCTGGCTCGTCGTCATCGGCGGGCTCATGGCGGCGACCGCGCACACCGCCTGGTGGCCGGAGATCACCGGACGCCCTGTCGCATCCGCGGCCTTCCTTCTGGTCGCGACGGCACTACTGACGGCTGTGTCCTCCGATCTGGACCACCTGTGGCTGATGCCGCTGCGCAAGTCCAGGATCAGGGCGTTCGGCAACCCGCTGCCATCGTCGGCCGGCGAACGCGTGCCGATCGAGGCGACCGTGGAACTGCTGGAGCGCTCCGCGGCCTGGCAGAGCGTGCGGCCTGTCGTCCGCTCGGCACTGCTCGAACACTGGGACGACGGTGCCTGGCGGGTGCTGCGCTACTCGGGCACGTACCGGGACTCACGCGACATCCACCCGGTCAGCGTGCTGTTCGCACTGGACCTCACTGCGAGCCTCGACACCACGCCCAGCCCGGCGGTCCGCGTCTCACTTGTCGACGAGGCTACCGAGGAGGTCCTCCCGGCCGACGTGCTCACCTTCGTCCCGCTACGCAAAGCCTTCCCCCTCGCCACCTGAGGTACCGCAACCATCGCTCCGCCCCGAACGGGCGGAGTTCGGGCCATCCAGGAAAGGAGACAGATTCATGAACATTCCACACACTCGCACCCGAAGCCTCGACCGCCGCACTCTCCTGCGGGGCGCGGCTGGCCTGACGGTCGCGGCCGGCGTGGCGGCCGCCACCCTCGGCTCGGCGGGCAGGGCCGCGGCCTACGGGTGGACCCGCGCCCTCCAACAGGGTTTGTCCGGCGCCGATGTGAAGGAGTTGCAGATCCGGGTCGGCGGCTGGGCGGCGTCGAGCGCCCAGCAGACCTACGTCGCCTGGGACGGCGACTTCGGCCCGGCAACGGACAGCGCGGTCAGACGATTCCAGTCGGCATACGGCCTGTCCGCCGACGGCGTCGTCGGCCCGCAGACCCAGAGCGTGCTCAACGGCCTCGAAAGCAGCGACGGTTCGACCGCGCACTTCGAATGGAGCGAGTTCTACTCCCACGACGGCTCCGGATTCAGCGGCGGCGAGGTGGGCTCCGCGGAGGTCAAGGAGAACGTGCGCCGGCTGATGTACAAGCTGGAGGCCGTGCGCAGGAAGGCCGGCAACAGCGCGATCACCATCAACTCCGGCTTCCGCAGCATCGCCTACAACGCATCGGTGGGCGGCGCATCCAACAGCATGCACTGCTACGGCGTCGCCTCGGACATCGTGGTCTCCGGTCACACCACGCTCCAGGTCTACAAGATCGCCGAGACCTGCGGATTCTCCGGCCTCGAGGCGTACACGCACTCCTGGCAGCACACCGACAGCCGCGTCCAGTACCCCGCCTACGGCTCCGGCTCCTGGTGGTGGGAGAGCGGCGTCGTCTGACGGCGCGCCCAAGCCGACAGGGGCCCTGCCGCGCCACTTCGGCACGACAGGGCCCAGCGGCGTACGGTCGCGCCGGCACCCTCTCCACCCTCGGGGCGACCCGGGCGACAGCCACACCGGCCATCCCGGTCGGCCGCGACCAGGCGGCCCGCTGTCACCACCCACTCGCCCGGGCCCTCGGCCGGTGGTACGCGCAGTCTCTCCGCGATGTGCCCGTACAGGCGCAGGGCGTCCATCTGCCCCGGTACAGCTCGGTCAACTGCTCACCATCCGCCGGACCGTCCTGCCGCGGCGCGGGACTGGCGTCGGCGTAAGCCAGCACGTCATGACCGTGCGGGGACACACGAACCGCCCACCGCACAACCCGATCCTCGTATGCGGACAGCTCCGCCCGCATCTCACCTGGGAGCCCGGCAACAACGACTGCGCCACCACCGGCTCCGGCACCACCGTCTCGCTCACCGACGCCTACAACGGCTCCGGCGGCGGCAGCACCGTCAGCGAGACCTTCGACCAGAACGCGAGTATCCGGTCCGGCCGGCAGGTGTACCTCGTCGGCTGCATCCCCGCGCTCGGCAGCTGGAACACGGCCAACGTCGTCGCCATGGGTGGCACCGCGCCCAACTGGACCAAGACCGTCACGCTGCCCGCCGACACCTCCTTCGAAAGTCGCGGCCCAGCCGCCCGCCGTACAGGGGAAAGACCAGGAGCCGAGTCGGGTCGTGCGGCTCGGCTGAGCGTCATCCCTCCGGTCATCTGGTAGGGAATATGCCACTTGGTGCGCTCCTACCATCCAGAGGTGGCGACCGGGCGGCACCTCCGGGCTCGAACCCCGCCAGGACGGCGCCTGATGCGACAGTCGAGGGAGACCATGCGCTGGACAATCACACATCGGGCGACAGCGTCGGCGGCTCTCGCCGGTGCGATCGCCATTGTCTCGACGGTGCTGCCGCCGGCCCATGCCGGAACGCGGACCGCAGTCGCGCAGTCGTTCGCGACCGTGACGCCAGAACGGCCCAGCACGCCGACGCCGCGTCCCCCTCGCCTACCTCGAGACTTTCGCGGGAAGGGCAAGTGGGTTGTCCGGGACTTGGGCATCACGGTCCCGTTCAGCTGGGAGGGGAGAAACGGCGACAGCCAGATGATCGCGGGAGGCCCGCGGTACCCGATCTGGTTCACAAACCTGATCTACCACGGCACGCTCTACACGCTGACCTACAAGTGGCCCGGCCTGACCCAACATCCGTGCTCACAGATCCCGGGTTTCGACCTCAACCAGTTGAACCGGGCATTCCGAGGCGCACGGTTCGTCGGGCGGGAGATTCTCCAGCGGAGACCGAACCGGCACGTGAACCACTGGAGGGTCGGTGTCGTCCTGCCGAAACGGCCTCCGGGGAAATTCCTGCGGTTCCCCCTTGCCCTGGGCGACATCTATGTGGATCAGGACGACCGGAGTACGTTCTGGCAGGTGCTGCAATTCGGCATCCAGAGTCTCTATGACCCCGAGTTGGACGAGTGGCTCGTGATGGACACGTTCAAGCACAAGCCCGGTACGGTCACACTTCCCCGGCGCTGCCCACCATCACGGTGAGCCTGGCGAACTCGTGCGTGGTTGGCGATGAGACATCGAGTTCTCCGATCATCGATCATGTGCGTAAGCTGCTGCCCTTGCCGGGCTGATATGTCGCCGAATCCTCTTCACGTCCTGAGCCCGGGACGCTTGGCGATCGCGAAGTGTTGATCAGGGTCGCGATCCGTCACCACGGGGGGCCGCCGATTCGGCCCAGCCGCGGGACGGACCGAGTTCGGCGCGGCGTTGTCGGGCTTCGCGTGATGCGGATCGAGGTCCGGTCCGGGGTCCCGCCGTTGGTCGTGGTGTCGGCGGCCTGGGAGGTGCCGCCCAGGAGTTCGATACGCAAGGTACCGCTGGCGTCGACGGAGCTGTCCGATAGCAACAGGGTAACGACGATGTCGAGTTGCACGGACTTGGTTCTTGTAGCCGTTGTCGGCCCAGGCCGGCGGCGGTGACGGCGACAGCCGGCGAGTGGCGTGCCGGAAGGCTTCCGGCCTGCAAAGGTCGTCTTCGCGGTGTCGCTGAAGGACGGCACGGACCTCACCGCCGACACGCTGTTCCCGTTCTCGCAGGTCACCCTGGTACAGACGGCGGAGAACTCCTTCAGGCGCTCCTTCACCGGGTACATCGTCGTCCTGCTGCTGATCTCGTCGCTGATGATCGCTTCGCTCCCGGAGACCCGAGGCCGAGCGCTGCAGGAGGAGACGCCCGCGGAGCCGGACGCGGGCGCCTCGGGCACGGTATCCGCACCCGATCACGTCGATTGAGCCGTCGCGGCCCTCTGCTCAACGGCCGGCCGCCGAGCAGAGCAGCCGCGCTGTCCGGGGCGGCGCGCCTGGCCCGGTCGGCACGGATGCGCTCGTTCTTCTCCGCGTCCTGCCGCCGCAGCCGGGCCGGTTCCTCCCGCTCGGACTCGCCCGGCATGGCCTCTGCCGGACCTGCCTCGCCTCTACCGTGAGGTGAACGATGGGGCGCACACTGCACCTCGACCACGTCGACCCACCACACGAATCCGAGGCCACCTGCATGTGCCGAGCACGTATCGGATCCGTTCGCTGGGCCATATGGTGCGCGGCACGCGACCGGACGATCACAATTCGGTGCGGGACGAGATGAGGAGTCGCCGAAAATGACGCATCACGCCGAGGCCCCTCGCCCCAAGGCCACGCCGGAGACCGATCCGTACGAAGAACTCAGCGTGCCCGTCAGCGGCGGCGAACTCGCTGTGCTGCGCTGGCCTGCGGCCGAACCAGGCGCCCCCGTTGTGCTCGCTGTGCACGGCATCACCGCCAACGCACTCTCCTGGGCCCGGGTCGCCCACCACCTCGCGGACCAGGCCACTCTGATCGCGCCCGATCTGCGTGGCCGCGGCGGCAGCCGGTCGCTGCCCGGCCCGTTTGGCATCGCCGCACACGCCGCGGACGTGGCAGCGATCGCCGAGGCGTTCGGGCTGCAGAGAGCGGTGCTCGCCGGCCACTCGATGGGCGCCTTCGTCAGCGCGTTCACCGGCGTGCACCATCCTGGGAGGTTCGCCTCGCTCGTCCTCGTCGACGGCGGACTCGGCTTCCCCGCACCGACCCATCTGGACCCCGACGCGCTCCTCGACGCCGTCATCGGCCCGGCGATGCGCCGGCTGGCCATGACCTTCCCCGACCGGCAGGCATACAGTGACTACTGGCGGGATCATCCGGCCTTTTCCGGCTCATGGTCGCCGTGGGTGGACGCCTACATCCAACGCGACCTCGTCGGCGCGGAACCGCGACTGCGCTCGTCCTGCGTCCGCGACGCTGTGCGCGTCGACGGCACACAGGTGCTGTGCGATCCGGAGGTACTGGCTGCGGTAGGTCAACTGAAGCTGCCCGCCCGGCTTTTGTGGGCGGACCGTGGCCTGATGAACGAGCCGCGGGGGCTGTACGACGAGCAGCGGCTGGCCGCTGCCGGCCTCGACCCCGCCCGGCTGACGACGCACCGAGTGGCCGACGTCAACCATTACACCGTGCTCGTCGGCGACGACGGCGCGCACACAGTGGCCGGCCATCTGCTCGACGCAGCGGGCGCGAGCGGCGGCACGGCCGGTACAAGCGGCTAGCTGGGTAAAACGCTGGCAAGCACGGGGCTTCCGCGTGACGTAGCTGTTCCGGATGCAGGAGAGTGAGCTATGCGTGTTCCGATGACGATCGCCGATTTCCTCGAGCGAGCCGAGTTGGGTTTCGCCTCCGACACCGGTGTGGTGGACGAGCCGGATCAGCCAGGCGTGCCGGTACCAGAGTCGACGTACGGGCGGCTGGGTGAGCGGGTGCGCGCCTGGCAGGCGGGGCTGGATGCGCTGGGCGTGCGTGAGCGTGAGCGGGTGGCGGTGGTCAGCCACAACTCCGCACGGCTGCTGGAGCTGTTGTTCGCGGTGCCGATGAGCGGTCGGATCTGCGTGCCGGTCAACTTCCGCCTCAAGCCCGATGAGGTCGAGTACGTGGTGCAGCAGAGCGGCTCGTCGGTGCTGCTCGTCGACCCGGAACTGGACGAGGCGCTGGCCCGAGTCGAGGCGCGCCACCGGTTCGTCCTCGGGGAGCAGACCGAGACCGAACTGATGCGGTTCGGCGTAGCCCCCCGCCCGTGGTCGGACCCGGACGAGGATGCCACCGCGACGATCAACTACACGTCAGGGACCACGGACCGCCCGAAGGGGGTGCAGCTGACCCACCGCAACATTTGGGTGAATGGGATGACCTTCGGGCTGCACACCAGGGTGTGGGAGCGCGATGTGTATATGCACACGCTGCCGATGTTCCACTGCAACGGCTGGGGCATGCCGTACGTGATGGCCGGACTGGGCGTGAAGCAGGTGGTGTTGCGCAAGGTCGACGGCGCGGAGATCCTGCGCCGGGTCGGCCGACACGGGGTGACGCTCATGTGCGGCGCGCCGACGGTGTGGAAGGCGGTGCTTGATGCGGCGGCTTCATGGGAGGGAGAGATCCCTGGCCGTGATCGGGTACGGATCGTGTGCGCGGGGGCTCCGCCGCCGAGCACGTTGATCCAGCGGGTGGAGGAGGAACTGGGCTGGGAGTTCACGCAGATCTACGGCCTGACCGAGACGTCCCCGCTGCTCACGTTCAACCGGTCCAGGCCGGCGGATGCGGGACTGCCCGCTGGGGAGCGGGCGCGCAAGCTGTCCCGCGCGGGACTGCCCGCGCTGGGAGTGAGGCTGAAGGTCTCCGAGACCGGCGAGGTCCTGGCCCGGTCGAACGTCGTGCTGGACGGGTACTGGGACAAGCCGCAGGAGACCGCGGTGGCCCTGAAGGGCGGGTGGTTTCACACCGGCGACGGTGGCGCGATCAACGAGTCCGACGGTCACCTGACGATCTCCGACCGGAAGAAGGACGTGATCATCACAGGCGGCGAAAATGTGTCTTCCATCGAGGTGGAGGACGCCATCTTCAGCCACCCGGCGGTCGCCGAGGTCGCCGTCATCGGGGTGCCGGACGAGAAGTGGGGCGAGACCATCAAGGCCCTCGTGGTGCTCGCCGAGGGAGCCACGGCGGCCGAGGCCGACATCATCGCCCACTGCAAGCAGCGCATGGCCGGCTACAAGGCGCCGACGAGTGTCGAGTTCCGTGATGCCATCCCTCGTACGGCCACCGGCAAGATCCAGAAGTTCAAGCTCCGCCAGCCGTACTGGTCCGGCCTGGACCGGAAAGTCAACTGACCACCGGCCCCATAGCGGTTCGGCCCTTGGCCAGACGGTTGAACAATCCCGGGGACACGCTTCAGAGGCCGACACGGAGCGCGGTGCCGGTGTTGTCGAGGTGGTAGCCGTAGGGTGGGCGGCCGCCGAGGTGGCGGCCGTGCGGATCCGCTGCTGGCAGCCGAGGTGCTCTTGCTCCTCGGTCCGAGTTGGTGTGGGGTGCGATGGACGTCCTGGGGATCGACGCCTGCGGCATGCAGGGGTGGGTGGGGATCCGGCTCACGGACGGCGCGTACGCGGAAAGCCTGGTGGCCGTATCCCTCGATGCGCTGATCGAGCGTGCCGGTGCGGTGGAGACGATCGCGGTGGACATGCCGCTGGGGCTTGTCGAGAAGGGCTGGCGTGCCGCTGATCTCGCGGCCAGAGCGCTGCTGGGGACGCGACGCAGCAGCGCTTTCCTCATCGCGCCGAGATCCGCATGGCAGGAACCTGATTATGTGGCGGCCGCACACCGGTGTCAGGAGCTCACGGGGAGTCGGCTGAGCCGGCAGGCGTGGGCGCTGGCACCGAAACTTCTCGAGGCTCGGGCGTGCTGGCTCGCCGATGAGCGCGTCCACGAGGTGCATCCCGAGGTGTCCTTCCACGCCTTGGCCGGTGGGGTGCCACTGGAGTACGCCAAGAAGACGTGGCGCGGCCAGAACATGCGTCGCGCGCTGCTGGCGGAGGCCGGAGTCGTGCTCCCCGACGAGCTGGGAGAGGCCGATCGGATCGCCGTGGACGACGTACTCGACGCCACCGCCGCGGCCTGGTCGGCGCATCGGATCGCGCTCGGGATCGCAGAGCGGGTTCCCACGGTGCCCCAGCCGGACGTAGCGGGCCGCCTCATCGAGATTCGATACTGACGTGGAGTCGCGCGGCACGTCGAGGTGGATCCGGCCTGGTGACGGTGTCCGGACGGGTGCGCGGAGCGCCACTCGGTGGCGGCCGGTTGAGCCGCCACCGAGTCGTTGCGCAAACGCGGCTGTCCACGTCGGCAGGGTCGCGTCAGCTCCGTTGCGTCCTGTCCGAGTGATGCCGGGACACGGTCTGCCGGTCCTGACGGGGGCGGCGACGGCACAGCGCCGCCCATGCGATGCCGAGCGCGGCGAACCACACCGGGGTCACCAGCAGCGCCCGCAGCGTGTCCTCCTTCTGGGTCAGTGCCCAGATGAGGAACCCGAAGAACGCGAGCACGACATAGCACATGGCGACGCCGCCGGGCATCTTGAGCCTCGACGCCTCGTGCAGGTGGGGACGGCGCCTGCGGCACACGATGTAGCTGATCAGGATCATCGACCAGACGAAGATGAACAGCACCGCCGAGATGGTGGTCACCAGCGTGAAAGCCCGGTCAGGTAGGCGAGACAAGGCAACACGAGTGCTCATCCTGCCGCAGCACCGAACAAGCCCCTGAACTGCATGGATGACATCATCGGCAGGAGCAGGTCTGCTGCAGGAAAGAAGCTGCGCTCGCGACGCCCTGGCGCTCATCTCAGTGCAGGACATACGCTCAAAGGCGTGGCGGCCTGGGCGACTCCGCTGGGCGTTTGGCATGCACGCCCGTCATGGCATGGACCACGGCCTCCGACACACCGACCGTGATCACCTTCGACGCGGTCCGCGGCTCATGGCTCCGTCTCCTCCTGACCAGTGCCAACCCGGGCGCCGCCGACGGCGCGGTGCCCATCAGCCCGATGGAGGTCCCGTCCGGCTGACGGCAGTTCCCGCTGGTGGGCGGTGAGCGTGTACCGCTGGGCCGGGGACAGCGGCTGCCGCACCTCGACATACTCGCCGTGCGGCAGCCGCTTGACGATTCCCGTCTCGCGGCCGTGCTCCACCAGCTCACGGTCCCTCAGTTGGAGACCGAGACAGACGCGCCGCGTCACGACGAAGACGGCCAACGGCACCAGGAACACGCCGATCCTGATGGTCCACGTCACCGCGTTGATCGACAGATGGAGACGCGTGGCCACGATGTCGTTGCCGCCGCCCGCGAGCAGGATCAGATAGACGCTCAGCCATGCCGTGCCGAGCGCCGTGCGGACCGGCCGGTTGCGCGGGCGGTCCAGCAGGTGGTGCTCGCGGCGGTCCTTGGTGACCCACGCCTCCACGAACGGGTAGACGCCGATGAGGACCAGGAGGAGCGGGAAGACGACCACCGGGATCAGCACGCCGAGGACCAGGGTGTGGCCCCACAGGTTGACCTCCCAGCCCGGCATGATGCGGACCAGCCCCTCCGCGAAGCCCAGGTACCAGTCCGGCTGGGCGCCCGTCGACACCTGGTCGGCGCGGTAGGGCCCGTACGCCCAGACCGGATTGATCGATGCCACCGCCGCGACGAACGCGATCAACCCGAAGACGAGGAAGAAGAAACCGCCCGCCTTGGCCAGGTACACCGGGAAGAACGGAGAGCCCACGACATTCCGTTCCGTCTTCCCCGGACCCGCGAACTGCGTGTGCTTGTGGTAGACGACCAGCAGCACATGGGTGACGACGAGCGCCGTCATGATTCCCGGAACCAGCAGCACGTGCAGGGAGTAGAAGCGGGACACGATGTCGCCGCCTGGGAACTGCCCGCCGAACACGAACATCGACAGATATGTGCCCACGATCGGCACCGACAGCAGCGCGCCGTTGACGAACCGCAGCCCTGTTCCCGACAGCAGGTCGTCCGGCAGCGAGTAGCCGAACAGCCCTTCGAACAAGCCGAGGACGAGCAGCAGCCAGCCGAACTGCCAGTTCAGCTCACGCGGTTTGCGGAACGAGCCCGTGAAGAAGTGCCGCATCATGTGTGTCAGCATCGCCGCGACGAAGATCAGCGCGGCCCAGTGGTGGATCTGCCGGATCAGCAGACCGCCGCGTACGTCGAAGCTGATGTGCAGCGTCGAGGCGTACGCGTTGGACATGCGGACGCCGTTCAGCGGAACGTAACTGCCGTGGTACGTCACCTCGGTCATCGACGGATGGAAGAAGAGCGTGAGGTAGATCCCGGTCAGGATCAGCACGACGAAGCTGTACAGACACACCTCGCCGAGCAGGAACGACCAGTGGTCGGGGAAGACCTTGCGGAGGTACTGCCGACCCAGAGTGTGGATGCCGAGCCGGCCGTCGAACCAGTCGGCGACACGCTGTCCGGAGGAAGCCTTCTCGGGCCGTTGCCCAGTCGCCGTCATGCCCGCTCCTCCTCGGCCGTGGCCCGCTCGTCCCGTGGTGCACGCGTGAACCTGTCGGGGTTGGTGACGATGAAGACCTCCGACATCTGGTCGCCCTCGGGCGTCGGATCCATCTCCATGACCGCGTACGGCGACTCGCCCTCGAACACCACCGCCGAGTCGTCGCCGTTGACCGGCTGGTAGCGGATGTCGAAGTCGGCGCCGCGACGGGTCGCGCAACCGGCCGGCAGAGGCGCGGCCTTGTTGCGGCCGTGCACCGGGCGCGGCCCGGCCGGGGCCTTCCCGCCGCCGTCCGTCCACACCGTCACGTCCGGCGCGAGGATCTCCATCAGCGTGGTGATGTTCCCGCCGGGCGCGGCCTGGACGAAGCGCTCGGTCGCCTGCTGGCGTACGGCCGCCGGGCTGCGGTCCAGGACGTCCGCGATCTCCGTGTGGGCGTACTCGAACGCCTCGTTGAGGACGAACACCGCCCGCTCCAGCGGGGTGAGCGACTCCAGGACGACCAGCATCGCGAGGGACACCGACTCGGCGCGCAGTGCGTGCTCGGCGTAGTCGTCAGGGGCCGCCTTGTCGACCAGGGGCTCGGGGAGCCACGGGCCCACATAGGTCTCGCGGCGGCGGGTGATGTCGGCGCGGCGCGCGAGGGCGTGGTTCACGGCGATGCGTACGAGACAGGCGCGCGGGTTGTCGATCCCGCCGCAACGGGCGCGCCCCGTCCGGCCGGTCCACGACAACCAGGTGTCCTGCAGGACGTCCTCGGTGTCGGTGACGCTGCCGAGCATGTTGTAGGCGATCGCGAAGAGCAACTCGCGGCGGTCGACGAACACCTGGGTTGCGGTGCCGGCCCGGTCGTCGGCCGCGGTGTCGGTCCTCTCAGGCATGCCTGTGCCTCCCTGGGTGGTCTCACTACTGAGACCCCGGAAGGGGGGCCGAATGTGACATGACGCGACCAGGGGTGACGCAGGTCTCATCACGTCACGCCACCAGGCCTCGTTCCAGAGCTGGTGGTACGCAATGCTGCTGCCGTAGCGCGCCGCGGTGTCGAAGGCCGGTCGTGATACCAGACCGCCGGGTCCGTCCCGTCGGGCGGCGGCGGGAACTGCAGCGCCGCGCCGATGGGCAAGACCGCGGGCGCGGGCGGCGGTACGGCCTGACGCCCAAGTCGGCGGCCTCCGCGAGCTGGGCGTCGAGTTGGCCGGCTGGATAAGCGCTTGCGTTGATGTATGCGGGTGCGCCGGTGCCCCCGAAGGAAGCTGGCCCGCACGCCTCACCGGCGAAACCACCTCGACCTGGCGTGGAACTAGACCTCCGAAACTCGGGACGAAACGCCCAGTCAGGGGAACAGCTTCCCTTGCGCCACCACGACCGTATCGTCAGCGGTCGACTCGCCCCTCGGACACAACGATTGACGATACGGTGATGAGGGCCTCGATCTCGCGATCGCGGCCCTCGTTGCGTGTTCGTAGCTGATGGTGATGCCCAGGGCGTCGTAGAGCGGGCCCTTCTTCTCTGCGGCGGCGGTCTGGATGCGCTGTGCAATATCTCCAAGACTCTCAGTGATCTGCCGGATCTGTCGCTCGTCGAGCGGTGATTGCTTCTTCCGGGGGACGGCGGGGTGCGCGTCGAGCTTCTTCTGCGCCGCGTCCTTGTCCCGCTGAGGCTCGTTGATCCACTGGGTGACGACGGCGGGGTCGGCTCCGGCGTCGAGGGCTGCCTGGTAGCGGGCGAGCCGCCGCTCGCGTTCCTTGATCGCCTGGCGGGTCTGGACTTGCTCGGGCGTTTGGGCCTGTGCGGCACTTGCTGCGATGTTCGCGTGGCTGAGCGCGGTGTGGGTGGCGGTGAGCCGGTCCGGGGCGAAGGCGCGGGCGATCCAGGTGTCCAGTGCTCACCAGGTCGCGGTGCCAGCGCAGGACGGTGTCCGGGGTGACCAGGAGATGGAGCCGGCGCAGTGTCGCGCGGGGCAACGCCGACAACAGCGCAGCGAGGAACGTCCGGTCCTCGGCTCGGAACCGGGGGCGCTGGTCCCCGAGTTGCCGATGCAGGACGGCAAGCTGGTGACGCAGGGCGAGGATCTCGGTGTCCTTTTCGTGGTCGGTCATCGGCAGCAGTCGCAGCGCTGCGAAGGCGTGGGAGACAGCGAGGTAGGCGAAGCGGTCCAGCACAAGTAGCGATCACGCCGGACGGCGAGGGGTCACGAGCAGGCGAGGGCTGACCTGCGCGGATGCAATTTCCGGCACGCACCGGGCCTGTGGGGCTCGGAAAGTCGTCGCCGCAGGTCAAGCGGCGTACCGGTACTCGTTGATGGCGCCGCCGAGGATGCGGGTGCGCAGGAGTCTGTGGCTGTCGAGGTCGTGGATGGTGGCGGGCGGCCCGGAGGCGTGAGGGGGTTTCTGATCTCGGGCCTGGTGAGGTCGATGCGCGTTGTAGTGCCGTTCGAAGTCGGCGAGGACTTGCCGGGCGTGGGCCTCGTTCATGAGCAGGACGTGGTCGAGGGCCTCGCGGCGGACGGTGCCGATCACCCGCTCGCAGTGGGCGGTCATCCGTGGTGCCCGTGGCGCGCTGAGCAGCACGTCCATGTCTTCGGCTTCGAAGACGGCGTCGAAGGACGGGGCGTACTTGGCGTCGCGGTCGTGCAGCACGAAGCGTAGGGACTCCATCCGTGTGTCGAGTTGGGCGGAGAGATTGCGGGCCTGTTGCGTCGCCCAGGTCCGAGTGGGGTGGGTGGTGACGCCGGTGATGTGCAGTCTGCGGGTGCCGTGTTCCAGGAACGCCATGGCGTATAGGCGCTTTCCGAGCATGGTGTCCACGTGGAAGAAGTCGGCTGCGATGATCCCTTGGGTTTGGGCGGTCAGGAACTCGCGCCAGCTGGGGCCGGAGTGGCGTGGAGCCGGGTCGATGCCCGCGGCGTTCAAGATCCCCCAGACCGTGGACGGTGCGATCGGATGCCCCAGCCGGGCAAGCTCGCCCTGGATCCTACGATGTCCCCACCGGGGATTTGCGCCGGCCAAGTGCAGCACCAGCTTGCTGAGCGCGGCCGCAGTCGGGGGTCGGCCCTTGCGGCTGCGGCGGGCGGAGTAGTCCCGCTTCATGGCAATCAGCTTGCGCTGCCAGGCCAGCAGGGTGCCGGGTGTGACGGGGAAGACGTCGGTCCAGCGGCGGCGCGGTATCCGCGAGGACAGCGCGGAGAGCCAGAGCCGGTCGGCCCACTCGTAGCGGACCGGGACCTTGAGCTCACGGCGCAGGACTGAGTTCTCATGCCTCAGCACCAACAACTCGGCTTCCCTGGCGGTGTCTCGGCGCAGCAGAACAGCCGGTAGGGGCAGCAGCGTGCGAGCAGCGCGGTACAACAGGGACACGACCATCGAGACAGCGTCTCAGCCACCACCGACGACCATGTACACCGCTGCTCACCTGCAGCGATGACTTTATGAGCCCCACAGGGAGGATTTCACTCAGGACGTGTCTTGTCTTGACGCGGGGTGGAAGCGCAGGAACTCCCATCCTTGCAGGTCACAAGGCACGTCTTCGTTCTGGGCCGCCCTGTCAGCGGGTCACCGGCCGACGGATCCAGGCTGAGAACGCATCAGCCCTGGGCGTAGGTGCGCCGCACTCACAGGGGGCCGGGCCCCTACATGCCGTGAGCCGGTTATTTCCACAGGCCTTTCCCATAATCACAGTTCAGAGTGCTTGTATATGGCACATTTCCTGTGACTGCGCTATTAATCCCGGGGATTCGGCAGACAGTGGAACCGTAAGTTCCCAGGCCATGTCTGTATAGTCGGGTCCGCCGCACGGCAAGGACCCGAGGGTTTCCGGGTTTCTCTGACTTATGGGATAGGGAATTCAAAGGGCCCTTGTCGAAAAATCATCCTTGACCAAGGAGTTTGTTGTGAAGGCTCGTACAGTCGCTGTTTCCCTCGTCTCCGCCGCC